>CBFGPV010000013.1:0-57017 GCA_965650765.1 uncultured Burkholderiales bacterium
GCGCGAGCGCATGAAGATCCCGGTCTTCCACGACGACCAGCACGGCACGGCCATCGTGGTCGGTGCCGCGGTGCTCAATGGCCTGAAGGTCGTGGGCAAGGACATCAAGCAGGTCAAGCTGGTGGCGTCGGGCGCCGGGGCGGCCGCGCTGGCCTGCCTGGGCCTGCTGGTCAAGCTGGGCCTGCCGCGCGAGAACATCTGGGTGACCGACCTGGCCGGTGTCGTCTACGAGGGCCGCACCGAACTGATGGACGAGGACAAGGCCCAGTTCGCCCAGAAGACCGACCAGCGCACGCTGGCGCAGGCGATCGACGGCGCGGACATCTTCCTGGGCCTGTCGGCCGGTGGTGTGCTCAAGAAGGACATGGTGGCGCGCATGGCGCCCAACCCGCTGATCCTGGCGCTGGCCAACCCCACGCCCGAGATCATGCCCGAGGAGGTGCGCGAGGTCCGTCAGGACGCGATCATGGCCACCGGGCGCACCGACTATCCCAACCAGGTCAACAACGTCCTGTGCTTCCCGTACATCTTCCGCGGCGCCCTCGATTCGGGCGCCACGACCATCACGGTCGAGATGGAGATCGCCGCGGTGCATGCCATCGCCGAGCTGGCCCAGGCCGAGCAGAGCGAGGTCGTGGCGGCCGCCTATGCCGGCGCCTCGCTGAGCTTCGGGCCCGAGTACCTCATTCCCAAGCCCTTCGATCCGCGCCTGATGATGCGCATCGCCCCGGCCGTGGCCAAGGCCGCCGCCGAGTCGGGCGTGGCGAGCCGGCCGATCGCCGACCTCGACGCCTACCGCGAGAAGCTGCAGACCTTCGTCTACGCCTCCGGCACGACGATGAAGCCGATCTTCACCGTGGCCAAGCGTGCGGCGAACAAGCGGGTGGTCTACTGCGAGGGTGAGGAAGAGCGCGTGCTGCGCGCGGTGCAGGTCGTGATCGACGAAGGCCTGGCCCGCCCCACGCTGATCGGCCGCCCAGAGGTGATCGCCCAGCGGGTCGAGCGGTTCGGGCTGCGCCTGGTGGAAGGGCGCGACTACGACGTCGTCAACACCGAGTTCGACCACCGCTATCGCGACTACTGGCAGACCTACCACCGCATGACCGAACGCAAGGGCGTCACGCAGCAGCTCGCCAAGATCGAGATGCGCCGCCGCCTGACGCTGATCGGTGCGATGCTGCTGCACAAGGGCGAGGTCGACGGCATGCTGTGCGGCACCTGGGGCTCCACGTCGATGCACCTGCAGTACATCGACCAGGTGATTGGCCGGCGCGCCGGCGTGAACACCTATGCCTGCATGAACGGGCTGATCCTGCCGGGCCGGCAGGTCTACCTCGTCGACACGCACGTGAACTACGACCCCACCGCCGAGCAGCTCGCCGAGATCACCGTGCTGGCGGCCGAGGAGATGATGCGTTTCGGCCTGCAGCCCAAGGCGGCACTGCTGTCGCACTCGAACTTCGGCTCGAGCAACCAGCCCTCGGCCGTGAAGATGCGCTGTGCGCTGGAGCTGATCCGCGACCGCGCCCCCTGGCTGGAAGTCGACGGCGAGATGCATGGCGACGCCGCGCTGGACGGCCCCTATCGCCGCGAGCTGATGCCCAACAGCACGCTCAGCGGTGAAGCCAACCTGCTGGTGCTGCCCAACATCGATGCCGCCAACATCAGCTACAACCTGCTGAAGACGGCGGCCGGCGGCGGCATCGCGATCGGCCCGGTGCTGCTGGGGGCGGCCAAGCCGCTGCACATCCTGACGCCGTCGGCCACGGTGCGCCGCATCGTCAACATGACGGCCTTGACGGTCGCCGACGCCAACGCGGCCCGCTGACGCCGCCGGCCGGGCTGCCCTGCAGGGCAGCCCGGCCCCCGTGGGCGTGCCACGACGCCCCGAAAACCGTCGAAATGGCTCGAAAAGCCCCGAAAACGGGCGGTGCAGCTGTTCAGCTTGTGCAAGGGTCGTTTCAAGAGGCATTTCTCTAGCGCAACATCCGCCGAGAATCGCGACGGGATAATGATCTAGAAGAGAGTGACCGCTCACTGATGACTCGCTGAATCCCCCTGGATGGTGCTGAAATTTGAGGCACAGCCTTGTGGTTTTTGCCCCAATTCGGTACCATGCGGGCTTCAGGATTCAGGGAAAACCCGTGGCAACCGCTGCTTCGTCACTCCGGTGGCAGTCGCTCCGTAAGTTAGGAGTTACTACCGTCGCTGTGCTGGCGGTCGCCTTGGCGGGCGGGCCGGCGCTGGCGAAGGAATCGCCGCCCGGCGTCACCGAAGCCGACAAGCGGCTGGTCGCACTCAGTGCATTGCCTCGGCAGGCCCAGCACACCCACCGACTGATCCGTGAGGGAGGCCCCTTCCCCTACGAGAAAGACGGAACGGTGTTCTTCAACCGCGAGCGGTTGCTGCCGATCCGGGCGCGAGGCCACTATCGCGAGTACACGGTCAAGACGCCCGGTGTACGCCACCGCGGCGCCCGGCGCATCGTGTGTGGCGGCAAACCTCCCACTGCCCCTGAAGCCTGCTATTACACCGACGACCACTACGCCAGTTTTCGCCGGATCGTCGAATGAATCGCTTCTGATGAAATAGGGGGATCGTGACCATGCTCTTGCAGACCGTCCGTCCGAACATCGTGCAGTCGATCCGCGCCTTCCGCGTGGAAGACCTGATGCAGGCCGCCCAGGATACCGGTCAGCATTTCCTGTACGCCAACCTGAGCCAGGCCCAGTCCAAGCAGGACGTCCTGGACGGGATCGCGCAGGCTTTCCTGTTTCCCGCGCATTTCGGCAAGAACTTCGATGCGCTCTATGACTGCATGACCGACCTGGTGCACAAGTCCGGTCCGCAGCCCGGTTTCATCGTGGTGCTCGAGCAGATTCCCGACAACCCGCGTTTCGACCGGGAGGCGCGCGAGCAATTGCTCGACGTCTTCCGCGATGCGGCAGACTTCTGGGGGGACCGCAAAGTGCCCTTCCGATGTTTCTATTCTTTTCTGTAGCCCGCTCCCAGGAAATCGGGTCATGGGAGCGGGCCAACGAGATGGCCCAGAGCGAAGTGGCAGTCAAGCCGAGCAAGAGCGGCAGTGCCAACAGCTCGTTTGGCATGAACATGCCGATGATGAGCAGCGCTTTCGATACGTCCGCCTGGCTGGCGGCCGCCTGACGCGCGGCCTGCCGCCTGCGCGAACCGCAGCGCTGCAGATCGCGCCGAAGCGCAAACAGCACACAGGGCGACCCCGTCAGTTCGCCCTGTTTCACATGGGTGCGCAATCACCCGCACCCGCACGTGCAGCCGTCGGGGGCCGGGCGTTGAAGCGATCTTCCCCGCAGCAAGCGATGTGAGCGTCACGCGGCCGGTCGGGGTGGCGTGGATGCCACGGCCAGGGCCAACGCCACGTATTCCGACACCGGCACTTCCTCGGCGCGGCGCTGCACGTCGAAGTGGCCGGTGTGGCCACGTTGCTCCAGCCAGCGCCCGAGCGTGTGGCGCAGCAGCTTGCGCCGCTGAGAAAACGCCGTGGCGACCAGTTCCGACAACAAGGCGGTGTCCAGCAGGGCGGCATCGGGCAGCGGCACCATGCGCACCACGGCCGAGTCCACACGCGGTGGCGGGTCGAAGGCCTCCGGCGGCACGTCGAACAGCGACTCGATGTCGTAACGCCACTGCAGCATCACGCTCAAGCGGCCGTAGTCCTTCTGCCCCGGTGCGGCGGCCATGCGGTCCACCACTTCCTTCTGAAGCATGAAGTGCTGGTCTTCCACCACGTCGACATGCTCGAGCAGGTGAAACGCGATCGGTGACGAGATGTTGTAGGGCAGGTTGCCCACGATCCGCAGCTTGCGCGGGTCACTGCCGCGCAGTGCGGTGAAGTCCACACTCAGCACGTCGGCCTCGACCACGGTGAGTTCGGGGCGCTTGCGCAACCGGGCGGCGAGGTCGCGGTCGAGCTCGATCACCGTCAGGTGCTCGCAGCGCTGCACCAGCGGGTCGGTCAAGGCGCCCATCCCGGGGCCGATCTCGACCAGGCGTTCGTCGGGGCGCGGCGCGATCGCCCGGACGATGTCGTCCAGGACCGTGGTGTCGGTCAGGAAGTGCTGGCCGAAGCGCTTGCGGGGTATGTGTTTCACGAGGCGCTCACTGCGGAGGCTCGCGCAGCTCGACATAGGCCCGTTCGCGGATCTCGCGGGCCCAGTCCTCATAGGCCGCCTCGAACTTCTGCTCGCGCAGGGCATTGGTGGCCAGCTCGCGCTGCTGGCGGGCGTCCAGGCGTGTCTCGCGGCGCTCGTTGACCTGCATCAGGTGCGCCCCGAAACGCGACATGAAGGGCTCGGACACCTGGCCCACCGCCAGCTTGGTCATGACCTCCTCGAATTCGGGCACGAACTGGCCCGGGCTGGCCCAGCCGAGGTCGCCGCCCTGCGAGGCACTGCCGTCCTCGGAGTGTTGTCGCGCCAGCTGCGCAAAACTGGCCTGGCCGGACTCAATGCGGCGGCGGTAGTCGGCCAGGCGCCGCAGCGCGGTCTCCTGGGTCAGCTGGGGCGACAGCCGCAGCAGGATGTGGCTGGCGCGGGTCTGGGTCACGCTGAGGCCGGTCGGGTCGTCACGCGACAGCAGCTTCAGGATGTGAAAGCCGGCGCCTGAGCGCACCACCGCGGTGGCCAGGTCGCCGGGCGACAGCTCACGCACCGCCTCGACGAACAGGTCAGGCAGGCGGTCGGCGCTGCGCAGGCCGATGGCACCGCCCTGGTCCTTGTTGGCGCCGTCCGAGTATTCGCGGGCCAGTTGCTCGAACGGGGTGCCCGAGCGCGCCTGCGCCAGCACCTGATTGGCGCGGGCGCGGCGCTCAGCCTGCTGTTCCGCGCTGGCGCCTTCGGGCACGGCCACCAGGATCTGCGCGATGTTGTACTGCACGTTGCCGGCGGCCTGGCCTCGCTGGGCCGTCAGGAACTGTTCGATCTCGGCCTCGGTGATGCGGATGCGGGCCTGCACCTCACGCTCGCGCAGCCGCTGCAGCATGATCTGGTCGCGCAGGTTGTTGCGAAACCGCAGGTAGTCGATGCCCTGGGCGGCCAGGCGCTCACGCAACTGGGCCTGGGTGAGCTGGTTCTGGGCCGCCACGTTGTTGACGGCCCGGTCGACCTCGGCCTCGTCCACCCGCATGCCGACGTCGCGGGCATGGGACAGCTGGGCCCGGTCGTCGATCAGTGCGTTGAGGACCTGGTTGCGCAGTGCTTCGGCCGGCGGCAGCCGGGCGCCGCTGCGCTGCGCCTCCTGGACCAGGCTGGCCACGCGCTGCTGGACCTCGCTGTTGGTCACCAGCTCCTGGTTGACGACGGCCACGATGTAGTCACCCCCGCGTGGCGCGGCCGACTGGGCCGCGGCGCCGAGGCCGAGCGTGGCGCACAGCAACATCAACAGGGTGTGGCGCAGGGCGCGGCGCGGCCGCTCGAAAAGGGTTCGGGTCATGGAGGTCAGGTCGGGCAAGCGCAGGTCACAACGGGTCAGGGCTGGGACGAACCGTCGTCACGCAGCAGCTGGTAACCGGGAATATTGTCCTTCAGGACGGTCAGCGGGTTCGAGCCCAGGCGTGACAGCCCGACGAACTCGATCTGGAACATCAGTCGTGTGGTCGCTTCCTGCTGGCTGGTCGAGCGGCGGACGGCCACCACGCGGCCGATCCAGCAGCCGGCGTCATACTCCAGACCGACCAGCGAGTCGGTCATGCGGCGATCCTGCAGGCTGTAGTTCAGCCGGCCCACCGAGTACAGCGTGCCGGAACAGGCCGCGTTGCCTTCGGCCGCCCCCGGGGCGCGACCACGGTAGATCGGCCACTGCCAGCCGACGTCGAGCTGCTCGCTGGCCTTGCGGGTCAGGCTGTAGCTGACGTTCACCGTGCGGAAGGGGCCGGGCGCAAAGCGGGCCGACACCGTCGAGCGCACGGTGCGCTTGAGGTCGGGGTTGTACTGTGCCGATGCCTGCAGCAGCCAGTTCGGGATGGCGCCGGTCGAGCCGAGCAGCAGCACGTCGCCCAGGCGCTGGGTGAAGGGCACACCTTCGGGCGTGAGGCGCTGGTCGCGCAGCAGGTAACGCTGGGCGATGCCGAGCTTCAGGGCTTCGAGGCCCGTGTTCTCGTCGAGCAGGCGGGTGTAGGCGCCGGCAGTCACGTGGTGCGCGTCGGCCACCCGGTCGACGCCTGAGAACGGGTTGGCATCGAAGGCGGTCGAGAAGTTCTGGTCTTTCGGTGCGGCGTCGAAGTTGGGCAGGTCGGACTGGTCGCGGTACGGTGTGTGCACGTACATCAGCCGCGGCTCCAGCGTCTGGACGAAGCGGCGACCGAACCATTCGGTCGGACGCTCGAAGGTCCAGCCGGTGTCCACGCTGACGGTCGGGATGAAGCGCGACGCCGAGCGGCGGCCGGACGTGAGCGTGTCGTCCAGGCGATAGGTCGCGGCATTGAAGCTCAGCCGCGGCGTCAGGAACCACCCCGGCGTGGACACCAGCGGCCAGCTCAGGCTGCCCAGCGCGTGCACGCGGGTGCCTTCAGGTCGTCCGTCGGCCGGTTCGTCGTCGAGCACGAAGCGGTTCACCTCGGCTTCCAGGGCCAGCTGCAGGCCGGCGCCGAGGCCGTAGTCCCGACGCACGCCGAACTGGGGGGCGCGGGCGTAAGGCGAGGTGATCGGGGCCGTCAGGTCCTGCAGCACCTGCCAGCGCTGGGCCCGGGCATAAAAATTCCAGTCGCCATGCCACCACGACCCCTGCGCATCGGTGGGCAGCAGACGTGGCGTGATGTGGGCGATGTTGCGCTCGAAGTCTTTCCAGTAGTCGTCGTCCGACACCCGGTTCATGCGCAGTCGGTAGCTGCCTTCGTACGGCAGCGCACCCAGGTGGCTGAAGGCCAGCGCGCTGCGTGACCGGTTGGCCACGCGGTCGTTCGGCAGCAGGTGGTAGTCGATCTGGCCCGAGAACGACGGCTCCAGGTAGCGGAACTGGCTGCTCACCGCCACGCCCCGGCGCGTCATGATCGACGGCGTGATGGTGGCATCGCGGTTGGGTGCGATGTTCCAGTAGTAAGGCACTGCCAGCGAAAAGCCGCTCTTGTTGTCCAGATCGAAGTTGGGCGGCAGCCAGCCCGACTTGCGCGCGTCCGACAGCGGAAAGCTCAGGTAGGGCGCGGCCAGCACCGGCACGCCCATGAAACGCAGCACACCGCCCTCGGCGACCCCTTCGTTGTTCTCGAAGTCGAACTTCACGCTGTCGGCCTGCAGCAGCCACGCGTATTCGCCCTGGTCGTCGGGGGTGCAGCTCGAATACGTTGCGTCGGTGGCCGCCAGGCGCTCGCGCCCGAGGAAGTCGACCCGCTGCGCCTGGCCGCCGGCCTGGGTCAGGGCAAAGTAGTAGCTTGGCTGAAGAAAAAAGCCTTCGTAGCGGTCGAGCTGGATCTGCAGCTCCGGCCCGGCAAAGCGGTTGCCGTCGCGGGTGATGCGCACGTTGCCGCGCGCCTTGGCCAGGCCCTGCGACATGTCGTACTCGAGCCGGTCGGCCCGGATGCGGGTGGGGCCCTGCTCGAGTTCGGCGTCACCCTCGGCGATGGTTTCCAGGTCCGGGCGGCCATAGAGCTCGCGCGCCTGCACGATGATCGGCAGGGGCTTGGCGGCCGCGGTCGGGGCGGGGGTGGTCTGAGCATGCACGCTCGCGCCGGCCATCAGCAGGCAGGCTGCGGCGGCGATCGGATGCCAGCCAGGGGCGCTTTGGGCAACGGGCAGTCGGGCCAAGACAGAAGCGGGTGGAGTTGCGCGCCGCCGCTGGCGTTGCGGCGCTCGACGACGGCTCCCGATCACGAGGACCAGGGCCGGGCGGTTTGTAGAATCGATTATTCCACGAGCCCCGGGCCCGACCGGCCTGCCGCGGCGCCCCTTTCTTTCCACCGACCTTGGCCAAGAGCCTGCGCCATGTCCCTGCCTGCTGCCCCGAACGCCGATTCCGATGCAACCGTCCCGCCCATCGTCTGGTCCGACCCGGCCCGCCAGGCCGCCTTCGAGCGCTGGCTGGCCGGCCTGGGTGCGCGTGGGCTGGACGCTGCCAGCGTGCGCAGCGCCAGTGCCGATGCGAGCTTCCGGCGCTACTTCCGTGTCGACGGCGCCGAGGGCTCACGCATCATCATGGACGCGCCGCCCAGCCACGAGGACTGCCGTCCCTTCGTGCAGGTGGCCCGCCTGCTGCGCGATGCCGGGCTGAACGCGCCCGAGGTGCTGGAGTGGGATGAAGCCCAGGGTTTCATGCTGCTGAGCGACCTGGGCCGGACCACCTACCTGAGCGTGCTCGACGCCACGACCGCCCCGGCGCTGTATGCCGATGCGATGGGCGCCCTGGTGCGCCTGCAGGGCATTGCGGCCGAGGGCCAGGTGCCACCCTATGACGAGGCCTTGCTGACCCGCGAGATGCAGTTGTTTCCCGACTGGTACGTGCAGCGCCATCACGGGATCACGCTCGACGACACCACACGCCAGCAACTGCAGCGCTGCTTCGAGCTGATCCTGGCCAACAACCTGGCGCAGCCGAAGGTGCTGGTGCACCGCGACTACCATTCGCGCAACCTGATGGTGAGCGCGCCGCCCGGCAGCGCCGACAACCCCGGCATCATCGACTTCCAGGATGCCGTCTGGGGCCCGATCACCTATGACCTGGCCTCCTTGCTGCGCGATGCCTACATCGAGTGGGAAGAAGAGCAGCAGATCGACTGGGCCGTGCGCTACTGGGAGCGGGCGCGCCGCGCGGGGCTGCCGGTGGACGACGACTTCGGCAACTTCTGGCGCGACTTCGAATGGATGGGCCTGCAGCGCCAGCTCAAGGTGCTGGGCATCTTCTGTCGCCTGTACCACCGTGACGGCAAGGAGGCCTACCTGAAGGACCTGCCGCTCGTGTGGCGCTATGCCCACAAGGTGTGCACCCGCTACCGCGGCCTCACGCCGCTGGCCCAGTTGCTGGAACGCCTGGCCGGTGCGCAGCGTCAGGCGGGCTACACCTTCTGACGTGGGCTCAGGGAGGCCAGCACCTCGCTGACCAGCGCCGCCAGGGCCCCGGTCGCGTCGCTGCCGGGCCCGGCGCAGCGCACCAGCGAGATCGACGTGGTCGGCAGCCGGGGCAGCGCCAGTCGCTCGTCGATGCTCAGTGCATCGCGCGGTGCGCCCAGGTCCATGCGCACGGTCACACCCACGCCCGCCGCCACTGCTGCCCACATGGCCGTGACGTTGCCGGTGCTGAAGGCCACATCCCAGCGCAGCCCGGCACGCTGAAGGGCGGCCAGCGCGTCTTCGCGGTAGATGCAGGGCTCGTCGAGCACGACCAGCGGCAGCGGCTGGCGTCGGTCCCACGTGAATCCCTTGCCGGCATACCAGTGTGACGGGCGCACCGAGGATGTCAGCGCCCGGGCGGCGCCGCGCCGGGCGATCAGCAGGGCCAGGTCGATCTCGTTGCGGCGCACCATGGCCGTGATGCTGCTGTTGCGCTCGATCACGGCGGCGACCTTCACGCCGGGATGAGCGCGACGAAAGCGCGTCAGCGTGGTCGCCAGCCGCGACGATGCGAAGTCCTGGGGCATGCCGAAACGCACATCGCCGCTGAGGGCCACGCCGCGCAGGTCGTCGGCCGCCTGGGCTTCGATGGCCAGCAGCGTGCGGGCGTGTGTCAGCAACCGCTCGCCGGCCTGCGACAGCTGCATGCCGCGCGAGCTGCGCACGAACAGCTGGCGGCCCAGGCGCTGCTCCAGCGCTGCGATCTGCAGGCTCACGGCTGATGCCGATTTGTTGATGGCCTCGCCGGCCAGCGTCAGGGTGCCGGTGTCCGCCAGGGCCACAAAGGCCCTGACCGTGCTGTGAACGAGATGCTGCATGCTGAACTTCCGTGCCACGCCGTCGGCCCACCGGGCCGGATCCTGCGTTGAGGATACCTCAACGCCACGCACAGAACTTCTCGCTGTTCCGCGTGTGCATGGATGCCTACAGTGACTGGCATGAACCTGCTGCAATACGCCTTCACGCTGGGCGACACCTATGACATGCAGGCCATCCGTGAGCGGGTGGCCGCGCGACGCGCGCGACTGGCCGGCCTGCCAGGGCTGCGCTGGAAGGCCTGGCTGCTGTCGGAGCCTACCGCCCGGCATCCGCAGCCCAAGACCTATGCGCCGCTGTACCTGTTCGCCAGCAGTGCATCGACGGCGTCCTTCCTGGGCGGCAGCATCTATGAGGGCGTGACGGCCTCGTTCGGCTGGACCTGGCCGCACCATGGCCCCTCGCTGGGCGTGCAGTCAGGGCTGGACGAGGCCCGCGCCTGCGTGCTGGAGGTGCAGACGATCCAGTCGCATGCCGAACTGGTCCTGGCGCTGGAGGACGACCTGGCCGGTCATCCTGCCGAGATCGCGCAGGCCCGCATGCTCGACGTGGCACGCATGCAGTTGAGAACCTATCGATTCCTGGACATCGACGCAGCCCAGGTGGCCACCGATGCCGGCAACCTGGTCTACGAGGTGGTGGCCCTCACGCAACCTGCCGGTGGCGAAGGATGAGCCGGGCGTCACGGCTGTGCCTGTCCGTCACCGGCGCGATCGACCGTCTCACCCTGGCTGTCGGTTCCAGCGTGCGCTGGTTGACGCTGCTGATTCCGATGGTGTGTTTTGGCTATGCCGTGGCGCGCAAGCTGCTCCCCTGGGGGCACAACGGCTTCAGTGAGCTGCAGTGGTACCTGTTCGCGACGGTCTACCTGCTGGCCGCGGGCTACACGCTGCTGAAGGACCAGCATGTGCGCGTCGACTTCTTCTGGCGCGGCTTTTCCGTGCGCACCCGCTGCCTGATCGACCTGGCGTTCCTGGTGCCGCTCGCGGCGGTGTGTGTGGCGCTGTCGGTGTGGTACTGGGACTTCTGGACGGTGTCGGTCAAGCTGCGTGAAGGGCCCGAGGACGTGCTCACCGGGCTGGAGCGCTGGCCGATCAAGCTGGCGCTGTTCGTCGGATTTGCGCTGCTGTCGCTGCAGGTGCTGAGCGAGCTGCTCAAGCGCATCGCCTGTCTCGCCGGATGGATGCCCGCCTCGCGCATTGCCGGTCTGCAGACGGCCGGGTCGTCGGCCATCGCGCCCTGAAGGAGTCTTCCTTGTCACTGACGTCCTGGTTCATCGGCTCGATGTTCATGAGCATGGCCGGCCTGCTGCTGCTCGGCTTTCCCGTGGGTTTCACGCTGATCGTGCATGGCGTGGCCTTCACCGTGCTCGGCGCCTGGCTCGACCTGTTTCCCTGGGCCATCCTCCAGGCCCACATGCTGCGGGTCTACGGCCTGCTGTTCAACGAGGTGCTGCTGGCGATCCCCTTCTTCACGCTGATGGGCATGGTGCTGGAGCGCAGCGGCATCGCACAGGACATGATCGCCGCGCTGTCCCGGCTGCTGAGCGCCCTGCGCGGCGGCCTCGCCCTGGCCGTGGTGGTGGTGGGCACGGTGCTGGCGGCCACCACCGGCGTGATCCAGGCCAGCATCATCGCGATGGGGGTGATGGCCTTGCCGGCGATGATGTCGGCCGGCTACGACCGTCGCCTGGCGGCCGGTGTCATCACCGCTTCGGGCACGCTGGCACAACTCATACCTCCCAGCCTGGTGTTGATCGTGATGGCCGACGCCACCGGCGTGCCGATCTTCAGGATGTACGAGCGGGCCCTGGTGCCCGGGCTGCTGCTGGCGCTGGCCTATTGCCTGTATGTCGTGGTGCTGGTGCGGCTGAGGCCGGGCACGGCGCCGGCGGCGGGTGAGCGGCCGCGGCTGGGCGATGTCGGTCGTGCGTTGGCCAGCCTGCTGCCGCCGCTGGCGATCATCGGGGCGACGGTGGGTTCGGTGCTGTCCGGGTTTGCCACGCCCACCGAAAGCGGCGGGTTTGGCGCCACGGCGTCGCTGGTGCTGGCGGCCGCGCGGCAGCGGCTGGGCCGCAGCGCCTTGCGCGACATCGTCGACACCACCACGCTCGTGAGCTGCTGTGCGCTGTTCATCCTGATCGGGGCGAGCTTTTTCACGCTGCCCTTCAATGCGGCAGATGGCAAGCCCTGGATGCGCGAGATGTTCTCGGTGCTGCCCGGCGGCGAAACCGGCTTCCTGGTGGCAGCGGTGCTGCTGGTGTTCGTGCTGGCGTTCTTTCTCGACTTTTTCGAGATCGCCTTCCTGGCCCTGCCGCTGCTCATGCCGGTGGTAGCGGCCATGGGCATCGACCCGGCGTGGTTTGCGGTGCTGGTGTGCATCGCGCTGCAGACCTCGTTCATGCACCCGCCGTTCGGTGTGGCGATCTACACCTTGCGCTCGGTGGCGCCGCCCACGTTGTCGAGCACCGACCTGTACTGGAGCGCCGTGCCCTTCATTGCCTTTCAGCTGCTGGTGGCGATGCTGATCATCGCGGTGCCTGACCTGGCCTTCGACTTCGGCCAGACGGGCGGCGAGCGCATCCCCCGCAACGAGGTCGAGCGCATCCTGCACGAGCTGCCGCAGTATCCCTGCCCCGCCGTACCGATCACCCCTTCCGGCTGTTGACGGCCCGTTCCTCATGTCCGACACGATCCTCTGCGGTCTTTACGCCGTCCACGAGCCCTACCTGACGAACTGCTTCGGCGAAGAGGTCAGCGCGCGGCTCGCGGGGCGCGTCATTCCCCGGTCCAGCTGGCTGCCGGAGCGCCAGCAAGGCATTGCACGCGACCTGTCGATCGGCTCGCGCAATGACTGGTTCCGCGAACGCATGAGCCTGCTGCTCGACCGCTCGGGCCTGCCAGGGCTGCGTTTCATCACGGGCAGCGACCTGAGCTGCCACCACACCGAGCTCACCCGCATCGACGGCCGGGTGATCTGGGAGGAAACCCGTGGCTACAAGGTGCTGAACCCGGACTGCCTCCAGGTGATCGCCGACATCGAACGGCTGGAGCAGTGGTGCCTGGCACACCCCGATGAAGCAGGGCGGATCCTGGACATCTGGCCGCAGGAACTGCGGGCAGCCCACGATGGCGCGTTTTTCACCCTGCACCCCGACAACGAAGGCCTGGGTGAAGGCGACAACGCCGGGTTTGTCTTCTGCGTGCTCAGGACGATGAAGGAGGTGCTGCGCTTTGCGCAGTTCCATCGCTGCTGGGCCGTGTACTGGCTGCCGCTGGCCTGGGGGCCGCCGGCGGGCGACTGAGGCACGCGCCCCGGGGCGCGCACCGGCTGCCACGGTCAGGCCTGCTGCAGCTGAGCGAGGCCCGGCGTCTCGCAGCCAGCGGCTGCCAGCCAGGGGTCGCGGTCTTCCCCACCGAAGGTCTGCACAAGAAAGTCCAGGAAGGCGCGGGTGCGTGCCGGCAGGTGCTTGCGCGTGGGCACCGCGGCATACAGCGTGGCCGTCAGCACATGCCACTCGGGCAGCACGCGTTCGAGCGCATGCTCGAGCAGTGCGTCCTCGACGACAAAGGACGGCAGCCCGGCCACGCCCATGCCGGCCAGTGCCGCGGCGTAGATGGTGTCCAGGTGCACGGTGGTGAGCGCCGATCGGTGCGGCTCGACGGTGTAGGTCTCCTGCACGCTGCGCCCGTCCTGGAGGTGGCCACGCACGAACAGGATGCCGTCCTGCACCACCGAGGGCGTGGGCAGCAGGGCGTCGTGATGGGCCAGCTCGGACGGGTGCAGCGGTGTGCCGCGGCGGGCCAGGTAGTCAGGCGAGGCGCAGGTGATCAGTTCGGTGCGCGCCAGGCGCCGCGCCACGAAATGCCCGTCCAGCGGCTTGCGGCCCAGCATCAGGATGGTGACGTCGTGGGCTTCGTCCACGGTCTCGACCGGCCCCGGCACCGTCAGCTCGATCGTCACGTGCGGATACTGCGCCCGAAAGCGCGGCAGGTGCTTGGCCAGCTGGTGAACGGCAAACGCCGGCGGGGACAACACCCTCAGATGGCCACGCGGATCGTGGGTCGAGGCCGACGCCTGCAATTCCGCCTCGTCCACGTCGAGCAGGATCTGCCGCACCCGCTCCAGGTAGGCCTCACCGGTGTCGGTCAGGGCCAGCCGGCGGGTGGTGCGCTGGATCAGGCGGGCACCGAGGTGGGCTTCCAGGTCGGCCACCAGGCGGGTTACCACCGCAGCCGACAGGTCCAGTGCCCGTGCCGCACCGGCAAAACTGCCCTCCTCGATGACCTTGGCAAACACCCGCATGGAGTGCAGTCGGTCCATTTCAAGCCCCCGCTTTGTTGCGCATGCAGCAATTGTTCATTGAACGGAAAGGCGTTTTTCTGCCTAGGGTTAACACCTAAAGTTCACCCCATCGATGAGCCCGACGCCATCCGCAAGACGCGACTCACCGACCGGACCGCCGGGCCAGACGCCCGGTCCGCACCGTCAAACCTTTTGAGATGGAGAGTTGAACCATGCAAGCCAAGACCCTGTTCGCCGCCGTGATCGCCAGCACCTTCGCCATGGGCGCCTTCGCCCAGGAAGCCACCAGCGACGACATCAACTTCGTGCGCAATGCCGCATCGACCAAGACCCGCGCCGAAGTGCAGGCCGAGGTGATCAAGGCACGCGCCGACGGCAAGGTGGTTCACAGCGGTGAAGTGACGCACTTCAACGTGGACGCCTGATCCTCTGCACCCCTGATTGTCCTGGGGTCATTCCAGCGCGGGCCGCATCCGATCCGGACGGCACCGCGTAAGTGAACCCAGATGCCGGTGCACACCACCGGTGTCAACCCGAACAAACCCCTGACTGAACACTGGAGCCACATCATGAACGCCAAGACCCTGTTTGCCGCCATCCTGTCCACCACCTTCGCCGTGGGCGCCTTTGCCCAGGAAGCAACCGCCGACGACGTGAACTTCGTCGCCAAGGCTGTCTCGAGCAAGACGCGCGCCGAAGTGCGCGCCGAGCTGGAGCAGGCCCGCAACGAAGGCACTTACATCGCTGGCGGCGAAGCCACGATCTTCGCCGACGCCCCGAAGGCCGGCGAGCGTACCCGTGCCGAAGTCCGCAAGGAAGGCATTGCCGCTGCCGCCGCGCGCCGCAACGCACCGGTCGAGGCCTGGAACGTTGGCGCCTGAGCCCTGTTGCAAGCCCATTGACACGCGCCCCGGCCGGGGCGCTGCGGCAGACCTGGCCCGCGCCGTATCTGCCGCCCACCGGCTGTCTCCTCCTTCACCCGCCTCGTGCGGGTGTTTTTACGTGGGCTGCCGGCTTTGGCACACTCGGGCGCTCGTTTTCATAACGGAGTGATCCCGTCATGCCTCGTTTTCACGTGCTGCTTGCACTGCGCAGCGGCGACGAACTGACCCTGCCGGCGTCGGCTGCGCGGCATGTGCAGGTGCTGCGCCTGCAGCCTGGTGACGCGATCACGCTCTTCAATGGTGGCGACGACGGCCAATGGCAGGCCACCGTGCTGCGCATGGGGCGCAGCGATGTGGACGTTCGTGTGGGCGAGTTCGAGCCGGTGCAATCCGAACTGGCCGTGCCGGTGACGCTGGCCGTGGGCATGCCGGCCAACGATCGCATGGACTGGCTGGTCGAAAAGGCCACGGAGCTTGGAGTGACGGCGATCCAGCCGCTGATGTGCGAGCGTTCGGTGCTGCGGCTGAGTGGCGAGCGCGCGGTCAAGAAGGTCGACCACTGGCAGGCCGTGGCGGTGTCGGCCGCCGAACAGTGCGGGCGGGTGCGTGTGCCGGTGCTGCATCCGGTGCTGGCCCTGCGCGACTGGCTGGCCCGCCGCGGCGAGGGCCTGCACCTCGTGCTCAGTCTGCAGGCGACCGGCTCGTTTGCCCGTCAGGTGCGCGCACACGCCGGCCCGCTGAGCCTGGTCAGCGGACCCGAGGGCGGGCTGTCGCCCACCGAGGAGGCCTTGTGCCTGGCCGCAGGCTGCCTGCCGGTCAGTCTGGGCCCGCGCATCCTGCGCGCCGAAACCGCCCCCCTGGCGGCCCTGGCCTGGCTGGGCTGCGACATCGCCTGAACGGCGCACGCTGCGGCCGCCAACGCCGATCGGCGCGATCGGCCACAATGGCCCGTTGCCGCTGCCTTGGAAGAACATTTCATGAACCGTCACGTCTGGTTGCTGACCCTGTGCCAGGGTTTTTTCATGACCAACAACGTGACTTTCATCGCGATCAACGGCCTGGTCGGCCTGGCCCTCGCCCCGGTGCCATGGATGGCCACACTGCCGGTCACGGGCTACGTCGTCGGGGGCGCGCTGGCCACGGGTTTCGTGGCGCGCACGCAGCGCGCCTGGGGGCGCAAGCGTTCGTTCCAGGCCGGGCTGCTGGTGGCGATCGCGGCGGCGGCGCTGTGTGCCTATGCGGCCGCCACGCGGCAGTTCTGGCTGCTGGTGCTGGCCACCGTGATTGCCGGCTACTACAACGCCAACGCGGCGCTGTACCGGTTCGCGGCCGTCGAGCTGGTGGGGCCGGACCTGAAGGAAAAGGCGATCTCCTGGGTGCTGGCCGGCGGCATCATGGGCGCGGTGATCGGGCCCAACCTGGCCACCCGCACACGCGACTGGCTCGACGTGCCGTTTGCCGGTGCCTATGCCGCCCTGGCCGTCGTGGCGCTGCTGTCGCTGCTGGTGCTGAGCTTCATCCATTTCCCTGCGCTGCCGCCCAGCGATCCCGCGCGCCCCGGCCGCGCGCTGCGCGAGATCGCACGTCAGCCGGTGTTCATCGTCGCGGTGGCCGGCGCGGCGCTTGGGTTTGGCGTGATGAACCTGCTGATGTCGGCCACACCGATCGCGATGGCGATGTGCAGCCATCCCTTCGAGAGCACTGCGCTGGTGCTGGAATGGCACGTGCTGGGCATGTTCGTGCCGAGCTTCTTCACCGGCCACCTGATCAAGCGTTTTGGCGTGACCCGCGTGATGTGGGCCGGAGTGGCGCTGATGCTGCTGTGCATCGGCATCGCGCTGTCGGGGGTGGAGCTGATGCAGTTCCTGGCTGCGCTGCTGCTGCTCGGGGTGGGCTGGAACTTCCTGTATGTGGGCGGCACGACCTTGCTGACCGAGGCGTACCGCCCCGAGGAGCGCACCACCGCGCAGGCCGCGATGGACTTCTGGGTGATGAGCACGGTGGCGGTGTCGTCGTTTGCGTCCGGTGTGCTGATCACCGGCCAGGGCTGGGCCTGGCTGAACTGGGGCTCGCTGGTACCGGTGGCGGCGGTCGCGCTGGCCCTGGTGTGGCTGGCCGGGCATCGGCGCCCGGCCGTGGCCTGATCCAGGACGGTCAGCTACCCTCCAGCAGTGCCGCATCCCACGCGGCCACCGTCTGCCGTTGTTCACCCAGGCCCGCGATGCCCAGGTGCATCGTGTCGCCGGGGCGCAGGTAGCGCGGCGGGCGTGCGCCCATGCCCACGCCCGGTGGCGTGCCGGTGCTGATCAGGTCACCCGGGTGCAGGGTCATGAAGCGGCTGATGTAGCTCACCAGCTCGGCCACGCCGAACACCATGGTGCGGGTGTTGCCGCGCTGGCGCGGTTCGCCGTTGAGGTCGAGCCAGAGGTCCAGGGCCTGGGGGTCGGGCACCTCGTCGGCCGTGACCAGCCAGGGGCCGATCGGGCCGAAGGTGTCGCAACCCTTGCCCTTGTCCCACTGCCCGCCGCGCTCGAGCTGATACTCGCGCTCGGACACGTCGTTCACCACGCAGTAGCCGGCCACGTGCGCCAGCGCGTCCTCGCGCGACACATACCGCGCGGTGCGGCCGATCACCACGCCGAGTTCGACCTCCCAGTCGCCCTTGACCGCATCCTGGGGCAGCACCACGGTGTCGTTCGGGCCGTTGATGCTGTTGTCGGTCTTCAGGAAGAGGATGGGTTCCCTGGGCACGGCCATGCCGGCCTCGGCGGCATGGTCGCTGTAGTTCAGGCCCACACAGATGAACTTGCCCGGGCCCGCCCAGGGCACGCCGATGCGCCCGGGGTCGTCGACCCGGGGCAGGGTGCGCGGGTCGATCGACCGCAGCGCCGCGAGCGCCTCGGGGGCGAGTGTGGCCGCTGTGATGTCGCCCATCAACGGGCGCAGGCTGCGCACATGGCCATCGGCGTCGAGCAGGGCAGGTTGTTCGTGGCCTCGGGGGCCGTGGCGTAGCAGTTTCATGGGGCGGACAAGGTGCGGCAATGACGATGACACGGCGAGTGTGCCTCAGGGTGTCCGCGCTGCGCGTGCTTGATCTTTGCGGCCACGACGGGGACACTCGTTGCGGGCCATCCTGCCCGACACGCGCGTCGCAACGACGTCACAGGAAGGAGCGCATCATGGGTCTGCTCGATTCGGTTCTGGGTGCCGCGCTCGGCACCGGTCAGCCTCAGGGGGGTGGTCAGGGCGACCTGCTGCAGTCGGTCCTTGCCATGCTGCTCAGCGGCAACCAGGGCGGGGGCGGGGGCGGGGCGCTGGGCGGCCTGCTCGACGCCCTGCGGCAAGGCGGACTGGGCTCGCAACTCGACTCCTGGATCAGCACCGGCGCCAACCAGCCGGTGTCACCTGACGATCTGCAAGGGGCGCTGGGTGGCAGCGACCTGCTGGGTCAACTGGCCCGCCAGCTCGGCGGTTCGCAGGGCGATGCGGCCTCGGTGCTGTCGCAGGTCCTGCCGGGGCTGATCGACCAGCTCACACCCCATGGTGACCCCGGCGAACTGCAGCGTGCCGCGACCGGTGAGGTCCCGGGCGGCCTGGACCTCGGCAGCATCGGGGCGCTGCTGGGCCAGCTCGGCCGCCGCTGAGGCGGCGCACCGCGCGCCGCTCAGGGCATCGAGGCGATCACCGCGGCCACGGCCGCGGTGAGCTTCTTGCCATAGGGCACATGCAGGAATTCGTTCGGCCCATGGGCATTGCTCTTGGGGCCGAGCACTCCGCAGACCATCATCTGGGCCTTCGGGAAGCCCTGCTGCAGCATGCTCATCAGCGGGATCGTCCCGCCCTGGCCGATGAAACCCACCGGCGCCCCGTAGAAGCTGCGCGAGGCCTGGTCCAGTGCGTCATGCAGCCAGGGTGACAGGCTGGGTGCATTCCAGCCGGTGGCTGCGCCGTGGTCACTGTGGAAGGTCACGCGGGACTGATAGGGCGGGTCGAGTTCGAGCAGCGCCTTGAGCTCGCGGGCGGCCTGGGCGCCATCCACCAGCGGCGGCAGCCGCAGTGACAGCTTGAACGCGGTGTAGGGGCGCAGCACGTTGCCGGCGTTGGCGAGCGCCGGGAAGCCCTCGGCGCCGGTCACGCTCAGCGTGGGGTGCCAGGTGCGGCGCAGCAGCGCCTCGGTCGGGTCGGTGGTGGTGGGCAGGGCGAAGGTGCCGTCGGCACCGCAGGCCCAGGGAAAGCGCTTCCAGACCTCGTCGCCCAGGATCTGCGCCGTCGCGCGGGCCTGCTCGACGCGGTCGGCCGGCACCTCGCAATGGAAACTCTCGGGCAGCAGGCGGCCCGACTTGCTGTCTTCGAGCCGGTCGAGCACCTGTCGCATGATCCGGAAGCTCGACGGCACCAAGCCGCTGGCGTCGCCCGAGTGCACGCCTTCATCCAGGATCTCGACCTTCAGCACGCCGCTGACCATGCCGCGCAGCGACGTGGTCAGCCACAGCTGGTCATAGTTGCCGGCGCCGGAATCGAGGCACACGACCAGGCTGACGTCGCCCAGGCGCGGGCGCAGCGCGTCGATGTAGGCCGGCAGGTCATACGAGCCGCTTTCCTCGCAGGTCTCGATCAGGCCCACGACACGCGGGTGGCCGATGCCCTGGCGTTGCAGCGCCAGCAGGGCGGTGATCGAGGCATACACCGCATACCCATCGTCGGCGCCGCCCCGGCCGTAGAGCTTGCCGTCCTCGTACTTCGGCGTCCAGGGGCCGAGGTCGGAGCGCCAGCCGCTGAATTCGGGCTGCTTGTCCAGGTGGCCGTACATCAGCACGGTCTCGGTGCTGCCGGCTTTGGTGGCCGGCACCTCGAAAAAGATCACCGGCGTGCGGGGCTTGCCGCTGGCGTCGGTCAGGCGCACGACCTCGAGCTTCAGCCCGGCCACCTGCTTGCGCTCGACCCAGGCCGCCGCCTGGCGGATCACGGTCTCGATGTGCTCATTGCGCACCCAGTCCGCATCAAAGGCGGGCGACTTGGCCGGGATGGCGATGTAGTCGGTCAGCGCCGGGACGATCTCGCGGTCCCAGGTCTCGTTGACAAAGGCCTGCATCCCCTGCGGGTCGGCCAGCGGATTCAGGGGCAGCTTGTCGGGGGCATTCATGGCGGGAACTCCTGGGCCAGCACGCGATGAGCGTCAAGTTTAGGCCAGGCGCCTGTTCACATGGAAACTATCTGCGCCATTGCACCGAGGCCGCCTCAGGTATTGAAGTGTTCGTCCAGCCAGTGCACCAGACGGGCCAGCACCGGCTCACGCTCGACCTCGTTGAACAGCTCATGGAAGTGCTGCTCGAAGCAGTGCGAGCTGACCATGTCGCGCGGGGCGCGGGCCGCGAATTCCGCGCTGCCGGCCGGGTTGACCAGGCGGTCGGCGCCGGCCCACATCAGCAGCGTGGGCACGACCCACTGCGGCGCCTGCTCGCGCACATGGCGGCCTTCGTCGACGATGAAGCGCACCAGGCGCGCCGTCACCTTGGCATGCACCAGCGGGTCGTCCTGGTAGGCCTTCACCACCGCCGGGTCGTGGGAGATGTAGTTGGCGTCCAGGCCATTCGGAACCGCCAGCCCGGGCACCAGCGCATGCGACACCGCCAGCAGCACCTTGTTGAAGCCCGACAGCCCGGCATCCAGCGCGGGCGACGACAGCACGAGGCCGGCCACCGGCCGCATCTGGTGTGCAACGAAGGCTGAAGCGACCAGGCCGCCCATGCTGTGGCCCAGCAGGATCACCGGCTGCGCGTCGAGCGCGCGGGTGGCGTCCAGCACGGTGGCCAGGTCGGTCAGCAGGTCATCGGCACGCCGCAGGCCACCGCGGGGACCGGGCGACAACCCGTGGCCGCGGTGGTCATAGGCCACGGCCGACCAGCCGGCGGCATGCAGCCGCTGCGCGACGTGGTCATACCGCCCGCTGTGTTCACCCAGGCCGTGGACGATCAACACCGTGCCCCTGGGCTGCGCCGGCACCGTCCAGCGGCGCAGCTTGAGCAGCGTGCCGTCGGCGACGGCCAGGTCGGTGAGGGTGGAGGTGAAGGTGTCGGGCTGCATGGTGGCGGCAGTGTAGGGGAAGGGCGGGCGCGGCGCAGGCTGCCGTTACTGCCAACGATTGGACAGATCGGCCCCCCCGGAAGGGGGGGAGACCATGCGCCAGATCAAGTCCGGGCCTAGATTGACCGATAGGCACAACAGGCGGACTGCATGCCCGGGCATCTCTGGCGAGATGCTGCAGTGCCGCACCAAGCGGGCTGAAGTGGGAGATTCACATGCGTATTCGTACCCGACTCACCTTGGGATTCGCCTTGGTGTCACTCGCCGTGGTCGCACTCATCGGCATCGCGGTGCAGTCGCTGGCGGCAAGCCGGCAGCAATTCGAGGACTACATCCGCGGCATCAACCTGCGCGCGCACACCGTGGAGCAGATCAGGCAGGCGGTCAGCGAGCGTGCCATCGCGGCACGCAACCTGGTGCTGCTCAATGACGGGGCCGAGGCGGCCAAGGAGCTGGCCGTCGTCGGCACCACCCATCGGCAGGTCGGTGAACACATTCGGCACCTCAAGCAGCTGGTGGCGCAGGCCCATGATGTTCCGGCCGAGATCCAGGCCCTGGTGACGGAGATCGACACCATCGAGAGCCAGTATGCGATCGTGGCGCTGGGCATCGTGGACCTGGTGGGCAAACAGCAGCGCGACGAGGCCATCGCCAGGATGAACGAGAAATGCCGTCCGCTGTTGGCCGCGCTCATCGCGGCAACCGACCGCTACGCACGCCTCACACAGCAGCGTGCCGAACAACTGGTCGAGCAGGGGCGCCAGGCGCATGCCCGGCAGCTGGTGATGCTGTCGATCGTGGGTGTCTTCGCGCTGGCGACGGCCGTGGTCGCCGGCGTGCTGCTGACCCGGGCCATCGTGCGCCCGATCGGCCAGGCCGTGGTGCTGGCCGACGCGGTGGCCCGCGGCGACCTGACGCATCGGGTGTCAGCCGGCGGCAATGACGAGTTCGCCCGCCTGCTGAACGCGCTGCTGCACATGCGTGACAGTCTGGCCCGGATCGTGACGCAGGTGCGCAGCAGCAGCGACAACATTGCGGTGGGCGTGTCCCAGGTGGCGGTCGGCAATGCCGACCTGAGCCAGCGCACCGAGCACCAGGCCAGCTCACTGCAGCAGACGGCCGCCACGATGGACCAGCTCAACGTCACGGTGCGCAACAACGCCGGCCATGCCCAGCAGGCTGATGAACTCGCACGCACTGCGTCCGACGTGGCCCTGGACGGTGGCCGCGTGGTCAGCGACGTGGTCCAGACCATGCGCGAGATCGACGAGAGCAGCCAGCGCATCGCGGACATCATCCGGGTGATCGACGGCATCGCCTTCCAGACCAACATCCTTGCGCTCAACGCCGCTGTCGAGGCCGCACGCGCCGGCGAGGCGGGCCGCGGTTTTGCCGTGGTGGCGACCGAGGTGCGTGCGCTGGCCACCCGCAGTGCCGACGCGGCCCGGGAGATCAAGGGCCTGATCGACACGAGCGTGCAACGTGTCGAGCAGGGCCGCATGCTGGTGGGCAAGGCCGGCTCGACGATGGATCAGATCCTCGCATCCGTGAAGCGGGTCACCGACATCGTCGGTGAAATCAGCCACGCGAGCCGCGAGCAGAGCCAGGGGGTGGGCCAGGTCGGTGAGGCGATCGTCCAGATGGACAAGGTGACGCAGCAGAACGCCGCCCTCGTTGAAGAAAGCGCCGCAGCGGCACAAAGCCTGAGCGATCAGGCACGGGCCCTGGTGGAGGTCGTCGCGCGGTTCAAGGTGCTCCCGGCGCATTGAGCCGGTGTTCACACCACCCGCTGCACGAACCACACCAGTCCCATCACCGCAAACACGGCCGATCCGCCGTCATGCAGCCAGCGGGTCGTGCGAGACCGACGGGCGCTGTCGCGCAGGCGGCCGAGCCGGTCGATCAGCAGCAGCGCGGGCAGCACGATCAGGAGCTGGCCGGCTTCCACGCCCAGGTTGAACAGGCCGAGCGACATCAGCAGCGAGGGCCCTGACAGTTCGAGCGGTGCCAGCACCTCGGCAAAACCGAAGCCGTGCAGCAGCCCGAAGGCAAAGGCAAGCAGGGCCGATCCGTGCACGCGGCGCAGCCACAGGTTCCAGACCGCGGCCACGCAGATGCTCGCGGCGATGGCCGGCTCGACGATCTCAGCCGGCGGGGACCACCACTGCAGCGCCGACATCGCCAGCGTGATCGAGTGCGCCGCCGTGAAGGCGGTGATGACCCACACCAGGCGGCGCAGGGCCTGGCGGCGTTCGGCCGGCTGGGCGACCAGCGCCAGCGGCAGCACCAGCGTCAGCACGAACACCACATGGTCGATGCCGCGCAGGATATGCACCATGCCTTCGACGAAAAAGTCGAGCGCGCCGTGCAAGGCGTGCGCCGCCTCGGGCGTGGACGGTGACACGGCCGGATCGCCGGGTGCAGCCTCGTGCTGCTGACCAGGAGCCAGCAGCACCGGCTGCCGTGCCGCCGTGCGCAGCACGAGCCGGTGGCTCGGGTCGACACCCTGCAGGAACCTGTACTCGAAGCTGGCCTGCCAGGACTGGCCGGGCGCACAGCGGGGTTCACCCTGCAGCCGCGCATGACCGAGCTCGCCGCGGTTCTGGCTTCCGGTCAGGGTCCATTGCACCGGGCAGTGTCGCCAGACGAAGCTGTCGCCGGCCAGTTGCTCGATACGGGGGCGCGCCGCCTCGGCCTCGCCCCAGGTGAGCTGGCCGTCGGCATTGGCATCGAGGTCGAGCAGGGCGTCCAGATCACGCCATGCGGCCTGCCATTCGATGCGTTCGTCCACGCTCAGCGTGGCGGTGCTGCTGGTGTGAGCCCAGGCGGTCGGCGAGACCGTCATGCTGACCAGCACGACCCACAGGCCCAGCAGGCTGAGGGTGAGCCGCCGGCCGAGTGCCAGGGCGGACGCATGGCGGCCTGCGCGGCGAGAGGTTCCGTGGGAGCGGTCGCTTTGTGTCATGGGGTGGTCCATGCCGGGTTGACGGGGGTCGGGGTGGACTGCAGCGCCGCCTGCAGCCGCTGGTCCTGCAGGCCGGTGCGGCGCACATGCGCCAGGACCTGGTCACGCAGGGCGGTGTCGCCGGCCCCGCGGGCGGCCTCGGCGGCAATGCGCAGGTCGATCGGCTCCTTCTGCAGCGCCAGGTTGATGGCGGCCCAATCGCGCGCTGCGGCCGGCTCGTCGCTCCAGAGGTGGAACAGCGCGCGTTCGCGTGCGTGCAGCCGGGCTTCGTCGTCCGGCACGTCAGCAAAGCGGGCCTGCAGGCGCTCGCGCAGGGCCTGTGCGGCCGGGGCAGCCCCGGCGGCATCCGCCGGGGTGCGGCTGGCCACGCGCAGTTGCCGCAGCAACACCGCATCGGTCTGAGGCAGGCCGTCCAGGGCCTGAGCGGCCGCCGGCCAGTTGCCATTGGCCAGATGGCCGTCGACCAGGGCAAGGCGGTCGTACAGGTCCGTGCTGCCGAGCGCAGCCTGGGCGAGCCAGCGCAGCCCTTCGCGCGGCTGACCCAGCCGCATCGCGGTTTCGCCCGCCAGCGAGGCGGCCCAGGCCGCCAGGTCCGCACGGGGCAGCCGGGCCAGCTCGCGCAGCGGCGGCAAGGCCGTGGCGGCGTCGGCGGTCAGCACCGTCACCTGCAGCCCGCACAGGCGGCCGACGTCGGCGTCGAGCGCCGAGACGCGGCCGCATGCGGCCTGCGCGCCGTCCAGGTCGCCTTGCACCAGGCGCACCGTGGACAGGGTGAGCCAGCCCTGCAGCGACGAGGCATCGCGAGCCAGCGCGCGCTCCAGCCGGTGGCGTGACGCGTCGAAGCGGTGCTGCGACTGCTCGACGGTGGCCATCAGCACGGCGATGCCGATGGGGGCATCGGGCCGTTCGGCCCAGGGCCGCAGGGCAGCCTCGGCATAGCCGAGCAGGCGCGGGTCGCCGTCGATGCGGGCCTGGCGCAACAGCGCGGCTGCGCGGGCCTGCGCGGCCGGCGCCGTGGCCGCAGCAGCCGTTGTGGCCGACTGAGCTGCGGCCAGTGCGGCCACCTGGCGTTTGACAGCCGGGCTCAGCAGCCGCGGTTCGACCACCTGGGCGGAGTCAGGTGGGGCCGCCCCCGCCCCAGCCCCCGCCGCCAGTGCGGCAAAGGGCATGAACAGGGCGAGGGCGGCCTTCAGCGCCTCAGACTTCAGCAGGCTCATCGGTCTCGGTGGTGGGGGCGTTGAGGGCGTCCACGTCCAGCGGTTCGCCATCGTTCGTGAACTGGGCGATCACCTGTTTCACGTACTCGATGAACTCGCTGCCCGTGCTCACCTGACCCGGCAGCGGGGCCGGGCCGGGCGGGGGCGTGACGGGGTCGTCGCTGCCGCCCGAGCCGCCGCAGCCGGCCAGCAGGGTCGCGGCCAGCGCCGTGGCCAGCATCCAGGAGGGGGTGGAGCTGCGCATGGTCGGCCTCCTCATTGGGCACCCGGCCGCGGGGTGGCCAGGTAGGGGAAGGCGGCGCTGAAGTTCGCGTCACTCAGGTTGGCACCGCCGTCGGTGAGCGCCAGGGCGCCCGAGGGGGCGTCGGCAGGCACACAGCCGAAGGCCGCCGGATTGTTCAGCGTGCACAACACCCCCATCGACACGCGCAGCGCGGCGTCGACCACGTCGTCGCCCGGGCGACGGCCATTGGGGAAGCCCGCAGCATCACCGGCCAGCACCCCCAGGGTCTTCTGCGCACCCTTGGCCACCGGGGCGATCGTCGTGTTCAGGCGCAGCATCTCCGAGGGCACGACGTTGGCCGGCTTGTTCAGGCCCGGCACGCCCGTCAGGAAGGCGGTGACCAGGTCGGTGCGCGGGAACTTCGTCGGCGCCTTCACGCCGGCGCTGCCGAACAGCACCTCGATCAGCGCAGGCAGGGCCGGGTTGGTGACGTAGTCGGCGAACTGGCCGTCGTCACGCGGCTTGCTGGTGTTGAAGCGGTCCTTGTCCTTCAGGCCGATGACCACCTCGTTGACCAGCGGCATGCCCAGGCGCGACACCTGGGCCCAGGGGCCGCCTTCCTTGGTCACGCCGGTCTGGTGCCCGGCCGTGGCGGCGGCCTTGATCAGCCGGCCCTGGCGCAGGCTGGCCGTGGTCCAGCCGCCGATCACCGGCTCGTTGGCGGCGGTCAGGCAGCTGGCCGCCACTTCCATCGCGATGGTGGTGACGTTCTTGTCGGCCAGGTCGTCGGTGCCGCCGTCGGCCGCCAGCGGGTTCAGATTGATCAGGTCGAAGGTGCGCCCGAGATTGACCACGAACGGGTCCTTGCGCTGGCCGACAAACACCTTGGCCGGGGTGTTGCAGCCGGGCACGGCGACGCTGTGGATGTGCTGTGCGGCATAGGCCTCGTAGGCTGCCAGCGAGCCGAAGGTCTTGGTGCCGATGAAGTCGACCGGCTTGTCGAACTCGGTGCCGCTGCCGCCGGCCTGGGTGACGGCCGCGCGGGTGCCGGCGCGCCGGTCGCCACGCACCACGTCGATCGAGAAGGTCTCACGCAGGTTCAGCACGCCCGGGTTCACGCCCGACAGCCCGCCGGCCTGGATCAGCGGGATCGAGATCGCCTTGCCACCGACATTGAGCGCGATGTCCTTCAGCGTGTTCTTGAAGCGGAACTGGAAGGTGAGGTCCTCGCGCGCATCGCCGTTGTTGTCGATGTGGATCTCGTACAGCGCGTTCGGGTCGAGCGAGAAGTAGTTCGGGCCGCCATAGCCGTCCTGCAGCGGCACGTAGTTGGCCACCAGGGTCACGAAGTCCTGGCGCCCGGGCTCATAGCTGCGGAACATGTAAAAGTCTGTAGCGTCGACCTTGGGGGCGGTCGTGATGAAAGGCGCTTCGCGGTGGCTGGAGGCCGCCGCGGGCAGGCTGGTGAGCGCAGCACTGACAAGCGACAGCGCAGCAGCGGCCAGCGCCGTGCGGGAGTGAAGTGGACGGATCACGGTGAACTCCTTGGGTATTGCCTCGTATCGGGCAGGAAGGGATACGCAGCGCCGGCCGAATCGGATGCAGGCCGCCCGGCGCTGGATGCAGTTCGCGCCTCGTCCGTGCCATCCGGCGAGCGCCGGATGCAGTTCGTCGCATGCCGCTGGCGGGAGGGGTGTCGCCCGGCGACAGTGCGGGCTCGTTACATCAACAGGAGCCCCGCATGCTGTCCAGGATCCCGGTCTGGGTGTTTGTCTTGCTGATTGCCCTGCTCTGGTTCGGCTATCGCCAGTCGCTGACGCGGCGTGTCTCGCCGGTGGCGGTGGGGTATCTCGCGCTTGCCATGATCGGCCTGTCGCTGCAGGGGGTGATCGCCACCTTCGGTGCACGTCCGGTGCCGGTGCTGGGCTGGCTGCTGGGTGTGGTCATGGCCCTGAGCGTGGCTCAGACGCTGTTTGCGCCGCGTGGCCTGGCGTTGGCCGCCGGGCGCGTGCTGGTGCCCGGCAGCTGGGTGCCGATGGTCATGCTGATGGGGATCTTTTCGGTGCGCTTTGCGCTGGGTTTTGCGCAAGGGATGGGCCGGCCGGTGGGCGACGACCTGCGGGTGGCTGCGGCCAGTGCGCTGGTGCTGGGCCTGCTCAGCGGCGGTTTTGTGGTGCGGGCCTGGGCGATCCGCCGGTTCGCGCAAGGGGCGGTGCAACCCGTCTGACCGCCACAGGCGCCGGGCGGCACTCAGGTGCGGGCTTCGCCGGGTGCCATCACGTGCAGGCCCATCTCGTTGGCCTTGGCCAGCCGCTTGGCATTGGCTGCGGCATTGGCGACGGCATCCGGGTCGTCGAACATGCCCGGCGTCACGCGCACCGCACCGATCGACAGGGTGGTGCACGGAAAGAAGCGCAGGTTGCCGTGCCGGTCCTCGGCCTCGATGCCGCCGGCGGCCAGGGCCGGCGGGTCGAACAGCGTCAACGCACGCTCATTGAACGAGGCGATGGTGCGGGCGCAGCGCTCGGCCCAGTCCTCGCTCTGGAACAGCACCACGAAGTCGTCGCCGCCCACATGCCCGACAAAATCGCGCCGCGGGTCGCAGTGGGTGGCGAAGGCCCGGGCGGCCAGCCGGATCATCTCGTCGCCGCGCCAGTAGCCGTAGTGATCGTTGAAGGGCTTGAAGTGGTTCAGGTCGCCGTAGCAGGCCACGAAGTCCCCGCCGCTGGCCAGCAGCCGGGCGATGTGGTCGCTGATCGGGATGTTGCCGGGCAGGAAGGTCAGCGGGTTGGCGTGGCGTGCGGCCTCGATGCGCAGTTCGGTCACGGCGCGCACGAGCTGCTCACCCGTGCCCAGGCCGCGGTAGCGCCCGGCTTCGGTGATGACAAACCCGTCGGTCAGGTAGCGCTGGTCGTGGGAGGTCAGGATGGAGGTCAGCTCCTCCACGCCAGTGTTCACGTCGATCAGCAGCGGGGTGACGTTGGCGAACAAGGTGCAGGGGCGGCGACCATACACCTCCTTGAAGTAGGGCTTGGTGTAGCGGTCGAGCACCTGCTGGCGGTTGAGCAGGCCCACCGGCACGTCGGCGTCGACCACCGCAATGGCATGGGCGTGTTCGTGGCGGTGGAACACCTCGATCAGCTCGTCATGCGTTGTGGTCGGCTGCACCACCGGCGCATCGATGATGAAGCGGGCCGCGGTGAAGCCGCGGTTGGCCACACGCCGCAGTTCGGGAAACACCGCGATCTCGCGGCTGTGCAGGATCTCCAGCGCCTCGCCGCGCGGCTGGCGCACCGGCCAGGGGGCAGGCCGGCCCAGCAGGTAACCCTGGCCGAGCGCGATGCCCAGGTCGCGCACCACCTTCAGGTCGGCGGCGGTCTCCAGGCCTTCGGCGACCATCGTGGTGCCGAAGATCTCGGCGATCTGCATCAGCGCACGCAGGGTCTGCAGCTTGTCGCCGTGGGTGGCGATGTCGCGGGCGAAGTACTTGTCGATCTTCACCAGCTCGGGCTTGAGCTCCGACCACAGCCGCAGGCTGGAGCGCCCGTCGCCGAAGTCGTCCAGCGCAATGCCCACACCGGCTGCGCGCATCGCGTCGGTGGCGGCGAACAAGGGCTCGAAGTCGCGCACATGCTCGTGTTCGGTCAGCTCGAGCACGACCGACGACGGGGCGATGCCATGCTGGCGCAGCGCCCGGATCGACTCGTCGGCGCTGAGCTGGGCAAAGGCCTCGACCAGCGCGCGCGCACTCAGGTTGATGAACAGCTTGCCCGGGTGGCGGTGGCGCGCCCAGTGGCGCACGGCGGCCTTGACGCAGGCGATCTCCAGCTCGATCTCCACCCCCTGGCGCCGTGCCGCCGCGAACAGCGTGTCGGGCCGCTCCAGGGCCGACCCCTGGGGCCCGCGGATCAAGGCCTCGTGCGCATGCACCCGACCATCACGCAACTGCACGAGGGGCTGGAACCAGGGGCGCAGCGCACCCGACGCGATCAGCGACAGGACGCTGACGTCGCCGGTGACGGCCGTAAGGGTGAGCGGGGGCACGACGTCGCTTTTGTATGGAAATGTGACGATGCCCATTCAACGGCCTGGTCGTGACGCGGCGATGACAGCTGCCGCGAATCCCGCACCGTGGCGGTGATCAACCGCGCAAGGCGTGAACCACGTCACGGCCGGCCTGCAGCCCCCAGTGGTAGGCCTCTTCGAACACCGAATAGGCCGACAGGTCCGCATGGGCCAGGTGCAGCCGCCCTTGCGGCTGCTGCAGGGCGGCCAGCCAGCGGCTGCTGCGCACCCCGGGCGCGGGAATGCTCATCGCGTGGCCGTGGCGAGCCAGGTCGACCTGCTGGACCCGCTCGCGGATGTCCGGGTGCGCCACTGCCAGATCGTCGAGCACGGCCTCGGCCCAGGCCGTCCAGGGCAGGTCGAGCAGGCGCTGGCGTGCGGCGCGCATCGTGGTGGCATCGCCGGCGCCCAGCGCCCAGTAGTGGGTGAACACCCGCGGGCCCGGCGCGGGGGCCAGCAGCTGGTGCGATGCATCCACGTAGCCCAGGGCCGGGCTGGCGTGGATGACGTTGTCCCAGGCCGGGGCCGGGCCGAAACGGTCCAGCGGCGCACGGTCGAGCCAGAGGTTGCTGACCAGCCACGGGGCATGGGCCAGTTGGCGCGCCGCCTCGCGTAGCGCGTCGGGCGCCGGGTGCACGATCCGGGCCGCCACATGCAGCGGGACGGCCACGATGACATGCTGCACCTCCCAGTGTTGCGGGGCTGCGCCGCCATCGGCCGGCTCCACCCACAGGCTCACGCCATGCCGCTGCAATTGCACGGTGCGCACGACCTGGCCGGTGGCCACGCGGTCGCGGTGGCGGGCCAGCAGGCGCTCCACCAGCCAGGCATTGCCCTGAGGCCAGGTCAGGACACGGTCGGCATCGTCGTCGCCCGGCGTGCCGGGGGCCTGGAAGCCGGGGCGACTGCCGAAGTAGTGCAGCCCGGCCCAGGCCGACACCTGGGCCGGGCCGGCGCCGTATTCGTCGCGGCAGCAGTAGTCGAGATACCAGCGCAGGCCCGGCGCGACCAGCCCGTGGCGGTCGAGCCAGTGCGCAAAGGTCTCGTCATCCAGGGCCTGCAACTGGGCGTTCCACGGCGCGCGTGGGGTGGGAATGGCAAAACCGGCGTCCCGGCGGGCCTGGTCGACGTGTTTCGCAAAGCGTTCGATCTGTTCGAGCGTGTCGCGCGGGGCGTCACTGAGCGGCAGCAGGCCGTCGTGCCAGCGCCCGTCGAGGAACAGGCGCTCCTGCGGGCTGTGGCAGAGATAACGTTCGTCGTACACGGTGCGACCCAGGTGCTGGCGGCTCACGCCGAGCGACTCCAGCAGCTCGGCCACCTCATGGGCCTGCGGCCCCGGCAGCGGCAGGTAGTGTGCGCCCAGCGGGCAGTCCAGCCCGCGCAGCCGGTGCGCGCGGCTGTTGCCGCCGGCCTGGTCTTCAAGCTCGAACAGGTGGTAGTCGTCGACACCACCCTGCTGCAGCGCCCGCGCTGCCGCCAGGCCGGCAATGCCCCCGCCCACGATGGCCACCGTGGCGCGCCGCGGCGTGCCGGTCGCGGCAGGCGACTGGTTGTCACTGCGCAGCCGGTGGCCCCGGGCAGGATCACTGCCGACCCAGCCCCCGGCCAGCGGGCGACGGGCCGGCCGGCATCCCGCCGCCCACGGGGTCAGCGCCGTCGCGGCCAGGCCGTGCAGCCACTGCCGGCGGTGCATCACGGTGCCGGGTCAGTGCAGCGCACGTCCCCACTCCTCTTCGAAGATGTGCACCAGCGCCTGGTTGGACAGCCGGTTGGCCTCGGCCGGCACACGGGCCATGTCGGGAGGGAAGTCGAACAGCGCAGGCAGGCCGGGGACCGTCAGGAAGCGCAGGCCGGGCGGCAACTGCTGCGGCATGCGGTAGGGCCGGCGCGAGGCGATGATGAAACCCCACTCACCGAAGCTTGGCACATGGGCATGGTAGGGCGACACGGTGAACCCCACGGTCTCCAGCGTCGTGGCCACCGTCCAGTAACTGCGTCGCGCGATCAGCGGCGAGGTGGTCTGGATCACCGCATAGCCGGAGGCGGCCAGGCGCTGGTCCAGCAGGTTGTAGAAGGTGGTCGTGTAGAGCTTGCCGATCGAGAAGTTGGTGGGGTCGGGGAAGTCCACGATGATCACGTCGAAGGTGTCGTCACCCTGCTGCAGCCAGGTGAACGCGTCCTGGTTCACGGTGCGCAGCTTCGGTGAATGCAGCGCATCGGCATTGAGCTGGCGCAGCAGCGGCTCGTCGTGGAACAGCCGGGTCATGCGCGGGTCCAGCTCGACCAGCGTGACCTCTTTGACGGCGGGGTGGCGCAACACCTCGCGCACGGCCATGCCGTCACCGCCACCGAGCACGAGCACACGTTGCGGTGCCCCGTGGGCGGCCATCGCCGGATGCACCAGGGCCTCGTGGTAGCGGTATTCGTCGCGCGAATTGAACTGCAGGTTGCCGTTGAGATACAGGCGTGTGCCGGCCTCGCTGCGGGTGAGCACGATGCGCTGCCACGGTGAGGTTTCGCTGTAGATGATGTGGTCGGCGTAGAACTGGTCCTCGCTCCAGGTGGTCAGGCGGTTCGCGCCGACAAAGGCGCCGGTCAGCACGACGATCACCGATCCGCAGGCCATCGCATGCGCACCGAAGTGGCGCAGCTCGGCCCGGAACAGCCACAGCGCCCACACTGCCACCGCCACATTGAGCAGGCCGAAAAAGAGCCCCGTGCGGATCAGCCCGAGCTGCGGCACGAGCAGCAGCGGAAAGGCCACCGACACCGCCAGCGCGCCCAGGTAGTCGAAGGTGAGCACCTGCGAGACGAGGTCCTTCAGGGCGTAGCGGTCGCGGAAGTGGCGCTTGAGGATGCGCATCACCAGCGGGATCTCCAGCCCCACCAGCGTGCCCACCAGCAGCACCAGGCCGTACAGCACGATCCGGAACGGCGAGGGCGCGATGCTGTGCAGCACGAACAGGGTTGCCGGCAACAGGCCACCGATCAGTCCGACCAGCAGCTCGATGCGCAGGAAGTGCGCCACCAGCTGGCGCTCGAAAAAGCGCGACAGGTACGAGCCGATGCCCATCGCGAACAGGTAGGCACCGATGATGGTCGAGAACTGCAGGACTGAATCACCGAGCAGATAGCTGGCCAGGGCGCCCGCGGCCAGTTCGTAGACCAGCCCGCAGGCTGCCACCACAAACACCGAGACGAGCAGCACCACCTCGCCCGGGCGCACGCGCGAGGGCTCGGGCGGGCTGCCGGGCGTGGGGTCGGCCGGGGTGTCCGGGCCGCTGGCGGGCGGGTTCAGCGCGTCGGGATCCATCGGGGAAGGTCACGAGGCCGGGCCGGCGCGGTGGGCCCACCGGCCATGCGGCTCATCCGTGGATCGCGGCGGCCACGATGATCGAGATGCCCAGGCACATCGCGGCCACCACGATCGCCAGTGCCATGTTCTTCTTCTCGACGATCTCGCCCCACAGGTCGTAGGGGGTGAGCTTGTCGATCACGATGAAGCTGATCCAGAAGATCAGCACGCCGATCAGCGCATAGACGATCGAGCCGACGAACACGCCGGGCCTCATCCATTCGAACCCTGCCATTCCCATGGTGTGCTCCTTGTTGAATCACTTGTGCCAGCCACCGCTGCTGAAGCCCCCCCAGGAGCCGCCGGTGGTGCGGGCGTAGGCGCCGGTGCCGGCGCGGCAGCTGCGGTATTCCTGCGAGGCCTCGCCGAAGTTGGCGCGCACGGTATCGCATTCGTCATCGTCGCATCGGGCCAGCGCGAACACGAGGGCGATCACGAACATCCCCACGAACAGCTTGGCAAGCAGCCCACCGCTGCCCGAGGTGGGCCGAGCGTCGCGGCGCACGCTGGCCGCCTGTGCGCCCGGCAACCCGAAGGCCTTGGCGATCAGGTGGGCGTCGATCGCCTCGCCGGCCGACCAGACGACCTCGTGCGTGCCATCGGCCCCGCTGCCGCCGGTGGTTTCTTCCCGGTTCAGGCGCTTGCGCGCGTGCGGTCCGGTGCCCTGGTAGTCGGTGTTGCGGGTGAGCTGGTCGCGCTGGAGCCGCCAGTAGAACTCGCCCAGCACATAGGTGACCTTGGCGGTGTAGGTGTAGAGCTGGCGGTAGGTCACGCCGTCATGCGACACCCGGTCGGCACCCAGCACCTTGGGCACACCGGTCAGCGGGCGCACGCCGCTCCAGCCGTCCTCGGTGTCCACCAGGAAGGCAAAACCGGCGGTGCGGTGGTAGAGCAGGTACTCGCGCCAGAAGCTCTGCTCATCGTCGGGGTCCTGGGCGATCTCGCAGCGTTCGACATAACCCACCACCTGCCAGCGCAGGCTGGGGCTGCCGGCAATGGCCAGCGTGCCCTGCTTGCCCAGCGGCAACTGTGGCTGCATGCCGCTTTGCCCGGCATTGCCCTGGGCGTAGTAGGCGAGGTCCGCGCCCACCCCCTTGGAGACGTCGACCACGGCCTTGCACTGATGGCAGACGATGGACTGGGTGGTGGCCAGGGTCGGCTCCAGCGCCGTGCCGCAGCTCGGGCATTCGATGCCGCGGGCCTTGAGGTCCTTCGTGATGTCGTCGCGCAAGCCCGTGAGGCTCAGCTCGGCCAGCGTGACGGACTTGCCCACATACCAGCGCGGGGCCGCCGGGTCGCTGTAGTCGAGCGTGCCGACCTGGCCCTGGGTGTTGCGCAGGTCGGCCACCACAAAGCCGCGCTGCAGGGCCGGCACGGTCGGCAGTTCGCCCTGCGCGGCCAGCAGCCGGGCCGCCGACACCGAGGCGACCGACCAGGCCACCCCGTTGACCAAGGCCTGGGCGCCGGCCCGCAGGCTTTCGGCGGGCGGCACTGCGCCCTGCAGCGGGGCCTCGACCGACAGCACGTACTGGCCGTTGTCTTCACTCAGGAAGGCCGAGCGCAGCGGTGCACCGGCGGCGCTGGGCTGATCGATCAGGACATGCCATTCGTTCCAGGTGCCGTCGGCATAGCGGTACTGCAGCCGGCCGACCACGGTGAAGGCCAGGCCTTGGTAACGGCCCGCGGCGCCGAGCTGCAGCGGGCTGTGGTCATCGAACAGCTCCGCGCTTTCGCCGATGCGGCGCAGCGCGTCGCCCTCGCGCACCACGGTGCTGCGGCAAAAGCTGCACACCGCCATGGCCGAGGCTGGCGACAGGAAGTCGACCGGGGCGCCGCAGTTGGGGCAGGCGGCGCGGTAGGCGCGTTGTGGAGAGGACGCTTCGGTGGCCAAGGCGCAAGCAGATGGACGTCAGACCAGCTTCTTGAGCAGTTCCGACTTCTTGCTCGCGAATTCTTCTTCGGTGAGGATGCCCTTGGCCTTGAGGTCGGCCAGTTTCTCGATCGTGGCCATGACTTCGTCGGGTTTCATCGGCGCCGGGGCGGCCGCAGCCGCCGCAGCGGCGGCCGCCTGCTGGCCCTGCAGGCCCTGGCTGAGCTGCTGGGCCATCACCTGGCCCAGCGCGACGCCGGCGCCCAGGCCGACCGCATCGCCCACCACACCGCTGCCGCCATGCCCGGCGCCCGAGGCGAGCGCAGGAATCGACTGCGCGGTCTGGTACTGCATGAAGCGCGACATGTCGCCCACCATGCCCATGCCGATCTTCTGGTCGAGGATCTTCTGCAGCTCTTCAGGCAGCGAGACGTTCTGCACCGTCACGCTTTCGAGCTTGAGCCCCAGCTTGTCGAACGACGGGGCGGTGGCCGCCTGCAGCGCCGCGGCGAATTCGACCTGGTTGGCGGCCAGGTCGAGGAAGGGAATGCCGCTGGAGGCCACCGCGTCCGAGATGTGCTGCAGCATCTGCGCACGCAGCTGGCCGTCGAGGTCGGCCACGGTGTAGGTGTCACGCGTGCCCGAGATCTCGGTGTGGAACAGCCTGGGGTCGACGATGCGGTAGGCGTAGTTGCCGAAGGCGCGCAGCCGCACCGCGCCGAAGTCCTTGTCGCGGATGGTCACCGGCTGGGTGGTGCCCCAGCGCTGGTCGACCTGCTGGCGGGTGCTGAAGAAGTAGACGTCGCTCTTGAACGGCGACTGGAACAGCTTGTCCCAGTTCTGCAGGTAGGTGAGGATCGGCAGGGTGCTGGTGGTCAGCGTGTAGCGCCCGGGGCCGAAGACGTCGGCCACCTTGCCTTCGTTGACGAACACCGCCATCTGCGACTCGCGCACCGTGAGCGAGCCGCCGTACTGGATCTCGTTGCCGGCCATCGGGTAGCGCCAGGCCAGCACGCCATCGCCGGACTCGGTCCATTCGAGGATGTCGATGAACTGCTTCTTGATGAAATCCATCAGGGCCATGGTCGGGTCCTCCGGCAGTGTCGTGAGTGGGACGTTCGTTGAACAGGTGTCGCCAGTGAGCAGGCATCAGGCTGCCAGCCTGCGACACTTGGCGCCGCGCAGCGCGCGGGCGCTCCGGATAATAGCGGAGCGTGATGGCACCCAAGGCCGTGGATCGGCCGCAAACTTCAGTGCAAGGAGCCGTGATGATGCAATCCCTGGACATCGCCGTGGTCGGTGCCGGCCCGGCCGGGCTGGCGCTGGCTCTGCTGGCGGCACGCGACCTGCCGCACGCGCGCATCACCGTGTTTGATGCCCGCTCGGCCAGCCAGGACGTCTCCGGCGACCCGCGTACGCTGGCGCTGTCGCTGGGCAGCGTGCAGCTGCTGCAGCGCCTGGACGCCTGGCCCCAGGCCCAGGCGCAACCCATCCTGCATGTGCATGTGTCGCAGCAGCAGCCCACGGTGCTGCTCGACCGGTTCGGCCCGCCGGAGGTCACGATCGACGCCCTGAGCGAAGGCGTGCCGATGCTGGGGGCGGTGCTCAGCTACGGTGCGCTCGTGGCACCGCTGCAGCGCCAGTGGCAGGCGGCCTGCGAGGCCGAGCCCGGCCGGCTGGCCAGCCGCTTTGGCGTCAAGGTGGCGGGGCTGCGCAATGTGGCCGGTGGCGTGGAGGTCGATGCCGAAGTCGTGGAGCGATTCGACCTGGTGGTGGTCGCCGAAGGCGGGGTGTTCGCCGACCAGGCCCGCAAGGCCGTCACGCACGATTACCGCCAGACCGCCTGGGTCGGTCAGGTCACCCTGGACGGCATGCCGCCGGGCACGGCCTACGAACGTTTCACGCCGTCCGGGCCGGTGGCGCTGCTGCCGCTGGCGCCCGGGCGCGCGGCCCTGGTGTGGTGTGTGCCGAGCGACGATGACCCGGTGCGCGAGCTGAACGATACCCAGCGTCAGGCGGTGCTCAACCATGTGCTGCCGGCGGCCGCCGGCCGTGTCACGGCGGTGTCGCCGCTCAAGTGTTTTGCGCTGGGCCTCAATGCCGAGCGCACCCTGGTGGACGGCCGCCTGGTGCGCATCGGCAATGCCGCCCAGACGCTGCACCCGGTGGCCGGCCAGGGCCTGAACCTCGGCCTGCGCGATGCGTTCGAGCTGGTGCGGCGCCTGGCCGTCGCGCCGGATGTGACGGCCGCGCTGCGGCGGGTCGAGTGGTCGCGTGCGCCTGACCGCTGGAGCATGATCGCTGCGACCGACTTCCTCGCGCGCAGCTTCACCTGGCCGTGGCCGGGGCTGAGCACGGCCCGCGGCCTGGGCATGGTGGCGCTGCAGCGGCTGGCGCCGGTCAAGGCCGCGCTGGCCCGGCAGATGATGTTCGGTCGGCGCTGAGGCCGGTCAGCGCGCTGGCTGGGGCGCGGCGGCGGGCGACGGCGCGGCAGGTGTGCCCAGGATGCGCTGCAGCTCACCGCGCGCGGCCATCTGGCGCAGCGCCTGGTTGAAGGCCTGGATGATGGCTGCCGCATCGGGCACCTTGCGCGACAGCGCCATGAACTGCTCCGGCGTCTGCAGGGCGGGCTCCAGGCAGCTGATGCCCTGGAGGTCGGTGTGGTCGGTCATCAGCTGCTGTGCCACCCGATCGTCCATCAGCATGAAGTCGAAGCGACCGGCCATCAGCATGCGCAGGCCCTGCAGGTCGCTGGTCACTTCGCGCGTGGGCACGCCGGCACCGGCCAGGCTGGGCGGCAGGGCGTAACCACGCACCACGCCCACGGTGGCGCCCGGCAGGTCGCTGAAGCCGGTGAAGCGCTCGGGCCCCGGCCCGGGGCGCCGGCACAACATGATGCGGCTGGTGACCAGCGGGTCTGAAAACACGAAGTCCTGCTCGCGCGCCGGCGACTTCCAGATGCACAGCACGCCGTCGACCTCCCCCTGCTGGCCCAGGCTGAGCGCGCGCGCCCAGGGCATGAATCGCACCTCGGCCGTGTGGCCGGCCTGCCGTAGCGCCGTGACGGCCAGGTCGACCAGCACGCCGCCGCGCGGCAACGCCGTGCTGCAGTAGGGTGAGTACTCGGTGGTGGTCAGCACGACCGGTCGGGCCGTGGCAGGCCCGGCGGGCACGATCCAGGAGGCGGCAGCCCCCAGGGCCAGCGCCAGGGTGGCGGCGGCTCGGTGCGCGCGGCGCGGGGGCGTCATGTGTCGGCCCGCTCGTTCGGTGCGGGCGGGTCCTGCAGCGGCAGGCTCACGCGCAGCCGGGTACCGCCGCCATCGGCCGGGCCGATCTCGAACCGCCCGTGGAAGGCGTCGACCCGATGTTTCATGCCCAGCAGGCCGTGGCTTTTCAGCCGTGGCCCGCGCGCAGCGGCGCCCAGCCCCCGGCCGTTGTCGCGCAGCTCCAGACGCAGCATCTCGTCATCGTGGTCGAGCTGCAGGTGCACGCGGCTGGCCTGGGCGTGTTTCTGTACGTTGGTCAGCGCCTCCTGCACGATGCGGAAGATCGCGATGCTGCGTCCGGTGTCGAGCACCAGGTCCTCGGGCAGCGAACACTCGACCGTCATGCCGCTCTGGGTGGCGACCTCGTCGGCCAGCGCATCGAGTGCGGCCACCAGACCGAGGTTGTTCAGGGTGGTCGGCACCAGGCCTTCGATCACGCGGCGCTTGAGCTGCACCCCGCGCTCCAGGTTCTCCTGAAGACGGCGCAGCCCGGCGATGGTGGTGTCCTTGGGTTCCAGGTTGCGCCGCAGCATCATCGCCACGTCCATCTTGCTGGCCGTGAGGATGGCGCCGAGCTCGTCGTGCAGCTCGCGCGCCAGCCGGCTTTTTTCGGTTTCGGCCACATGCTGGAGGTGGGTGGCCAGTTCGGACAGCTCATGCGTGCGTTCGGCCACCGCCTGCTCCAGCCGGTCGCGTTCCGACTGCAGCCGCTGCGCCATGCGCTGTTCTTCGCCGAGTTCGTTGCGATAGGCCTGCAGCAGCAGTACCAGCAGCAGGATGCCCACCAGGATCGACGCCACCGACAGCCAGCGCTGGTGGCGCAACTCGCGGGAGGCGGCGGCCTCGGCCGAGTCGAGCCGATTGCGTTCGCTGGAGACCATCTTGCCCAGCGCGTCGCGCAGCGTGCCGTCGGTCACCGGGTTGGGGCGCAGGCGGGCATCGACCTCCGCTGCCGCGGCATCGCTGGGCAGGGCCATGAGCTGCTCCAGCTCGCTGCGTTCGCCTGCCACGTACTGGAGCACGACCTGCATGTCGTCGACCAGGTCGGGGGCATGCTGCGACACCGTGAGCGGCTCCTGCAGTGCCGTGATCTGCTGCAGCACCGAGCGATGGGCCGACAGCGCCTGCGGCGTGTGGTTCAGCAGGTACTCGGCCTGGGTGGCCTCGGCCCGCGCGGCCAGGTAGGACAGGTTGTTCAGGTTGCGCGAGAACTCGCGCGAGACCTTGAGCTCGGCGTAGGTCTGCTCGAGCTGCTGGTAGCCTTTTTCGGTCACCCACAGCATCGCCGCGCCGGCAATCACCGTGATCGGCACGGCCAGCTTCAGTACGGCCAGGCGACGCAGCAGATGGGCCGGCACCTGCCCCGAGCGTGCGGCGGCAGCCTCGACCTCATCGCGCGCGGCCTTCAGGCGGCGCAGCAGTTCGCTCCACAGCGGAGCACGGGACGCAGGGGGAGTGGACATGCGCGGCAGTTGTGTCAGACACCTCCGACAAGCCCGCCACCGGGCGGGACTACATCGTCGGAGCCTCGGGCTTTCTACCATGAAGTCAAGGTGTTCCACCACGGATCCCTCCTCCCTCCCCAACCGCGATGTCCGTGGTGCCTCAGGGGGGCTGTGCCCGCACAGCCCCTCCTTTTTTTGCCAGAATCATCCCAACAGCAGCAAGGTCATCATGGAGCGCAAACGCATACTTCTCGCCGACGACCACAAGATCGTGCGCGCCGGCCTCAAGCAACTGATCGACGCCGAACCTGACCTGTGCGTGGCCGGGGAGGCCGCCACCAGTGCCGAAACCCTGGCCGCGCTGCGTGAGGGCCAGTGGGACCTGGTCCTGCTCGACATCTCGCTGCCTGACCGCACCGGCGTGGACACCCTGCGGCTGATCCGCAACCACCTGGGCGACATTCCGGTGCTGATCGTCAGCGCCTTCCCCGAAGAACAGTACGCGATCAACCTGCTGCGCGCCGGCGCCAACGGCTACCTCAAGAAGGACTCCGACATCGACGAGATCCTGCGAGCGATCCGCGTCGTGCTGCAGGGCCGGCGCTACCTGAGCCCCACGGTGGCCGACCTGATGGCCAACCGCCTGGACCAGCCCAATGCCGGGCCGGCCCACCAGGAACTGTCCGAGCGCGAGTTCCAGGTGTTGTGCAAGCTGGCCGGCGGCATGTCGGTCACGCAGATCGCCGACGAGTTGTTCATCAGCGTCAAGACGGTGAGCACCTACCGTAGCCGCCTGCTCGAGAAGCTCCAGCTGGGCAGCAATGCCGAGCTCACCTACTACGCCGTCAAGAACGGTCTGATCCAGTGACCCTGCAGGGCGAACCGGTGGCCCTGTCATGCGCTCGCCTACAGACACCGCAAGCGCCTGCCCCTACCCTGAACTCCATGACGCGTCCAAGCCAGGTTGTCCGGACGCAGGAGTTCCCGCCATGAACCCACTCGTATCCTTTCATTCGCCGCAATCCATGCCCCCGGCCGAGCGCACCCCCCAAGGTGCCCCTGAGCGGGTCAGCGCCGCGCCGGGCCGAGGCGGTGTGCTCGTGATCGAGGACTCCGCGCTGATCCGCGAACGGCTCGTCGACCTGATCCACAGCTGCACCGAGTTTCATGTCGATGCCGAGGTCGAGACCGAGGCCGATGCCCTGCGGGCCCTGGCTGAGCGCCCCTTTGCCGCGGCCGTGGTCGATCTCCAGCTGCGCCAGGGCAGCGGATTCAACGTGCTGGCGGCGCTGCGCCGGCTGCATCCGCAGCCCCTCACCCTCGTGCTGACCAACAGCAGCTCGCGGCCGATGCGCGAGCGCTGCATGGCGCTGGGCGCCCACCACTTCTTCGACAAGTCCAACGAGTTCGACCAGGTGGCCACGGCGCTCGATGCGTTGCGGCCGCCGCCTTGATTTCCGTCGTCTTGCCGCAACCTGCGTGTAGGACAATGGTTTTCAAGGCCGGGCCGTCCAACCGCAGGCGGCCGCAGGCCGATCGGTCGACGTCCTGACCGATGGCGCGTCGGATCATTTCACAACGGACGGGCCCGCCGGGCTGCAGTCCAACCAACCAGGAGCTGAAGATGGCAACGACCACCCCCCCCGACCTTGCAGACACCGTGACGTCCGCTGCCGACGACACGGCGCGTGTGGGCCGCCGTGCGGCACGTGCCGCCAGCCAGGGCGTGCGCGACAGCGCCTCGGTGCTGGAACGTGAATGGGCCGACCTCAAGGCTGATTTCGAAGACCTGGTGTCCAACCCGGCCGTACGCGACATGCCCGAGGTGCGGGCCCTGAAGGAAAGGGTGCAGGACTCGCTGCACCGCGCCAGCGAAGCGATGGCCGATGTCACGCACGACATCAGCCGCAAGGTGCGCGACACCGCCAGCATGGCCGACGACTATGCCCATGACCAGCCCTGGAAGGTGGCCGGCATGGCGGCGCTGGCGGGCCTGGCCATCGGCCTGCTGATCTCGCGCCGCTGAGCGGACGTCCGCCGTGGCGTCCTTGTTTGCACGGTGGCTGGCCCCGCAGATCGAGCAGGTGCTTGATCTGGCCCGGCGCGCGCTTGCGCTGGGGGGCACCATGGCTGCCGATCGCCTTGAACTGGCCCGCCTTGAATGGCAGGACGAAAAGGAGCGTCTGGCCCGTCTGGCGCTGATGTCCCTGGTGGCGGTGGTGCTGGCGGCACTCACCCTGGTGTTTGTCGGGGTGTTCGTGATTGCGGCGGCCTGGGACACCCCATGGCGCCTGTGGGCCGTGGCCGGGGTGGCCCTGGCCACCGGCCTGGGCTGCACGGTCGCCTGCATGGCGGCGCTGCGGCAATGGCGTCGTGGCGACGAGGCATTCGCCATGCTGCGTGCCGAACTCGAGGCGGACCTGCAGGCCCTGCGAGGTGAGCGGTGAGCGGGCCGGACGATACCGGCGGCGACCGCGCGGCGGCCAAGGCGGCCTTGCGCCGCCGCATTGCCGCCGGCCGGCAGGCGCTGCTGGAGGCCCGCGCCGAGGCCGCCGACGCGCGCGCGCCGGCGGCCCCCCCTGCGTCAGCCGAGGCATCAGCCGAACCCCATCGCGCCGATGCGCCGCCGTCCCGCGCCCACGGTGCCGCGGCAGCCGAGCCCGCCCCTCATGTGGCCGGGCGAGGGGCATTCCCGCGCAGTCACACGATGCGCTGGCTGTCCGATCACCCCGAGGCGGCGCTGGCGGCAGGCGTGCTGCTGGCGGTGCTGCTGCTGTCAGGTGCACCGCGGCGCGCGGCCGCCTGGGCGCGGCCGGCTGCCGGGGCGGCACAAGGGGCCGCGTTGCGTACGGCCCGGGCGGTACGCAGCCTGCGCAGCGTGCTGGCCTGGGTCCGCCCCTTCCTGCCGATGCTTGCGGCCGCGCTGGCGGCGCGTTCGCAGGTCAGAGGCAGCGATGCTGCAGGGCGGGCAGGCGGGCGCGGACCTGCGCGGTGACCTCTGCGTCGAGCGTGGCCACCGCGCAGCCTTCGCCGTCAGCGTGACAGGCGAGCACCTCGCCCCACGGGTCGATCACCACGCTGTGGCCCCAGGTGCGTCGGCCGTTCTCGTGCCGCCCGCCCTGGGCCGGCGCCATCACATGGCACTGGTTCTCGACGGCGCGCGCCCTCAGCAGCAGCTCCCAGTGGGCCTGCCCGGTGGTCCAGGTGAAGGCCGAGGGCACCAGGAGCAGGTCGCACGGCGGCTGCATCATCTGCCGGTACAGCTCCGGAAAGCGCAGGTCGTAGCAGATGCTCAAGCCCATGCGCAGGCGGCGGCCCGAGCGCGTGTGCACCTCGCAGGCGACCGGCGTGCGGCCGGCAGTGAGCACCACACCCTCGTCGTACTGCTTGCGGCCTTCGGGCGTGACCTCGTCATAGCGGAACAGGTGGATCTTGTCGTAGCGCGCCAGCCGTGAGCCGTCCGGGCCGAAGACCAGCAGTGTGTTGGTGACCCGCTGGGGATCGCCGGTCCGCAGCGGCAGCGTGCCGCCCACCAGCACGATCTGGTGGGTGCGTGCCGCATCGGCCAGTGCGGCCTGGATCGGCCCGTCGCCATCGGGCTCGGCCAGTGCGAGCTTGTCGTGGTCGTGCCGGCCCATGAAGGCAAAGTTCTCGGGCAGGCCCACCACCTCCGCGCCGGCGGCGGCCGCTTCGGCCACCAGTGCGCAGGCGCGCTGCAGGTTTTCGTCGCGCGACAGGCCGGACACCATCTGGACGGCTGCGATCTTCATGGGGTGCCTTTCATCGGGGGGCGGGACTTCAGGGCGTGGCGGTGCGGATCGGATCGTCGAGCAGGCTCACCGGCTCGCGGTCGAGCTGCTCGGGCAGCGGGGTACCCGGTTTGCGTTCGATCGGTTCGACCTTCGGATCCGCCCACGGCCCCGTGACGTGGAATTCGCGCGTGCCGGCCTGCATCATCGGCTTGCGCAGGAACATCTGCGCCAGGAAGGTGCCCAGCCCGACGGCCGGGTTGATGGCGGCATACGCCAGCGAGGCCGTGCCGGCGTTGATCTCGGGCACCACCACCACGCGCAGATCCTGGGTTTCCAGGTGGATGTCGGCACTGCCTTCCATCAACACCGCGGCCGACACGCCGCGCAGCCTCAGGTTGTTGGTGCGCGCCACCCCACGCGAGATGCTCACGTCGCCCGAGAACAGGTCGAATGCGAACCCCTCCTGGAACACGTCCCGGAAGTCCAGCACCAGTCGGCGCGGCAGGGCCTGCAGACTCAGGATCCCGGCCAGCTTGGCGATGCCGGGATCGGCCTTCAGGAACTGGCCCTTCTGCACTTCCACACTGAACTGCCCGCCCATGCTCGGGAAGTCCGGCGACAGCGGCGAGCCGGCCCAGCTGATCTGTCCGGCCATGCGGCCCTTGCCGCCACGTACCACGTCGCGCTGGCCGAGCCGGTTCAGCAGGCCGCCGCTGTCGGTGATGTCGAGCCGGAAGTCCATCTCGGCGCGCGGCGGCGTGCCGGCCACGGCACCTTTGACGGCATGCCAGCTGCCGCTGGCGGTGAGCTGGGCTTCGGGCAGCGTGAGGTTGAAGCGGTTCATCCGCCATTCACGGATCTCGCCGGTCAGGCGGTTGGTCGCGTCGATCTCCAGGCGGCCCAGGCGGATGCCACGCAACTCGAAGTCGTCGACGACGATGTCCAGTGCCGGGGCCTGCGGCGAGTTCTGATCGAGGGTCGAGGCGAGCGGGTCGGCCTCGCTTTCAGGCATCGACAGGTGGCCCAGACGGGCAAACACCCGGCCGGCCTGGCGCTCGGTGCCGGGGCGGTATTCCACATAGCCGTCGAGTTGGTCGGCATCGAGCTGGGCTCGCCAGACGCCGGCGCGTTCGCTCGCGTCGAGCTTGAGCATCGTGATCGTGCGGCCGCTGTGCGTGAGCGCGCGTGTCTTCAGGCTGAGCGTGCCGGGCAGGTAGCCACTGGCACCCTCGCCAGCCGGTGTGCCGAAGGTCTCGGCCACGTCCTGCCAGGCGTCGACGTCAAGTGCCGGCAGGTCCACCGCCGCGGCCACGCCGCTGGCCGGCTGTGGTGCGGCTTCATTGATGCCCACGCCACCGCGCAGCACGCGCGGTCCGCCGGGGGCCAGTTCACGCAGGTAGGCCAGTTTCACCCCCGGGCCCAGTTCCACGGCGAGCCGGTCGCGTGGCGTCTGGCCCGCCGCCAGGCTGCTGCGGTCGAGCGTGAGGTCGACCTTGAGTGGCAGGCTGGTGCCGGCCGGCTTGGCCAGCGGGGCGGGCAGGTTGATGGCCATGCCCGCCAGGCTGCTGCTGAGCGACAGCTCGGGATGGCCGCCATGCACCCCCAGCTGCAGCCGGTAGGTCGTCTGACCCTGCAGGTGCTCGGCCAGGTAGGGAAGGGCGGGCCAGTGATTGGCCTGGCGCATGGCGGCCGCGGTGACCGTCCCCTGGCCGGTGAACAGCAGCGAGCCGTCCTTCTGAGTGCCACCCTCGAAGGCTGCCTCGCCGCCCAGCACCTGCGCTCGGGCGCCGCGTACGGCAAAGCCCCGGTCGGAGAATTCCACCTGCCCGCGGGATTCGACCAGCCGAGGCAGGTCCGGGCGGATCTGCACGTCGTTGCCTTTCAGCGTGATCGTGCCCTGCACCCGCGCGCGGTCGATGTTCGACAGCGGGATCTGCACCGCCAGCTTCAGGCCGGCGTCGCCGGTGCCGGTCGCCTGGCCCAGTGCCTGTCCGGTCCAGTCGTTCACCGGCGTGCTGCCGACAAATCGCAGCGCATCGGCCAGCGGGCCGCTGCCGGCGCCCTCCAGCGTGAGCACGGAATCGTTCGCGAGGTCGGCGATGCCGCCCTGCACGCCCTGCAGTTCGAAGCCGTACAGACGGGCTCGCGCGTTGCGGATCAGCATCGAGGTGCGGTCGAAGATCAGGTCGCCGCGCACCTGGGTGAAGGCCGGCCAGGGCGAGGGCTGGTCACCCTCGGCCGGCACGTAGGCGAAGCTGGCGTTGTCGATCCGCGAGGCGATGCGGAACTGGCCCTGGGCGGGGGCGCCATAGGGGAAGTCCCAGAGATCCCCCTTGACCAGGAAGTCCACTCCCGACGAGCTGCCGACGATCACGGCCCGGCGGACGTAGTCGCGCACATGGGCCGGAATGCCGGTGGGCAGGTAGCGCCAGGTGCGGGTGGCGTCGGCTCGCGTGAGCCGTCCGGTGAGGTCCAGCACACCGGGCAGGCGGGCGCCACTGCCCACGCCCGGCTGCTTGCCGGTGCGCCAGGTGGCCTGAAGCTCGCCTTCTGCGTCGGCGTTGGCAAAGCTGGCTTCAGTGACACGCAACTCCACCCCGGCCAGATCGGTGATCGGCGAGCGTGGCGGGCGGTCCAGGGTCCAGTCGAGCTGCGCGCTGAGACGCTGCAGCGCGATGGTGGGTTCGTCGAACACGCCCGGGAAGGTCATGCCGCCGTCATGGATCGTCACCTGGGCATGGCCGCCCTGGTGGGTTGCGCTGAAGCGGATGGTGGCGCCCTCGATGCCGGGTCGCCCGACGGGATGGTCGCCATCGCGCCCGCTGCGGGGCGTGCCGGCCTGGGCCGCCGCGAGCTGCAGCCCCTCGATACGTCCTTCGGCCCGATAGCCCACCGGCGCGTCGGGCGGCCCCTGCCAGCTCAGGCGCAGTTCGTGCGCCTGCCCCTGGGGGGCCAGGTCGGCCAGCATCTGCCGGGCCGGCAGGCCCAACGGAAGGCGTTCGGCCAGACGCGCCAGCAGGCCGAGGTCGATGCGATCGGCCTTCAGTTCACCGCCGCTCATCGGCTGGTCCGGCAGTTGCTGCCAGCTCAGGCTCAGGTTCGACGCCGGCCAGCTCACCATGGTCACGGCGGTGTCCCCCGCGTGGGGGGCAGGTGCCGGGGTGGCGCCGGTGGCAGGCGCTTCGGTCAGTTCGGCCGTGAAGCTCAGTCCGCTGACGCCGAAGGCATAGCCCTTGGCATGGTGCTGGCCCGAGACGCGCCCGCGCACCTCGGCCAACCGCAGCGGCAGGAGCTCCGGGGCCAGCTTCAGGCTCACCGCCGTCAGGGCCGTGTCGGCGGTGGCGCCCACCACCCGGCCGGCGTCGACGTCGACCCAGGCCCGCACGGCGCCCAGGCCCTGCGACAGCTCGAACGGCAGGTCGACATGCTCGCGCAGCCGGCTGACATCGGTGTGCGGCAGTTCGGCATAGGCCTGGCCCGACCAGCGCGAGATGTCGCCAGGCCGCGCCCACAGCGGGTGGGTGAAGCGGCCGCGCACCGAAAACCGGCCGCCCCAGGCCGCCGGCGGGCTGGCATCGAGCCGCCAGTCGTGGCGCCGCGAGCCCAGCCGCGAGCCGTTGCGCAACACCAGGTCGACGTCGGCCAGCGCCAGCGGGCTGGCCTGGCGCAGCTCGTCGATCCAGCGCAGCGTGCCCTGGCGGATCACGAACTCGGTCTGGCTGAAGAACCAGTCGGACGAGGCGTCGGGGTCGGCGTGCCGGGGTGACAGGTCGATGCCGGCCACCAGGATGCGGCCCTGGGGGTCGCGCCGCACGTCCAGCGTGGGCCGGTCGATCAGCAGTTGCCGCAGGCGCAACTCGAACTGGACGAGCGAGGTGGTCGACACGGCCGCGACGGCGCGTTCCAGGCGCAGTGACTCCCGGCCCGCGGCATCGCGCAGCACGACTTCCCGCAGTTCCAGGGTGGGGATCCAGCCGTGAGATTCGACACGGATGTGGCCGATCTGGACCGGCACCCCTAGTGCACGTGTGGCAGCCTGCTCGATCTGTGGGCGCCATTCGCTGATTCGCGGCAGAATCGCCCAGTGGAGAACCAGCCAGCCGACCAACATGAGGCTCCACGCCAGAAAAACCACACTGCCGACGATGCGCACAGCGGTGCGCAGGATGCGCCATGCAGGCGCGAGCAAGGTCGGAGAGGGAAACAGGGACATGAACGGGAAGCCACAGCACGGACCGCGCCGCAGTGCGCGCTGGCCACAGATCACAGTATCCTGCATCTAGACCCGAGGCAGTACGATGGGTTTCATTGACGATGTAACGAGCTCCGGTGCCGGCCTGAGCGTGCCCCGGGTGCAGGCCGACCACTCCCGTTTCGTGCAGCGCATCCGCCGGCGATATGCCGACGAGCTGAACCTGCTGCCGCCGGGCATGCCGCGGGCCGACACCATTGCCGCCCTGATCGACGCCCTGCTGGCCACCGGCCGCGGCCTGCCGTCGGCCCTGCGGGTGGCGCGCCAGCTCACGCTGGAACGGCTGGCCGTGCTGGACGTCGAATGCCATGCCGCGATGGCCGACGTGGCGCGGGCGATGACCGAGCTGGCTGAAATCACCCTCGACCGCGCGCTGGCGGCAGCCCAGGCCGAGCAGGATGCGCGCTTCGGTGCCCCGCTCAATGCGGCCGGCCAGCGCATCGACTTCTGGGTCGTGGGCATGGGCAAGCTCGGCGGGCGCGAGCTCAACGTCTCGTCCGACATCGACCTGATCTACCTGTACGAAGAAGACGGCCAGACCGCCGGGCGGCCTGATGGCGGCGGTGTCATCACGGCCCATGAGTATTTCTCGCACGTGGCCCGCAGCCTGTACACGCTGATCGGCGACACCACCGAGGACGGTTTCGTGTTCCGCGTCGACCTCGCGCTGCGGCCGAACGGCAACTCCGGCCCGCCGGTGGTGAGCCTGGCCATGCTGGAGGAATACTTCCTCGTGCAGGGACGCGAATGGGAGCGTTTTGCCTGGCTCAAGAGCCGGGTGGTGGCGCCGATCGCCTCGGTGCAGTCCGGCCGGGCGCTGCAGTTGCGCGAGGTGGTGATCCCCTTCGTGTTCCGTCGCTACCTCGACTACGGCGTGTTCGAAGGCCTGCGCAGCCTGCACCGCAAGGTGCGCGACGAGGCGCAGCGCCGGGCGGCGGGCCGCCCCGAACGTGCCAACGACGTCAAGCTGTCGCGTGGTGGCATCCGCGAGATCGAATTCACCGTGCAATTGCTGCAGGTCGTGCGTGGGGGGCAGTTCCCCGAGATCCGCACCCGCTCCACGCTGCGGGCACTGGAGCGCCTGACCGGTGTGGGTGTGGTCAAGCCCGAGACGGCAGAGCGCCTGGCCCAGGCCTACGTCTTCCTGCGGCGCGTGGAGCATCGCATCCAGTACCTCGACGATCAGCAGACCCACATGCTGCCCACCGGCGACGGCGACCTGCGCTGGATCGCCGGCAGCATGGGCATGAGCTGCACCGCCGACGCCTGCGAACTGCTCGAGATGCTGGGCGAAACCCGTGAGTTCGTCGCGCTCGAGTTCGACGCCCTGCTGCACGACGGCCAGGCGCCCAAGCCGGGTTCGGGCGGCTGCAAAGGGTGTGGCCAGCCTGCGCCGTCGCTCGACCAGGACGCCTTCCTCGAGCGCCTGCCCGGCCCGCTGGCCGAGCGCGTCAAACCCTGGGCCGACCACCCACGCATCGCGGCGCTGCGCGAAGAGACCAAACAACGCCTGGGCAAGCTCATCCTGCGTGCCGCGCAGGCCGTCGATCAGGGTGATTGCGAGATCGACGCTGCGGTGCGTTTTGTCGACTGGATCGAGCCCTTGCTGCGGCGCGAAAGCTATGTGGCGCTGCTGGTTGAGCGCCCCGAGGTCCAGCGTCGCCTGCTGCGCCTGCTGGGCCTGGCCCGCTGGCCGATGCGCTACCTGATGCGCCATCCGGGGGTCATCGACGAACTGGCCGACCCGCGCCTGATCTACACCCGCTTCGAGCCCGAGGCCTTCGTGCGCGACCTTGAACAGCGCCACGACGCCTGGGGCCGGTCCGGCCAGGCCGACGAAGAATCCCTGCTCGACACCCTGCGCCGGGCCCACCACGCCGAGGTGTTCCGCACCCTGGTGCGCGACGTCGAAGGGCATGTCAGCGTCGAGCAGGTGGCCGACGACCTGTCCCTGCTGGCTGATGCCACGGTCGAGTGCACGATGCGCTGGGCCTGGACACACCTGCGCCAGCGGCACATCGACACGCCGCGTTTTGCCGTCATTGCCTACGGCAAGCTGGGTGGCAAGGAGCTGGGCTACGGCAGCGACCTCGACGTGGTCTTTCTGTTCGACGACGAGGATGAGCGCGCGCCCGAGATCTACGCCGCCTTTGCCCGCAAGCTGATCACCTGGCTCACGCTGCGCACCGCCGCCGGCGAGCTGTTCGAGATCGACACGGCGCTGCGGCCCAACGGCAACTCCGGCCTGCTCGTGACTTCGCTCAAGTCGTTCGAGGACTACCAGCGCGGTCGCGGCAGCAACACGGCATGGACCTGGGAGCACCAGGCGATCACCCGTGCGCGCTTTTGTGCCGGCGACAGCACCATCGCACCGCGCTTCGAGGCCGTACGCCGCGACGTGATCGCCGCCGTGCGGGACCAGCGAGCGCTGCGCGACGAGATCAAGGCCATGCGCGAGAAGGTGCGTCAGGCGCATCCGGTGCGCGGCGCAGGCTTTGACGTCAAGCACAGCCCGGGCGCCATGATGGACGTCGAGTTTGCGGTGCAGTATCTGGTGCTGGCGCATGGTGCCACCCACCCCGAGCTGCACGACAACGTCGGCAACATCGCCCTGCTGCAGCGTGCCGAGCAGGCCGGGCTGCTGCCGGCCGGCGTGGGCACGCAGGCGGCCAACGCCTACCGCGAGCTGCGCCGGGCCCAGCACAAGGCACGGCTCAATGAACAGGCCACCCAGTTCGAGCCGGCCACGCTGGCCCCGCAGCGCGACGCCGTGCTCGCGCTATGGCAACACGTGTTCAGCGACTGACACGCCCTGGCCGCGCCTGGCTGCTGCTGGCGGGTGTGTTGCTTGTGCTGTCGCTCGGGCATGCCCTGGCCGGCGCCGACCTCGATGCCTGGGCCTGGCGGCGCGAGCTGCCGGGCCAGGCCTGGCGCTGGTGGACAGCGGCGCTGGTGCACTGGAACACCCTGCATCTGCTGGCCAATCTGGCTGGCACCGCGGCCGTCGCCTGGCTGGGCTGGGCCGCGCGCCTGCCGGCCGGTGCCGCACTCGCCTGGTTGCTGGCCTGGCCGCTGACCCAGGTGCTGCTGTGGCTGGCCGATGCACCGGCGCGTTATGCGGGCCTGTCCGGCGTGCTGCATGCCGGGGTGGCCGTGGCGGCGGTGCACCTGCTGCTGCAGGCCGCGGCCATGCGCTGGATCGGCGGTGCGCTGGCCGTGGGGCTGCTGCTGAAGATCACGAGCGAAGCGCCCTGGCACGCTGCCGTGGTGGCCTCGACCGACTGGGGCTTCCCGGTGGCCGTGGCCGCGCACGCGTGCGGGGCCGTCGCCGGCCTGGTGGTGGCGGCCGCCGGGGTGCTGGCCATCCGGCGGCGGGCGCGACTCAGCTCACCAGCTTCAGCCCGATGATCCCGGCCGCGATCAGGCCCAGGCACAACAGCCGCAGCCCGTTCGCCGGATCCCCCAGCAGCACGATGCCCAGGATGGCGGTGCCGATCGTGCCGATGCCGGTCCAGACCGCATAGGCCGTACCCACCGGCAAGTGCTTCATGGCCAGCCCCAGCAGCACCACACTGGCCACCATGGCTGCCACGGTGAGCACCGTCGGCACGGGCTTGCTGAAGCCGTCGGTGTACTTCAGCCCGATGGCCCAGCACACCTCGAACAGGCCGGCGATGAACAACAGGATCCAGGACATGCGTTTCCCCTTGATGGGGGTCGTCCCCCGGCATCGGGCGTCGGCAAGGTCGTCCTTGCCCGGTCAATGAGGGTCGCAGTCTAGCGGGGGGCGGTGTGGCGTCGCCCTGTGGCGTGGCTACCACCCACGGGCTGCGGGGCCTTGTGGAGGCCCTTGTGATGACACGCTGGCGTGGCCACCCCATCGGGGGCCACGCTGCGAGTGAAGCGGCTCAGGTGCCTTGCGCCTGCGGCGAGGCGCCGCCCTGGGCGGCCGCGGCCACCTGGCTCATCATTTCCTTGCGGAAGCGGTTGAGCTCCTGAACGCTCTTGAAGCTGCGCTCCATGAGCAGGCTCATGTTGTGCAGGATGCGCTCGACGACCTTGGTCTCCCAGACGGCGTCGAACTTGATCTGCTGGTCGAGCCAGTGTTCCAGCCACTCGGGGTTGGGCAGGCGGCTCTGGATGGTGTCGCGCGGGAACAGCGTCTGGTTCACGTGCAGGTTGGTCGGGTGCAGGGCCTGGGCCGTGCGGCGCGCGCTGGCCATCAGCACACCCACCTTGGCAAAGGCGGCCTTGGCTTCGTCACCGAAACGCGTGATCGCGCGCTTCATGTAGCGCAGGTAGGCGCCGCCGTGGCGGGCTTCGTCGCGGGCCAGGGTCTCGTAGATGGCCTTGATGACCGGCTCGGTGTGCCATTCGGCAGCCCGGCGGTACCAGTGGTTCAGGCGGATCTCGCCGCAGAAATGCAGCATCAGGGTCTCGAGCGCCGGGGCGGGGTCGAACTCGAAACGCACCTCGTGCAGCTCCTGTTCGGTCGGCGCCAGGTCGGGGCGGAAGCGGCGCAGGTATTCCATCAGCACCAGCGAGTGCTTCTGTTCCTCGAAGAACCACACGCTCATGAAGGCGGAAAAGTCGCTGTCCTCGCGGTTGTCACGCAGGAACATCTCGGTGGCGGGCAGCGCCGACCACTCGGTGATGGCGTTCATCTTGATGGTCTGGGCCTGTTCCTCGCTCAGCAGGGAGGCGTCGAACTGGTCCCAGGGAATGTCGCGATCCATGTTCCAGCGCACGGCTTCCAGCTGCTTGAACAGCTCGGGGTACAACATGGGGGTTCCGGTTCCGGTGGAAGACATGGCTCAGACACTCACAAGCAGACGCGCCGGCCGGGCCGGACGCACAGGACCCGACGAGAAAGCCGGGGACAAACGAGGCAGTATTGTCATGCAAGCCCGTTGTCAGTCGTGTGAAAAGGCTTGCAAACCGGGCGGATTCTATCGGTGGGGTGCCGCTTCACCCTGCGCGCACCCTTGATTCCCGTCAAGCGGCGGCGCGACGGTGGCCGATCCCCTTACAAATGCAGGCGTATCCATGCTTCGTACTGGAGACGTCATGCCATTCAAGAAGTTCACGACGCCTGATCACCATCGTCGTCGCCTGAGCCTGTTCGCGCTGGGCGCGGCCTGCTGGCCGGGTCTGGCTGCCCGGGCGGCGCCCGCCGACACCGCCTGTCCGGCTCTGCTGCAGCACCGCATCGACCGGCTCCAGGACGAAAAACCGCAGGACCTGTGCCAGTACCGCGGCCGGGTGCTGCTCGTGGTGAACACGGCCAGCTACTGCGGTTTCACCCCCCAGTACCAGGGGCTGGAGGCACTGCAGCAGCGCTTTGGTGCGCGTGGACTGGTCGTGCTGGGGTTCCCGTCGAACGATTTCGGCGCGCAGGAGCCGGGCAGCAACCGCACGATCGCCGAGTTCTGCGAAAACACGTTCAACGTGCGGTTTCCGATGTTCGTGAAGACCTCGGTGTCAGGCCGCAACGCACCGGCGCATCCCTTCTTTGAACAGCTCGCGCAGCGCACCGGTCAACGCCCGGGCTGGAACTTCCACAAGTACCTGGTCGGCCGCGACGGCCGCACGGTGATCAGTCATGCCAGCCAGGTCGATCCACAAGACCGCAAACTCGTCACGGACTTGGAAAAACTACTTGATGCAAAATGAAAACTGTTGAGTCATAATGTGTACTCATCAGTTCAACCCATCAGGTGCCTGTGTCCATGTCCTCGTCACGTCTCGTGGTCCGTCGTGGATCGAACTTCACCGCCGCGGGAACTTCCGTGGCGGGGCACCGTCCAAACGGCAACGATCGGTCGGCCATGGCGTCGGCAGCAGGCCTGGCCTGCAGGTTCATGGCACGACTGAATCGACAGGTTTTCACGCTGCGGAGGCTTCCGGGTCTCCTGGTTGAAATCCCGGAGCGCTTCTCCTCCTCCTCCCTCCCTCCCTCCTTCGCTCCGGGGCACTTCGCAGCGGCTTTGTCTGACGGCGGCACCGGCCAACGCGCCGGTGCCGCTCCTCATGCGGCGCACCTGCCGCGGCTCGCCTGAGGAGCCGCCATGCGACGCATCGCCATCATCGGATCCGGCATCTCGGGCCTTGCCGTGGCCCATCGTCTGGCCCCGCATGCCCGTGTCACGCTGTTCGAGGCGGGCGGCCACTTTGGCGGCCATGCCAACACGGTCGACGTCACGCTGCCCGGGCCGAACGGTCCGGTCACGCATGGTGTGGACACCGGCTTTCTTGTTTTCAACCACCGCACCTATCCGCACCTGCTCAAGCTGTTTGCCGAGCTGGAGGTCGAGACGGCCAAGTCGGACATGTCGTTTTCGGTGCAGGTCCCGGCGATCGATCTCGAATGGGCGGGCACCGATCTGGACGCCGTTTTCGCCCAGCGCCGCAACCTCGCCAAGCCGGCCTTCTGGGGCATGTTGCGCGACATCCTGCGGTTCAACAGGCTGACCACGGCGCTGGCGGTGTCGGGCGAAGACAGCCGGCTGGCCGAACCGATCGACCGCTTCCTCGACCGCAACGGCTTCGGCGCGGCCTTCCGCGACTGGTACTTCCTGCCGATGCTCGGCTGCATCTGGTCTTGCCCGACCGACCAGATGCTGAAGTTCCCGGTGGCCACGATGATCCGGTTCTGCCACAACCACGGCCTGATCCAGGTGACTGACCGGCCGCAGTGGTACACCGTGCGCGGCGGCTCGCGCAACTACGTGCGCCGCATCATCGAGCGGCTCGACGATGCCCGGCTGAACACACCCGTGCGCCGTGTCGAGCGGCTGCCCCAGGGCGACGGCCGGGCCGGTGTGCTGGTCACGACCGACAGCGGCAGCGAACGCTTCGACGAGGTCGTGCTGGCCTGCCACTCCGACCAGTCGCTGGCCCTGCTGGGTGACGCCACCCCCCGGGAGCGTGCGGTGCTCGGTGCGATCCGCTATCACGACAACGTCGCGGTGCTGCATACCGACGTCTCGCTGCTGCCTCGCCAGCGCAAGGCCTGGGCCGCCTGGAACTACGAGCGCAGCATCGATGCCGGGCGCGAGCATGCGGCCGTGTGTCTGCACTATCTGATCGACCGCCTGCAGCCGCTGCCCTTCACCGAGCCGGTGGTCGTCACGCTCAATCCGGCGCGCATTCCGCGGCCGGACCGGGTCATCGCCGAGTTCGAGTACGCGCACCCGGTGTTCGACCAGGCCGCCATCGAGGCCCAGCGCGCCCTGCCCGAACTGCAGGGGCGCCAGCACACCTGGTTCTGCGGTGCATGGGCCGGCTACGGTTTCCATGAGGACGGGCTGAAGTCCGGCCTGGCCGTCGCCGAGGCCCTGCAGCGCAGCCTGTCGATCACCCCGGCCATGGCGGAGGCCGCATGAATTCGCCGGTCGGCGCAGGCGACGTGGTCCCGCTGCTCGGGCGCGGCCAGGTGCGCCACACGCGCCTGCGCCCGGCCCGCAATGCGTTTGCCTACCCGACCTACTTCCTGATGCTGCCGATGCGCCGGCTCGCCAGTGAACCGGATGACGCCTTGCATCGCAACCGCTTCGGCCTGATCAGTTTTCATGACCGTGACCACGGGGACGGCGGCGAAGACGCGCTGGCGTGGCTGGAAGGGCTGCTGCACGCGCATGGCATCACCGACGCCGACGGCGAGATCTGGCTGCACACCTACCCGCGGGTGCTGGGCTATGTCTTCAAGCCGGTGAGCTTCTGGTATTGCCACCGCGCCGACGGCAGCCTGTCGGCCATCGTGGTCGAGGTCAACAACACCTTCGGCGAGCGGCATTGCTACCTGCTCGACGGCCCCGAGCTGGCCTACGGGCGTGAGCTGCGCACGAGCAAGGTGTTCCACGTCTCGCCGTTCTGCAAGGTCGAGGGCGACTACCGCTTCCGTTTCATGCGCACCGCCCGCGGCAGTGCACTGCATCCGGATCGCACCGTGGTGCGTATCGATCACGACGATGCGCAAGGCCCGCTGCTACAGACCAGCGTCAGCGGTGTGCTGGAACCGCTCACACACCGAGCGACGCGGCGAGCCTTCTTTGGCATGCCGCTGATGACCTTCGGCGTGCTGGCACGCATCCATTGGCAGGCACTGCGGCTGTGGTTGAAGCGCGTGCCGTTCATCTCAAAACCGGAACCTCCGCAAGCCCTAGTGTCGCGATGAACCAGACCACGACCTTCTCCCCCGCCGAATCCTCCCTGCCCGAATCCGCGCCGGCCTCGGTGCGTGCGGTCTTCCGGCTGATGCAGCACCTGCGGCATGGCACGCTGGACGTGCAGATGCCCGACGGCAGTTCAACCCGCTTCGGCCAGGGGGACGGCCCGCGCGCGGCCATCCGCCTGCGCGACTGGAGCGTGTGCGCCCAGGCGATGAAATCCGGCGACATCGGATTTGCCGAAAGCTACATCGACGGCACCTGGACCACGCCCGACCTGGTCGCGCTGCTCAAGCTGTTCATCGCCAACCGCGATGACGTCGAGTCGGTCATCTACGGCACCTGGTGGGGCCGCATGCTCTACCGCGTGCGCCATCTGCTGAACCGCAATTCGCGCCAGGGCAGCCGCAAGAACATCCATGCCCACTACGACCTCGGCAACGAGTTCTACCGGCTCTGGCTGGACAGCACGATGTCGTATTCGAGTGCGTGGTTCGAGGGGGATCACTCCCGCCCGATGGAACAGGCCCAGCATGCCAAGGTGCGCCGTGCGCTGCAGCAATGCGGCGTGCAGCCGGGCGAACGGCTGCTCGAGATCGGCTGCGGCTGGGGCGGGCTGGCCGAGCTGGCCGCAGTCGAGTTCGGCGCCGAGGTCACCGGCGTCACGCTGTCGGCCGAACAACTGGCTTACGGCCAGGCACGCATGGTGGCCAAGGGCCTGTCGGACCGGGTCGACCTGCGCTTCCAGGACTACCGCGACATCGCCGACGGCCCCTACGATGCGATCTGCTCGATCGAGATGTTCGAAGCCGTGGGCCGTGAATACTGGACCAGCTACTTCGACACCCTGATGCGCCAGCTCAAGCCCGGTGGCCGGGCTTGCATCCAGAGCATCACGATCCGCGACGACCTGTTCGATCGCTATGTGCGTGGCACCGACTTCATCCAGCAGTACATCTTCCCGGGGGGGCTGCTGCCCAGCCCCTCGGCCTTCCGGGCAGAGGCAGCCAAGGCGGGGCTGGTGGTCACCGAGGAACTGTCATTCGGCCGCGACTACGCCGAAACCCTGCGGCGCTGGCGCGACCGATTCCTGGCCGAGGAAACGCGCGTGCGCAAGCTCGGTTTCGACACACGCTTCATGCGCATCTGGGAGTTCTACCTCGCCTATTGCGAAGCCGCCTTCGATACCGGCAACACCGACGTCATGCAGTTCACGCTGCACAAGCCCCGCTGAGCCCACCTCTCACGCGTCAACACCATGACACCCGCACCTGCA
>CBFGPV010000014.1:0-50556 GCA_965650765.1 uncultured Burkholderiales bacterium
GGGTTCATGGCATCACTCCGAAGGTCACGCCCTGCTCGCGCAGGTAACGTCGATAGGCGGTGCTGAGACGGTCCGCCGCGCTGTGCAGCTCGAGCCCGGACAGTGGCAGGCGCCGCGGTCGTTGCGACTCCAGGACCGGCTGGTCCTGGGTGAAGATGGTGTGCTGGAAGGCACGCAGTTCGTCATCGGGCGAGTCGAAGTCGGTCACGGCCAGGCGGAACCACACGCGGCTGCGCTCGGGCTCGATCGGGCAGATGAACAGGTGGATCACGTCGCGGTAGCCATCCTGCGCCTGCGGCAGCTTGGTCAGCACCGCCGTGTACGGCGCCTTGACCTCATAGGTGTACTCGACCTCGCTGCCTTCGGTGGACAGGCGGTTGCTGCGGGGCTGCCAGGCACGGCAGCCGGTGGCACGCAGGCCTTCGACGGTGGCCTGCACCTGGTAGCCTGCCTGCGCCGTGTGCGCACGGTCGCCCAGCCAGCCTTCGTGCACAAAACCGAAGTGCGACAGGTCGAGGAAGTTCTCGACGATGCGCGGCGCACTGGCGGCCACGTCGTATGGCCCGACGGTGAGCTTGCGCAGGCGGGGGTCATCCTCGCCTTCGACTGCGACGGGCTGCGGCGCACCCGCCTCCAGCCTCACCCACACCAGCCCGGCCGCCTCGGCGGCCGCATGGGTGCAGGCCACATGGCCGGGCGGCGGCACGAAATCGGGCACGGCAGGCACCTTCACGCAGCGCCCGCTGCCCTCGAAACGCCAGCCGTGATAGGGGCACTCGAGCTGGCCGGCCTGCACGCGCCCGAGCGACAGGCGCGCGCCGCGGTGGGGGCATTGGTCAGCAAACGCGCGCAGCAGCCCGGCCTCGTCGCGCCACACCACCAGATCACGTTCCAGCAGCCGCACGGCCACCGGCGCGTCGTGCACCTCGCTGGACTGGCATACCGGGTGCCACAGGGCGGCTTCGATCACCTTGTTGGTTCTCCAGAATGACACAGGGCCGCCGGGTGGTCACCTCGGCGGCCCTGCGGGTTCGGCATCAGCCGCGTGTCGGGTGGACCCCGCTCACTTGCCGGTCGGGACCTTGCCCTCGACGCCCTTCACATAGAAGGTCACGCCGTGCAGGAACTTGTCGTCGGCGACTTCGTCCTTCTTCAGGACTTCCTTGCCGTCCTGGCCGACGATCGGGCCCTTCCAGATCACGAAGCTGCCGTCCTTCAGGCCCGCCTTGATCTTGTCGACCTGCTCACGCGTCTCGGCCGGGATCTTGTCGGACACCGACACCAGGTCGATCGCGCCTTCCTTCACGCCCCACCAGGAGGTCTCGGTCTTCCAGGTGCCTTCCAGCGCTTCCTTGGTGGCCTTGATGTAGTACGGCGCCCAGTTGATGATGGCCGAGGCCAGGTGGGCATTGGGGCCGAACTTGCTCATGTCGGAGTCCCAGCCGAAGGCGAACTTGCCGGCCTTCTCGGCGGTCTGCAGCACGGCCGAGGAGTCGGTGTTCTGGAACAGCACGTCGGCGCCCTGGTTCAGCAGCGACTGCGCGCCCTCGCCCTCACGCGCCGGGTCGTACCACTTGTTCACCCACACGACCTTGGTCTTGATCTTGGGGTTGACGCTCTGGGCACCCAGCGTGAACGAGTTGATGTTGCGGATCACCTCGGGAATCGGCACCGAACCGACCACGCCCAGCGTGTTCGACTTGGTCATCTTGCCGGCGATGACACCGGCCATGTAGGCACCTTCGTAGGTGCGTGAGTCATAGGTGCGCATGTTGTCGGCCGTCTTGTAGCCGGTGGCATGCTCGAACTTCACGTCCTTGTGGTCGCCGGCGACCTTCAGCATGTAGTCCATGTAGCCGAAGGTGGTGCCGAAGATCAGCTTGTTGCCCTGGCCGACCATGTCGCGGATCACGCGCTCGGCGTCCGCCCCTTCGGGCACGCTCTCGACGAAGGAGGTCTGCACCTTGTCGCCGAATTCGGCCTCGATGGCCTTGCGGCCGTTGTCGTGCGCAAACGTCCAGCCTGCATCACCCACCGGCCCGACGTAGGCGAAGGCGATCTTCAGCGGCTCGGGCTTGGGTGCGGGGGCCGGTGCCGAGGCCTCGGCCACCGGTGCCGGCGCCGGGGCGGGCGCTGGCTCTTCTTTCTTGCCGCAGCCCACCAGGGCAGCGGTGGCCACCAGCGAGCTCAGCCCGGCGAGCTTGAGCAGGGAACGTTTGGTCTGATCCGTCATGTTGGAGGTCTCCGAGGAAGGACGTAAGCGATGATTATGTAACCAAAGTTCGTGTCAGCGTGGTGCCACTCAGCCGCCCGGATGGAAGGGCTTGCCGAGCGATGCAGGCATGTTGACGCGGATGAAGGTCGGGTTGCGCGAGATCAGCACCAGCACCACGATCGTGGCCAGGTAGGGCAGCATCGTGAGCAGCTGGCTGGCCACCTCCACCCCCTGCCCCTGCAGGTGGAACTGCAGCATGGTCACGCCACCGAACAGATACGCCCCAAGCAACACCCGTGCCGGACGCCAGGTGGCGAAGGTGGTGAGCGCCAGCGCGATCCAGCCCTTGCCGGCGATCATGCCCTCGACCCACAGCGGCGTGTAGATCACCGAGATGTAGGCACCGGCCACGCCGCACAGCGCCCCGCCCACCACCACCGCCAGCAGACGCAGCCGGCGCACCGGGTAGCCCAGCGCATGGGCCGACTCAGGCGACTCGCCCACAGCACGCAGCACCAGACCGGCACGCGAGCGATACAGGAACCACGCCAGTGCCACGGTCAACGCAATGGCCAGGTAGACCATGGGATGGTGCTTGAACAGTGCCGGCCCGACGAGCGGAATGTCGGCCAGGCCCGGGATCTCGAAGCGGGGCCGCTCGCCCAGGCTTTCCTGGGTGTAGCGGATGCCCACGAAGGCCGAGAAGCCGGTGCCGAACAGGCTGAGTGCCAGCCCCGTGGCGTACTGGTTGGTGTTGAGCCAGATCACCAGCAGGCCGAAGACAGCAGCCAGCAGCGCCCCGGCGCCGGCACCGGCGGCAAAGGCGAGCCAGTCATTGCCGGTGTGCACGGCCGTGGCAAAACCGGCGATGGCGGCCACCAGCATCATGCCTTCGGCCCCCAGGTTCACGATGCCGGCGCGCTCGTTGATGAGCAGGCCCAGCGCGGCGATCGCCAGCACGGTGCCGGCGTTCATCGTCGAGGCGATGAGCAGAGGCAGGGAGTCCATCATGCTGCCTTCCCCTTCAGGTCGACCTTCGCGGCAGCATCAGCGCGCACGCGCCCCTGCCAGCGCAGCCGGTAGTGGATCAAGGTGTCGCAGGCCAGCAGCGCAAACAGCAGCAGCCCCTGGAACACACCGGTGATGGACTTGGGCAGGCCCAGGCGCGACTGCGCGAGTTCACCGCCGATGTAGAACATGCTCATCAGGATGGCCGAGAACACGATGCCCACCGGGTGCAGCCGCCCGACAAAGGCCACGATGATGGCGGCAAACCCGTAACCTGCCGGCACATGCGGCGTGAGCTGCCCCAGCGGCCCGGCAGCCTCCAGTGCGCCGGCCAGGCCCGCCATGCCGCCCGACCCCAGCAGCGCCATCCACAGCGCCTTGCGCGACGAAAAGCCTGCATAACGCGCGGCCATCGGCGCCAGCCCGCCCACCTGGAGCTGAAGCCCGCGGTAGGTGCGGAACAGGAACACCCAGAACACCACCACCATGGCCAGCGCGATGATCACGCCGATGTTGACGCGCCAGCCGGTGAACAGCCGCGGGATCTTGGTCGGGTCGAGGAAGCTGATGGTCTGCGGGAAGTTGTAGCCGGCCGGGTCCTTCCAGGGGCCGTAGACCAGATAGCTCAGCACCATGTCGGCCACGTAGACCAGCATCAGGCTCACCAGGATCTCGTTGGCGTTGAAGCGGTCGCGCAACAGCGCCGTGATGCCGGCCCAGACCATGCCGCCGATCACGCCGGCCAGCAGGATGGCCAGCACGATCCAGCGGCTGGTGTCCGGCCCGGCCTGCATGGCCATGCCACCGGCAAACACCGCACCCAGGATGTACTGCCCTTCAGCGCCGATGTTCCAGACATTGGAGCGGAAGCACACGGCCAGGCCCAGCGCGATGAGGATCAGCGGCGTGGCCTTGACCGCCAGTTCGCTGAGCGCATACCCGCTGCGCAGCGGCTCGACAAAAAACACCTGCAGGCCACGCACCGGGTCCTTGCCCAGAGCCACGAACAGGATCACGCCGATCACCACGGTGAGTGCCAGCGCCAGCAGCGGCGAGGCCAGCGACATCGCCCGCGATGCCTCCGGGCGGGCTTCAAGCTTGAGCATGGGCAACCTCCTTGGCCTGGGCCGGGCCGGACTGCGGCCACAGGCCGCTCATCCATTCCCCGATCTGCACGACCGAGGCGTCGGCCGTCGCGATGGGCGGGGACACGCGCCCCTGGGCGATCACCACCAGGCGGTCGCTGATCTCGAACAGCTCGTCGAGCTCTTCGCTGACGATCAGCAGCGCACAGCCGGCATCGCGCAGCTTGAGCAGCTCGCCACGGATCTGCGCGGCGGCGCCGACGTCGACGCCCCAGGTGGGTTGCGAGACGATCAGCAGCCGCGGTTGCGCGTCGATCTCGCGTCCGACGATGAACTTCTGCAGGTTGCCGCCTGACAGGCTTTTTGCCGCAGCGTACGGGCCACCGGCCTTGACGTTGAAGCGGCGGATCAGGTCTTCGGTCATCGCCTTGACGGCCGACACGTCGATCAGCCCGGTGCGCCGGCTCACCGCTTCGGTGCGCGTGAGCAGCGTGTTCAGCGCCAGCGACAGCGTGGGCACGGCACCGCGACCCAGGCGCTCCTCCGGCACGAAGTGCAGGCCGGCATGGCGGCGGCGGCGCGGGTCCTGGCGAGAGATGTCGCGCCCGAACAGCGCGATGCTGCCGGCAGGGGCGCGGGTGTCTTCACCCGACAGCGCCGCCAGCAGCTCCTGCTGGCCATTGCCCGACACCCCGGCCACACCGACGATCTCGCCGGCACGCACCTGCAGGGCGATGTCGCGCAGGTCGGTGCCAAAGGGGTTCTGCCGCGCGAGCGACAGGCCCTGGACCGACAGCACCACCTCACCGGCCTGGGCCTGACGGTGCACGAGTTCGGGCGGGTCGGCGCCGATCATCAGGCGCGACAGGCTGGCGTTGGTCTCTTTCGTGGGGTCGACCGTGCCGGTCACCTTGCCGCCGCGCAGCACCGTGCAGTTGTGGCACAGCGCGCGGATCTCGTCGAGCTTGTGGCTGATGTAGAGGATGGAGCAGCCGGTGGCCGACAGCTGGCGCAGCGTCACGAAGAGCTTCTCGACCGCCTGCGGCGTGAGCACGGAGGTCGGTTCGTCCAGGATCAGGAGTTGCGGCTTCGTCAGCAGCGCACGCACGATCTCCACGCGCTGGCGCTCGCCGACCGACAGGGTGTGCACCGGGCGATCGGGTTCGACGTCCAGCCCGTACTGGCTGGAGATGTCGCGGATGCGGGCACTGACCTCGGCCAGGGTTTTGCTGCGGCCCAGGCCGAGCCAGACGTTCTCGGCCGCGCTGAGGGTATCGAACAGCGAGAAATGCTGGAACACCATGCTGATGCCCAGCTCGCGCGCCTCGTGCGGATTGCGCACCTCGACCGGCTGCCCGTTCCAGCGCACCACGCCCTCGTCCGGCCGCACCGAGCCGTAGATGATCTTCATCAGGGTGGACTTGCCGGCGCCGTTTTCGCCCAGCACGGCGTGGATCTCGCCCGGTTCGACCCGCAGGTCGATCCGGTCATTGGCCTTGACGGCCGGGTACTGCTTGCTGATGCCCTGTAGTTCGAGGCGCAGTGGCATGAAAGTCTCCTGCGGGTAGTCGCCCGGATTGTGCCTTCCCGGCTGACGCAAGGTCTGCGCCAGCCCGAAGACTCAGTCCCACGTTGACAGATCCAGAAGCGCAATGCCTGCCCGGCAGGCGCCGAAACCTCCGGCGCCCAGGGGCGAGGCCATCAATGCCCTGCGATGTAGATGAACTTGAACAGGAACACGCCACCAATCAGCCACACCATCGGATGCACCTCGCGCGCCTTGCCGGTGAACAGTTTGAGCACCGCATAGGTGATGAAACCGAAGGCCAGGCCGTTGGCGATCGAATAGGTGAGCGGCATGATCAGCGCCGTCACCGCCGCCGGGATCACCTCGGTGGTCTCGTTCCAGTCGAGTTCGGTCAGTTCACGCAGCATCAGGCAGGCGACGAACAGCAGCGCCGGGGCCGTGGCATAGGCCGGCACGGCACCGGCCAGCGGCGAGATCATCAGGCAGGCCAGGAACAGCGCCGCCACCGTGACGGCGGTCAGCCCGGTGCGCCCGCCGGCCTGCACGCCCGAGGCGCTTTCGATGTAGGCCGTGGTGCTGGAGGTGCCCAGCAGCGACCCCGCGAAGATGGCCCCACTGTCGGCCAGCAGGGCCTTGTTCATGCGACCCATCTTGCCTTCGACGAGCAGGCCCGCGCGCTTGGCCACGCCCATCAGCGTGCCGGTCGCATCGAACAGCTCGACCAGGAAAAACACCAGGATCACATTGAGCACCCCCACCCCCAGCGCCCCGGGAATGTCGAGCTGCAGGAAGGTGGGCGCGATCGACGGGGGCGGAGCGAACACACCGCCGAACTGGTTGCCCGCCACGAAAAACGACAGCACCGTCGACAGCAGGATGCCGATCAGGATGGCCCCACGCACGCGCAGGCGGTCCAGCACCACGATCGTGAAAAAGCCCAGGATGGCCAGCACCACCGACGGCTGGTGCAGGTCGCCCAGCGTCACATAGGTGGCCTTGGACGGTGCCACGATGCCCGCACTCTTGAGCGCGATGATCGCCAGGAACATGCCGATGCCCACCGTGATGGCGATGCGCAACGAATGCGGTATGCCACGGATGATCAGCTCACGCAGCTTGAACAGCGTCACCAGCAGGAACAGGCAGCCCGAGATGAACACCGCACCGAGCGCGACCTGCCAGGTGTAGCCCATGCCCAGCACCACCACATAGGCGAAGTAGGCGTTCAGCCCCATGCCCGGGGCCAGCGCGATCGGGTAGTTGGCATACAGGCCCATGATCAGCGTGCCCAGCGCAGCGATCAGGCAGGTGGCCACGAACACGGCGTCCTTGGGCATGCCGGCATCACCCAGGATCGACGGGTTGACGAAGATGATGTAGGCCATCGTCAGGAAGGTCGTCAGGCCCGCGGTCAGCTCGGTGCGCACGTCGGTGCCGTGTTCACTGAGCTTGAAGAACCGGTCGAGCAGCGAGCCGCTGCCGGTGCTGGCCGCGGGGGGGCGTGCCGCGGGCGCGGCCTGAGATGGGGCGTGGATCATTCCACCGGGCTGGTCGGTCTTTGCGTGCATGCTTGTCTCCTGCGAGGTGCGTCGTGCGCACCGTCTTGTCGGGGGTACATCGGGCCGGCATGGGGAGCCGGTGCGCAGGGCGTCTTCAGCCCTGACGGCCTGCGCAAGCGTCATCGTGGTGCGGGTGCGGGGTCAGCGTCGTCGGTAGCGTGCCTCTCCTGCCACTCGGGCTTCGACGAGATTGCGCTCGTCGGACAGGGTCATCCAGGCGAAGACCCGCTCATGCGCCTCACGCGCCACCTCCAGGCGGCGCGCGGCCACCGGGCCTGCGGCCCAGTCCCAGACGCAGACATCGGCCATGCAGCCAGTGTCGAAACTGCCCACTTCGCCCGCCAGGCCCAGGGCCTGGGCAGCGCCGCGGGTGGCCGTGTGCAGTGCCTTCCAGGCGGTCAGGCGCACACCCTGCAGGGCCTGCACCTTGTAGGCTTCGGCCAGCGTGCGCTGCATCGACAGGCTCGTGCCGCCACCCACGTCGGACGCCATGGTCACGCGTGCGCCGGCGTCTTCCAGTGCCCGCCAGCCGATCAGGCCGCTGCCCAGGAACAGGTTGGACGTGGGGCTGTGCGCAATCTGTGCACCGGTGTCGGCCAGCAGCGCCCGGTCGTGATCGTCCAGCCAGATGCCGTGCGCAAGCACCGCCCGCTCGTTGAGCAGCCCGTGCTGGTGGTACACGCCCAGGTAGCTGCGCGCCTGCGGGAAGAGTTCGGCCACCCACTTCACCTCGGCCTGGTTCTCGGCGACGTGGGTCTGCATGTACAGGCCCGGCACCTCGCGCATGAACCGACCGGCCATGTCCAGCTGGGCCGGGGTGCTGGTGGGTGCAAAGCGCACGGTCATCGCATACGACAGGCGCCCCTTGCCGTGCCAGCGGTCGATCAGGTCAATGGTGTCGCGCTCGGCGCTGGCCACCGTATCGGTCAATGCCGGCGGCGCATGCCGGTCCATCAGCACCTTGCCGGTGATCAGCCGCATGTTGCGTGCATGGGCTGCGGCCAGCAGTCGGTCGGCACTGACCTTGTGGACGGTCGGAAACACCACGGCGCTGGTGGTGCCGTGGGCAAGCAGCGCATCGCAGAAGCGCTGCGCACCGGCCTCGGCCTCGGCCGGGTCGGCATAGCGCTGCTCGGCCGGAAAGGTGTACAGGTTCAGCCACTCCAGCAGCTCGGTGCCGTAGCTTGCGATCACATCGAGCTGAGGGGCATGCACATGGGTGTCGATGAACCCGGGCAGCACCAGGCGGCCGCGATGGTCGACACGCTGCCAGGTGGCGTCCAGCGCGTGATCGTCAGCCACGACGCCCTGGATGCGGCCCTGCTCGATCAGCAGCCAGTGGTCGGGCCGAAAGCGCACGGCCGGGCCGGCGTCGACCTGCCAGCCAGGGTCGCCGGCCAGGTCGAGCAGGTCGCCGCGCAGGGCGATCCGGGGTGAGGCCGGCAAGCCGGCAGGGGTCGAGGTGGCGGAGCTTGTCATCGGAAACATCGGGTCAGTGGGCCACCAGGGCACGGGCCACGTCGCGCACCTGCTCACGGAACCAGCGGTGGGCCGCGGAGGGGTGGGTGCGGTCGTGCCACAGCTGGTAGTAGCTCATCGGCGGAAAGGCCACCGGGCAGCGCACGATGCGCACCGGCAGGTGGTCGACATAGCGCTGGCAGAACTGGCGGCCGGTGGTGAGCACCAGCAGGCTGCTTGCCACCATGTGGGGGATCTGGCTGAAGTGGGCGCTGCGCACGGTGACGTTGCGCACCAGGCCCAGCGCCTCGAGGTGGGCGTCGATCACGCCACGCGCCTCGCGCCCGGTATGGAAGGGCGTCGGGGCGACATGTTCGCAGGCCAGGTATTTCTCGACACTCCAGCCGCGTGCGCCACGCACGGCGGGGTGGTCCTGGCTCACCAGGCACACCACCTCGTCGGTCAGCAGGCGCCCCAGGTGCAGTTCTTCCGGGGGTTCCAGCCAGTTGCCGACGACCAGGTCGACCTCACCGGCCGCCAGGGTGCGGCGCACGTCGAACTCGGCAGACAGCGGCATCAGGTCGAGCTGGACGTTCGGTGCGGCATGCTTGATGTGCGCGACCAGGTGCGGCAGGAACAGCGGGTCGAGGTAGTCGCTGGCGGCCACCTTGAACGACCACGGGCTGGTGAGCGGATCGAAGCTGCGGCTGCGCTGGCCGGCGCCGAACATGCGCTCGGCCTCGCGCAGCACGATGGCCGCCGGCTCGAGCAGCTCGAGCGCGGCCGGGGTCGGGGCCATGCCGTTGCCCGAGCGCACCAGCAGCGTGTCGCCGGTGAGCTCACGCAGCCGACGCAGGTGGGCGCTGACGGCCGGCTGGGTCAGGTTGAGCTTCATGGCGGCGCGAGATACGCTGCGTTCAGTGATCACGGTATGCAACACCCGGATGAGATGAAGCTCGATCTTGTCGAATTCAGGGCGGTTCGTCATATCTGATTTTCAATACCACTTATCGGCATTCTCGTATACCGGGCTGCCGGCAACGCGCTACCGTTCGTTCATTGCTTCCCTACCGTTGACGCCCCATGCAAACCCGTCCGATCCGCTTCTTCCACCAGGGTCAGGTCAAGAGCGTGGCCGATGTGCCGGCCACCCGCACCGTACTGCAGTACCTGCGCGAAGACCAGCACTGCACCGGCACCAAGGAAGGCTGCGCCGAAGGCGACTGCGGCGCCTGCACCGTGGTGGTGGGTGAACTCGACGACCAGGGCCAGCTGGCGCTGCGCAACGTCAATGCCTGCATCCAGTTCCTGCCCACGCTGGACGGCAAGGCCTTGTTCACCGTCGAAGACCTCAAGCCGATCGCCCGCCAGGCCGGCTGCCGCCTGCACCCGGCCCAGGAAGCGATGGTCGAATGCCACGGTTCCCAGTGCGGTTTCTGCACGCCGGGGTTCGTGATGTCGCTGTGGCACAGCTACGAGCAGCACCGCGCCGAAGGCAGCGTGCCGACACGCCAGCAACTGGCCGACGAGCTCGCAGGCAATCTGTGCCGCTGCACCGGCTATCGCCCTATCCTTGATGCGGGCCAGCGCATGTTCGACCTGCCGCCCGTCGCGTTCGACACCACACCGGTGGTGCAGGCCTTGCGCGAGATCAACCCGACCGAAGGCGCCGAGCTGAGCACCCGCGCGGGTCGTTTCATGGCACCGCGCACACTCGACGAACTCGCCACGCTGCGCGCGTCCCACCCCACCGCGCGTGTGCTGGCCGGTTCGACCGACGTGGGGCTGTGGGTCACCAAGCAGATGCGCGATCTGGGCGACATCCTGTACCTGGGCGACGTGGCCGAACTGCAGCGCGTCGAGGTGCGCGACGGTGTGCTGCACATCGGTGCCGGCGCGACGCTGGAGGCCGCCTGGAGCGAACTGGTGCGCCACTACCCGACGCTGTCGGAGCTGTGGCTGCGTTTTGCCTCGCCGCCGATCCGCCATGCCGGCACGATGGGCGGCAACGTGGCCAACGGTTCACCCATCGGGGATGCCCCGCCCGCGTTGATCGCACTCGACGCCCGCATCGTGCTGCGCCGCGCCGAGCGTGTGCGCACGATGCCGCTGGCCGAGTTCTACCTCGACTACATGAAAAACGCGCTCGAGCCGGGCGAGTTCGTGCAGGGCCTGGAAGTGCCGCTGCCCGCGCCGGATCAGCAGGTGCGCGGCTACAAGATCTCCAAGCGCTTCGACAGCGACATCTCGGCGGTGTGCATGGGCTTCTCGATCCGCCTGCACGACGGCGTGGTCGACGAGCTGCGCATCGCCCTGGGCGGCATGGCCGCCACGGTGCGCCGGGCCACGCTGGCCGAAGCGCAACTGCGCGGCCAGCCGTGGGACGAGGCGCGCGCCCGTGCCGCCATGGCCGCGCTGGCCGAAGACTTCCAGCCGCTCAGCGACATGCGTGCCAGCGCCGGCTACCGCATGAAGGTCGCGCAGAACCTGCTGCTGCGGGCCTGGATGGAAACCCGTGCCGATGCGCCGCTGGCGCCGCAGCAGACCCTGGTGTGGAGTGACATGCCCCACGTGCTGCCCGCCCCCGCCACGCCCCACCCGGCCGCCGCCTGAGGACCCGCCATGAACAAACGTGCCGACATCGTCGAGATCAGCGCGCTCCATCCGAGCGAACCCTTCACGCCCTACCAGCGCAACACGGCCTTCCGGGTCGATGCGCCGGCCGAGTCACAGCGCCAGGCCCGCGGCGAACGGGTCGGTGTGAGCCGGCCGCATGAGTCGGCCCACCTGCATGTGGCGGGCGAGGCCACCTACACCGATGACATCCCCGAGGTGGCCGGCACGCTGTATGCCGCCCTCGGCCTGTCGCGCGAACCGCATGCGCGCATCGTCGGCCTCGACGTGTCGCGTGTGCGCGCGGTGCCTGGGGTGGTCGATGTGTTCACCGCCCGCGACATCCCCGGCAAGAACGACGTGGGCCCCATCGTGCACGGCGACGACCCGATCCTGGCCGACGGACTGGTGCAGTATGTCGGCCAGCCGGTGTTTGCGGTCATCGCCACGTCGGTCGAGGCCGCGCGCCGGGCTGCGGCCCTGGCCCGCCAGCCCGAGGTGGTGCGCTATGAGAGCCTGCCGGCCCTGCTGACGCCCGAGGCCGCGCACGCCGCCGGCAGTTATGTGCTGCCGCCGATGCACATGAAGCGCGAATCGTCCGAGGGTGCCCTGCAGCAGGCCATCGCCAACGCGCCGCGCCGCCTCAAGGGCCGCTTCGACGTGGGTGGCCAGGAGCAGTTCTATCTCGAAGGCCAGATCGCCTATGCACGGGCCACCGAGGACGACGGCATGCTGGTGCAATGCTCCACGCAGCACCCCACCGAGATGCAGCACCTCGTGGCGCATGCGCTGGGCCTGCACGCGCATCACGTGCGCGTCGAGTGCCGGCGCATGGGCGGAGGGTTCGGCGGCAAGGAGTCCCAGTCAGCCCTGTTCGCGTGTGTGGCCGCCATCGCAGCGCGACGCACCGGTCGGGCCGTCAAGCTGAGGGTGGACCGCGACGACGACTTCCTGATCACCGGGCGGCGCCATTGCTTCCACTACGAGTACGAGGTCGGCTACGACAACGACGGCCGTGTGCTGGGCGCCGAGGTCACCATGGTGTCGCGGGCCGGGTTTTCTGCCGACCTGTCCGGCCCGGTGATGACACGGGCGCTGTGCCACTTCGACAACGCCTACTGGCTGCCCGAGGTGGCCATCCACGGCTATTCGGGCAAGACGAACACGCAGAGCAACACGGCCTTCCGGGGTTTCGGTGGCCCGCAAGGTGCCATCGCGATCGAGCAGATCCTCGACTCGATCGCTCGCGATGTCGGCCGCGACTCGCTGGACGTGCGGCGGCTGAACTTCTACGCCCGCGAAGGGCAGTCCACCCCTTACGGCCAGCCGATCGAGGACAACGTCATCCATGAGCTGGTGGCCGAACTGGAGGTGGGCAGCGACTACCGCGCCCGCCGCCAGGCCATCGACGCGTTCAACGCCACCAGCCCGGTGCTGAAGAAGGGCCTGGCGCTCACGCCGGTGAAGTTCGGCATCTCGTTCAACGTGCCGCACTTCAACCAGGCCGGTGCGCTGGTGCATGTCTACAACGACGGGTCCATTCTCGTGAATCACGGTGGCACCGAGATGGGCCAGGGCCTCAACACCAAGGTGGCCCAGGTGGTCGCCCATGAACTCGGCGTGTCGTTCGAGCGGGTGCGCTGCAGCGCCACCGACACCGACAAGGTGGCCAACACCTCGGCCACCGCAGCCTCGACCGGCAGCGACCTCAACGGCAAGGCCGCCCAGGATGCCGCCCGCCAGGTGCGCGATCGGCTGGCCGCGTTTGCCGCCGGCAAGTACGGCGGCACGGCCACCGAGGTGCGTTTTGCGAATGACCTGGTCCACGTGGCCGGGCAGCAGGTGGCCTTTGCCGACCTGGTGCTGGCCGCCTACCTGGCCCGGGTGCAGTTGTGGAGCGACGGCTTCTATGCCACCCCCAAGATCCACTGGGACCCCAAGACCCTGAGCGGGCGCCCGTTCTACTACTACTCGTACGGCGCGGCCGTGAGCGAGGTGGTGGTGGACACGCTGACCGGCGAATGGCGTGCGGTGCGGGCCGACGTGCTGTACGACGCCGGCCGTTCGCTGAACCCGGCTGTCGACATCGGCCAGGTCGAGGGGGCCTTCATCCAGGGCATGGGCTGGCTGACGACCGAAGAGCTGTGGTGGCACCCGAAGTCGGGCAAGCTGATGACCCACGCGCCGAGCACCTACAAGATCCCGACCGCCAATGACGTGCCCCCGGTGTTCAACGTCAAGCTGTTCGGCGCGGACAACCCGGAGGACACGATCCACCGGTCCAAGGCCACCGGCGAGCCGCCGCTGCTGTTGCCATTCTCGGTGTTCTTTGCGATCCGCGACGCCGTCTCGGCCGTGGGCGGGCACCGCGTGGACCCGCCGCTGTCGGCCCCGGCCACGAGCGAAGCCATCCTGCGCGCGATCGACGCGGTGCAGGCCGCCGCAGGCCACTGAAGGACGGGTCATGCTCAAGGGCACCGCAAGCGAATGGCTGGCCCGTGGCGAGCGGGCGGTGATCATCGAAGTGCTGGGCACCCAGGGCTCCGCACCGCGTGAGGCCGGCACCCGCATGCTCGTGTCGAGCCAGCGCTGTGTGGGCACCATCGGCGGTGGACACCTCGAACTCGATGCCATCCGTACCGCCCGGGCCTCGCTGCAGGCCACGCCGAACGCCGAACGGTGCGAACCCTTCGAAAAACGCTACGCGCTTGGCCCCACGCTGGGCCAATGCTGCGGCGGTGCCGTCACGCTGGGCTTTGCACCGCTGGACGAACCCGGCCTGGCCGCCTGGCCGGAGCCGCCCCTGCGCTTTCATCTCCAGCTCTATGGTGCGGGCCATGTGGGCCGCGCCATCGTGAGGCTGCTGGCCACCCTGCCCTGCCGGGTGCAGTGGATCGATGAACGCGAAGACGAATTCCCGTCGCAATGGCCGCCAGGCTGGCCGCCGCAGGTGGAGCGCGTGTGTGTGGACAGCGTGGAGGCCGAGGTGGCCACGGCGCCGGCAGGTACCTGCTACCTCGTGATGACCCATCAGCACGACCTGGACCTGCGCCTGACCGAGGCCATCCTGCGGCGTGGGGACTTCGGCTTTTTCGGCCTGATCGGCTCGAAGACCAAACGCGCACGTTTCATTCACCGGCTGCAGGAGCGCGGTGTGCCGCAGGCGGCGATCGACCGCATGACCTGCCCCATCGGTGTGCCCGGCATCGAGGGCAAGGAGCCCGAGGTGATCGCGGTCGCGGTGGTGGCACAGCTGCTGCAGCAGACCGCGCCCGCCGGCTGACGCCCGGGCGGGCCGGCGCCCTCCACGCACAGGCCACGCGGCTCAGGCGCGCAGCTTGAGCATCAGCGTGACGGCCGCGGCAATGCCTTGCTCGATCTCGAGAAAGTCGGCGAAGTCCTTGCCGAATAGCGGCGACGCATTCCAGTTCTGCGCCTGCAGCGTCTGGCGCCATGCGGGCGTCTGTGTGGCCTGCTGCACCAGCTGGCGCAAGGCCGTGGCCTGCTCGGGGCTCAGCCCCCCTGGCGCAAACACGCCGCGCCAGTTGGCCAGTTCGGTGTCCACGCCCTGCTCGCGCAGCGACGGCACGCCGAACAGCGAACGACGGGACGACACCGCCAGCGGCAGCAGCGATCGATCCTCGAAACCACTCTTGAACTCGCTGTAGCCGGAGATCGCGACCTGGGCCGCCCCGGTGCGCAACTGCTCGATGGCATCCGGGCCGCTGCTGGTGGGTCGATACTGCAACTGGGACACGTCCACCCGCACCGCACGGCCGATCATGCCCACCAGCATGTGGTCCACCCCGCCGGCGGACCCGCCGGTGAAGACCACGGACGACGGATTGGCGCGCAGGCGTTCGACGAGCATGCGCACGTCGCGCACCGGCGAGTCGGCAGCGACAGCAAGCACCATGTAGTCGCTCGTCAGACGCGCCACGGGCGTCAGTTGCTTCAGCTTTGCGCCATTGCCGCTGACGGCCAACGCACCCACCATCACCAGCCCGCCCACCAGCAGGGCCGACGGGTCGCCCGCATGGACCTTGACGAACTCGTCCAGCCCGATCGTGCCGCCCTTGCCCCCCTTGTTGGCGTAGTCGACCTTCTGCACCAGCCCCGCCGACGTCATCGCCTGGCCCAGGCTGCGCCCGGTCTGGTCCCAGCCGCCGCCAGGATTGGCCGGAATGTAGATCTGCAACGCAGCCTTGCCACCTGCCGCCGCCGCGGGCGCAGCCAGCACGGCGGCATGCGGCAGCCCACCTGCCACGGCAAGCGCCCCCAGGTGCTTCAGGCAACGACGTCGATCGGTGTGCATGGCTTGCTCCTCGCATGAGATGACTCGATGCTAGGCAGCACGGCACCATCAGGCCTCTGGGTGAACCCTGGCGTTCGTGTCCATGACCTGTCTGGAAGGTGTCAAATGGCTGTCAGGGCCGGCTGGGGCACGCGCAGGGCCGGGTGCATCCGGCAGAAACGACAACGCGCACCGGAGTGCGCGTTGTGTAATGAAGCGGTGGGGTGGCTGATGGGACTCGAACCCACGACGACCAGAATCACAATCTGGGACTCTACCAACTGAGCTACAGCCACCGCAGAGACAGCGATTGTAGCCCAAAGTGGCGGCCTCTTGGCAAGCCGATGATCGGGGTGTTGCCCCGCATCGGGATTCGGCCTGCCTTCATGGCCGCCACGCGGTGCTCGCGCCGTGGCGGCCGGTCTTCACGGCGTGGTGGTGGCCGCGGGCTTCAGCTTGGTTTCGACCTTGAAGCGCTTCTTGAGCGCCTCGTAGTAGGCCTGCGATTCGGCGGTGGCCCAGGCCTGGGCGTACTGGGCGGGCAACTGCTCGGCGCCGGGCAGGTCGGCCCGGCCGGTGACCTGGTTGATGCGAACCACCGCATAGCCCTGGGCGCCGAGGTCCACGCCGGTCCAGGCGGGGAGCTTGTCGGCCTTGGCCTTCAATGCGGCTTCGACGATCTCACGGCCCAGCGTGCCGGGCTGCACGCGCGACACCTTGACCGCCGCGGCCAGCGTGGCGGTATCGGGCGCCTGTTGCCAGGCGGCCAGCTTGGCCTCGCCCTCCTTGCGAGCCAGTTCGGCGGCCTGGCGGGCCACGACACGTTCGCGAACGCGGTCCTTGACCTCGTCGAAGGGCAGCGTGCGGGCCGGTGAGTGGGTCACGATGCGGCCGGACACCAGTTGCTGCGTGCCGAACTCGATCGCCTCGGTGTTGCGCTTGTTGGCAATGCTGTCTGCCGAGAACAGTGCCTCGAGGAAACGGGCGTTCGCCAGCGGGCCGGGCGCATCAGGCGCGGGGGTGCGCAGAACGCGGTCCACCTTCTGGATGCTCAGGCCGAGCTTGTCGGCGGCCGGTTGCAGGCTGTCGGACTGTTCATAGACCAGGTTGCTGAACTGCTCGGCCACCTCGGCATAGCGGGTGCGGGCCTGCTGGTCCTTGACCTCGTCCTCGATCTCGGCCTTCACGGCTTCGAAGGGCTTCTTCTCGCCGCCGCGCAGGTCGGTCACCTGAATGATGTGGTAGCCGAAATCGCTCTCGACCACGTCGCTGATCGCGCCCTTGGCCAGCCCGAACGCAGCGTCCTCGAAGGGCTTGACCATCGCACCACGGCCGAAGAATTCGAGGTCACCGCCATTGGCCGCCGAGCCCGGGTCGTCGGACTGCTTGCGGGCCACGTCGGCAAACGAGGCCGGGTTCTTGCGCAGTTCTTCCAGCAGGGCCTGCGCCTTGGCCTTGGCCTTCTCGCGTTCTGCGGCAGGCGCGTCCTTCTCGGCCTTGACGAGGATGTGGCTGGCGCGTCGCTCCTCGGGGGTGGAGAAGCGGGCGATGTTCTGGTCGTAGTAGGTACGCAGGTCGCCCTCATTGACCTGAATGCCCTTCTTGATGTCAGCCATCGACAGCGTGACGAACTCGACCGACGCCTGTTCGGCCGAGCTGAACAGGCTGGCATTGGCCGGGTCCTTGTAGAAGGCCTGCAGGTCGTCGTCCGAGGGGTTGACCTTGGCGATCTGGTCCTTGGCCTCGAACCGGGCCACCTGGATCTCGCGCTGCTGCAAGAACGCGTCGAGCGCGATGTCGCTGACGGCCTTCGAGGCGGTGGCGCTGCCCTCCACGGTCTGCAGCACCTGGCGGATGGACAGGTCGGAGCGCAGCCGCTCGGCGAACTGCTCCGAGCTCATGCCCTGGGCGCCGAGGATGTCCTTGTTCACGGTGCCGTCAGGGTTGCGCAGGCCGGCGAATTGAGGGTCGGTGGCGAACACACGGCGCAGGCGTTCGTCGGACGCGGTCATGTGCAGCTTGTCGGCCGCGGCGAACAACACACGGTCACGCACCAGGGCGTCGAGCACCTGCTGCTTCATCTCGGGGGTGTCGAACATCTTGATGTCCGCACCCGGCATCTGCACGCGCAGCCGCTCGATGTGGTTGCGGTAGGCGTTGTCGAGTTCGGTCTGGGTGATGCGCTCGCCGGCGACCTCGGCCACCGGTTCATTGCCCTCGACGAACTGCGTGTAGCCCTGCACGCCGAAGAACACGAACGACGGGATGATCAGCAGCACCAGGACAAAGAACAGGACACGTGAGTTGTTGCGAACGTAGTCGAACATCGAAAGCCTCTTTAGGTGACGCCTGACGTCGGCGCAGGCTGACCCCGCAACCATCCATCACAACCATCCGTCACAACAAAAAAGGCGAACCTCGGTTCGCCTTCCTGGTCTGCGGACTGCCCTGCAACTGCTTGCCGCCGTGCTGCAGGGCCCTCTGATCTTGTTGGCGGAGTGGACGGGACTCGAACCCGCGACCCCCGGCGTGACAGGCCGGTATTCTAACCAACTGAACTACCACTCCCTGGGATTGTCCTGACCGTCCGGGTGGTGGGTGCTGAGGGGTTCGAACCCCCGACCTACGCCTTGTAAGGGCGCCGCTCTACCAGCTGAGCTAAGCACCCGGGACGGATCAACGATCAGTTCAGTGCGTCCTTGAGGGCCTTGCCCGGACGGAACTTCGGCACCTTGGCGGCCTTGATCTTGATGGTGGCACCGGTGCGCGGATTGCGCCCGCTGCGTGCTGCGCGTTTGCCCACGGCAAACGTGCCAAAACCCACGAGCGACACGGTGCCGCCCTTCTTCAGCGTGGTCCTCACACCGCCGATCACGGCATCCAGGGCGCGTGCAGCCGCTGCCTTGGAGATGTCGGCCTGCTTGGCGATGTGCTCGATCAGTTCCGTCTTGTTCACGAAGTACCCCCTCTCAAAGGTGTCTCACAAATTCTCTCGGCGCCGCCGGTACGGGATGCATCTGCGGGCGTGGCTTTTTGCAACGGTGCTGCGCGACCAATTACAGCCACCACCCCTGGCAGTGTCAAGCAAGGATGCGGATTCTATGCGCATTCGAACCGCTCAAAGAGTGAACATTCCGCGTGAATTCACGCTTGACAAGCGCATGGGTGCGCGCACTGCTCAGGCCGGTAACCGGGTGCATCGCCTCGCCTCGTCATGTGGCTCGGACGGGGGGCGGCGCGGCTCGAACCACCAGCCACACACCCAGGGCCGTGCAGGCCATGCCTGCAAGTGCCAGCAGCCCGAGCGACTCGTCGAACAGCAGCCAGGCCATCACCGCGGTGCAGGGCGGCACGAGGTAGAGCAGGCTGGTGAAGGCTGTCGCGGCGCCACGCTGGATCAGCATGTACATCAGTGAATTCCCGCCGAGTGTGAGCACCAGCACCGACCAGGCCAGCGCGCCAAAGAAGTGGGGATGCGGCACGATGGACTCGGCCTCCAGGGCTGCCAGTGGCAGGCTCAGGACAAAGGCCACGGCCAGCTGTACCGCGTTTCCGGTACGCGGGTCGCCACCCACCACATGCTTTTTCTGGTAAAGGGTTCCGACCGTGATGCTGGTCAAGGCGAACAGCGCCAGCGCCATGCTGGCCAGCGTGACCTCACCGACCCCGAGCTTGTTCCACACCACCATCACGAGACCGGCAAACCCGGCCGCCAGCCCGAGCCACTGGCGCGCACTCACCTGCCCTGCGGTGCCGGCGCGCGGCACACTGAGCCACACCGCAGTGAGCACCGGCTGCAACCCGACGATGAGCGCGATCGTGCCGGCCCCCATGCCCGCCTTGACCGCCGACCAGACCCCGCCGAGATAGCCCGCCTGCATCAGCGCCCCCACGACGGCCAGGTGCATCCACTGCGCGCGGCTGTGCGGCCAGCGCGCACCGGCCAGCCAGGCCCACAGGGCCAGCCCGAGGACCGACAGCGCAAAACGCCAGGCCAGAAAGGTCATCGGAGGCGAATGCGGCATGCCGTAGCGCGCAACGATGAAGCCGGTGCTCCACACAAGCACGAACACCCAGGGCATGGCGGCAGGCGAAGCCTGCCTGGAAGTGGCAGCAGTCACGACAGCAAGACAAAAGGAAAGAAGCGCGAGGCCGCCAAAACGGCAGGCGCCTGGCCACGGCTCAGTGCGAACCGTGGCGGCAGGCCCGTGGCACCAGGCTCAGCGTGATTTGGCCCGGATCTCCGGCAAGGCCTTCTGAAGGTAATACACCATCGACCAGATCGTGAGCACGGCAGCGATGTAGATCAGCACCGTGCCCCAGATGCGCGTGTCGATCACGCGGAACAGCACACCGTCATACAAAAGGAAAGGGATGGCCACCATCTGCGTGCTGGTCTTGAGCTTGCCGAGCATGTGCACGGCCACGCTGCGCGAGGCGCCGATCTGGGCCATCCATTCGCGCAGCGCGGAGATCGCGATCTCGCGGCCGATGATGACCAGCGCGATCAGTGCACTGACGCGGTCGAGCTCGACCAGGATCAGCAGCGACGCACACACCAGGAACTTGTCGGCCACCGGGTCGAGGAAGGCGCCGAAGGACGAGGTCTGGTTCAGCCGCCGCGCCAGCCAGCCATCGGCCCAGTCGGTCAGGGCAAAGACGATGAACATCGCGGTGGCGACGAGGTTGCGGGTGGGCGTCTCGAGCGGCAGATGGAACACCCCCACGATCAGCGGGATGGCAACGATGCGTGCCCAGGTCAGCAGCGTGGGGAGATTGAAGAACATGCGGCGATTGTGTACGAACTCGGACGGGCCGGGGGCCAGCCTTCAGTCCAGCGCGCGTGGCTTGAAGCGGCGGTCGTCACGGAAGAGAAAGGTCTCCGGGAACCGCCACGGCCGCGGCAGGCGCGACACATCGCCGAATGGCGCGGCGCGGCGCACGGCATCGATCGCGAGCTGGGTGGTGTCGCGAGCCTGCTTGGGATGGCGCAGCACGTCGATGCGGCGGATGCTGCCGTCGCTGTTGAGCTCGATCTCGAGCACCGGGATCGCCAGCAGGATGTCCGGTGGCGTGTCGAGATAGACGCGGTCGGCGTTGACCTCGGCGATGCGCTGGGCCGCGCGCATGCGGTACTGCTCCCACGACGTCGCCGGCCGCACGGGCGCCGGCGTGGCCGGCACGGGCTGGGCCGAGGGTGGACGCGCCGGGGTGTCCCCGCCGGGTGCCGGACGGCTCGGGCCCGGCGCCTGGGCGCAGCCCCACACGGTGGCCACCACCAGGGCCATGCCCGCCTTGAACGGACGTGTCAGCGAACCGGTGAGCTTGCGTGTCGTCGAGCGAAGTTGTCGGAGGGAATTCAAGCCGGATCTCCTTGGGCGGGCCACGGTGACGGCCCGGATCAATGCAATGCCTTGTAGATGTCTTCGGCCAGCTCACGCGAAATGCCGTCGACCGTGGCCAAGTCTTCCACACTCGCATTGCCCACACCGCGCAGGCCGCCGAATCGCTGCAGCAGTCTAGCCCGCTTCTTCGGGCCCACACCGGGGATGTCCTCGAGGCGCGAGGCGCCGGTGCGCACGCTGGCACGGCGCGCGCGCATGCCGGTGATCGCAAAACGGTGCGCCTCGTCACGGATCTGCGCCACCAGCATCAGCGCGGCCGAATCGTTGCCGAGGTAGACCTTCTCGCGGCCATCGGCAAACACCAGCTCCTCCAGGCCGACCTTGCGGCCCTCGCCTTTCTCGACACCGACGATCAGTGACAGGTCCAGGCCGAGCTCTTCGAACACCTCGCGCGCCACGCTGACCTGCCCCTTGCCGCCATCGACCAGCACCAGGTCGGGCAGTCGCCCTTCGCCGGCCTGGGCGGCCTCGGCCAGCTTTGCGTAGCGACGGGTGAGCACCTGCCGCATCGCCGCATAGTCGTCACCCGGCGTGATGCCGTCGATGTTGTAGCGGCGATATTGCGCACTGGCCATCTTGTGCCCCTCGAAGACCACACACGATGCCTGCGTGGCCTCGCCCGCGGTGTGGCTGATGTCGAAACACTCGATTCGAAAGGTGTCGAGGTTCTCCGGTGACAGCTCCAGTGCATCGACCAGTGCCCGGGTGCGCGCCTGCTGCGACCCCTCCTCGGACAGCAGCCTGGCCAGGGCCAGCTCGACGCCCTTGATCGCCATGTCCAGCCAGGCGCGGCGCTGTTCGCGCGGCTGATGCAGCGCGGTGATCCGAACGCCAGACTGGGCCGACAGCGCTTCGATCAGGGACTTGTCGACCGGATGGCTGGTCACGAGCACCGGCGGCACGGCCGCGTCGAGATAGTGCTGGGCAATGAAGGCCTCCAGCACCTGCACCTCGACCGGGCGGCGGCGCCCGCGCTCCTCGAGTTCGTCCGCACTGACGGCGGCGGCGTCCTCGACATGCGCCGGGAAGTAGGGCCGGTCGCCCAGGTGGCGTCCGCCGCGCACCATGGCGAGGTTCACGCAGGCGCGCCCGCCGTGGACCTTCACGGCCAGCACGTCGGCGTCCTTGTCGCTGGCCGTGTCGACCGCCTGCTGGTGCAGCACTCTTGAAAGCGCGCCGATCTGGTCGCGGATGGCCGCAGCCTGCTCGAATTCCAGCCGCTCGGAATGCGCCATCATGCGGGCCTGCAGGCCGTCCATCACCGCCTGCTGCTCGCCCAGCAGGAAGCGCTCGGCGTCGCGCACGTCGGCGGCGTAGTCGGCCTCGCTGATGGCCTGCACGCACGGCCCCGAGCAACGCCGGATCTGATAGAGCAGGCACGGGCGCGTGCGGTTGGCAAACACGGTGTCTTCGCAGGTGCGCAGCCGAAACACCTTCTGCAGCAGCTGGATCGACTCCTTCACGGCCCAGGCGCTGGGATAGGGCCCGAAGTAGCGATGCCGGCGATCGACACTGCCCCGGTAATAGGCCATGCGCGGGAAGGCATGCGAGGCGATCTTCAGGTAGGGGTAGCTCTTGTCGTCGCGGAACAGGATGTTGAACCGCGGATTGAGCGTCTTGATCAGGTTGTTCTCGAGCAGCAGCGCCTCGGCCTCGGAGCGCACGACGGTGGTCTCCATCCGCGCGATCTTGCCCACCATGTGGCCGATGCGCGTGCCGCCGTGATCCTTCTGGAAATAGCTCGAAACCCGCTTCTTCAGATTGCGGGCCTTGCCCACATACAGGACCTGGCCATCGGCGTCGAAGTAGCGGTACACCCCCGGCAGGCCGGGCAGCGCCGCGACCTCGCCCAGCAACCGGCGACGCACCGGATCGTCCGGCGCATCGCCACCCGCATCGGCGGGGGTGCCGACCGGGGCTTCGGCGGGTGTGTTCGCATCGGGCGCAGCAGGGGACACATCAGGCTCGCTCATGGGCGCAATTGTGCCTGCCACCTGCCTGCCCCCCTGCCCGCGCCCTGCCCGCCCCGGCCTCTACATGAACCCGATCAGGCGACCTGCCATCAGCACCGCCAGCCACAACATCAGCGACAGCCCGGCGCACAGCCGCGCGGCCAGCCCCGGGGCTTGCTGCCCGCGCAGCACACCAGGGCAGCTCACATGAAAGGCCGCCACATTGGTCAGTGCCAGCGTAAGCAGGACGAACTTCCAGACGAACGCCGGATTGGCGATGTACTCCAGCGGTTTGACCAGGAACAGCAGCGGCCCGGTCAGGACCGCCAGGGCGGCGCCGGCCACCGCCACCGGCCAGGCGGCAGATGCCACCACGGCCAGCGGAAGCATGCGCCGGAAGCCGAGCAGGCGCAGGTCCAGCACGGCAATGCCACCAAGCAGCAAGGCGATGCCGACGATGTGCGCAGCGTTGACCACCGGATAGGCCCACAGCGAGGAGCGCAGCCACTCGGCCAGGGGCCAGGCTTCCAGGCCCTGGAGCAGACGATCGGCAGGTGTCATGTATCGAGTTCCACCACAATGCCGGCATGCTATGGGATGTTTTCTGTCGCGTCATCGACAACTACGGCGACGTCGGCGTGTGCTGGCGTCTGGCGGCCGACCTCGGGCGGCGCGGACACACGGTGCGGCTGTGGCTGGACGACCCGCGCGCGCTGGACTGGATGGCCCCGGACGGCGCCGCGGGCGTCTCGACCCACCCCTGGCAGGACGACACGCCGTGGCCGGACCCGGGCGACGTGGTGATCGAGGCCTTCGGTTGCGATCCGCCGGCGCCCTTCGTGGCGGCCATGGCCGCCCGGTCACCAGCGGCACCGGTGTGGATCAATCTGGAATACCTGAGCGCGCAAGCCTACGTCGAACGCTCGCATGCGCTGGCCTCGCCGCAGTGGCACGGACCCGGTGCCGGGCTGGTCAAGCACTTCTTCTACCCAGGCTTCACCACGGCCACCGGCGGGCTGTTGCGCGAGCCGGGGCTGCTGGACGCCTGTGCGCAATTCGATGCAGATCACTGGCTGGCACGCTATGGCTGGGCCGCTCAGCCCGGCGAGCAGGTGGTGAGCCTGTTCTGCTATCAGAACGCCTGCCTGCCGCACTGGCTCGAGGGTTGGACCGAACAACCCACACTGCTGCTGGTCACCCCGGGACTGGCCGCCGCCCAGGTGGCGCACTGGCTGCAGGCACGCGGTGCGTCCGGTGCCGCCGGGCCCTGGCCCGCATCGCCGGTCGAGGTCGGGCAGTTGCGCCTCATCGGGCTCCCCGCCCTGCCGCAGACCGAGTTCGACCACCTGCTGTGGTCGTGCGACCTGAACCTGGTGCGGGGCGAGGACTCCTTCGTGCGCGCCCAGTGGGCGGGGCGACCGTTCATCTGGCAGATCTATCCACAGCATGACGGTGCCCACGTGGCCAAGCTCGACGCCTTTCTCGAGCTGCACCTGGCCGCCCCGGACGGTGACGCAGCGCAAGTGTCCGCTCACAAGGAAACGCCGGGCCGCCCCAAGTTTCCTTGCCCCCCGCGGGGGGCGGGCTGGGCGCAGCCCGGCCCTGGGGGCGCTCACAAGGAAACGCCGGGCCGCCCCAAGTTTCCTTGGCCCCCGCGGGGGGCGGGCCGGGCGCAGCCCGGCCCTGGGGGCACTCACAAGCGCTGGTGGCAGCAATGGAACGGCCTCGCACCGGCGCAGGGACCGGCCCCTTCGGCATCGCCGGCATGGGCCGACCAGGCCCGGCGCTGGCGTGACAAACTCGCCGCCCAGACCGACCTGACGACCAGGCTGATTGACTTCGTGCAGCTCCAGACCCTGAAAGCACGTTAAAATTCAAGGCTTTGCGCTCACGGCCCGCCGCTTGACCCGATTCGACGTGCATTCCAGACGCTCGTCGGGCATGCCAGCACATCTTCCCAGACGGCCGGGGCGCCTGAAGCTGCTCCAGACACTGCAGCCCCATTTCGTCAGACCCCGAGAGGGATTCGCTATGAAAATCGCACAGGAAATCCGCGCCGGCAACGTGATCATGCAGGGCAAGGACCCGATGGTCGTGCTCAAGACCGAATACAGCCGTGGCGGCCGCAATGCAGCCACCGTGCGCATGAAGCTCAAGAGCCTGCTGAACAACTCGGGCACTGAAGTCGTCTTCAAGGCCGACGACAAGATGGACCAGATCATCCTCGACAAGAAGGAGTGCACCTACTCCTACTTCGCCGACCCGATGTACGTGTTCATGGACACCGAGTACAACCAGTACGAAGTCGAAGCCGAGAACATGGGCGACGCCATCAGCTACCTCGAAGACGGCATGTCGGTCGAAGTGGTGTTCTATGACGGCAAGGCCATTTCGGTCGAACTGCCCACCTCGGTGGTGCGTGAAGTGACCTGGACCGAACCCGCGGTCAAGGGCGACACCTCCGGCAAGGTGCTCAAGCCGGCCAAGATCTCCACCGGTTTCGAGATCCCCGTGCCCATCTTCGTGGCCCAGGGGGACAAGATCGAAATCGACACCCGCACCCACGAGTACCGCAAGCGCGTGTGAGCGGCCTTGCGATGCGTGGCACACCGTCTCAGGGTGGCCGGCTCCTGCGGGCCGACTGCCGGCGAACGGCGCTGGATGCGCACCGAGGCGCAACGCACCGCCACACCGGATCGACAAGGGCACACTGAGTGCCCTTTTTTATTGCCCGCAGGCCGCCGCCCGCCCCGTCGCCTTGAAGACCGAACCCATACGCCCTGCCCGCATCGTCTTCGACGACCACGGCGTTCCCTGCGCACCGGACTTCGATGACACCTACCACCCGCGCGCCGGGGGTGTGGCGCAGGCACGGCATGTCTTCCTGAACGGCAACGGCCTGCCCGGACGCTGGCAGGGGCGTGACCGGTTTGTCGTGCTGGAAACGGGCTTCGGGCTGGGCAACAACTTCCTGGCCACCTGGGCAGCCTGGCGAGCCGACCCGCAGCGCTGCCGGCACCTCATCTTCATCTCGATCGAAAAGCACCCGCCCGGCGCCGACGACCTGGCCCGGGTGCATCGGGACACTGAACACCCCGATCTGTGCGCGCAGCTGCTGGCGCGCTGGCCGCCGCTGACGCCCAACCTGCACCACCTGGACTTCGACGCAGGTCGCGTCACGCTGGTGCTGGCCCTGGGCGATGCAGCGGCGATGCTGCGCCATCTCGTCACCCAGGTTGACGCGTTCTACCTCGACGGTTTCTCGCCCGCGGCCAACCCGGGCATGTGGTCGCCCCCGGTGCTGGCCGCCATCGGACGACTTGCCGCCCCCGGTGCGACGGCAGCCACCTGGAGCATTGCCCGCTCCGTGCGGGACGGCCTGCGCACGGCCGGCTTCGAGGTGACGAGTGCGCCAGGATTCTCGGCCCGGCGCGAGATGACCGTGGCGCGTCACGCACCGACGTTCACGCCACGCGGTTCACCGGCACTCGACTGGGCCGCGCTGGCGCGCCGCCCGCGCGAGGCGCTGGTGCTCGGGGCCGGTCTGGCCGGCTGCGCGACGGTGCATGCCCTGGCACAACGCGGCTGGCACTGCACCCTGATCGATCGACAAGACGCTGTCGCCCGCGAAGCCTCGGGCAACGCGGGCGGGCTGTTTCATGGGGTCGTGCATCCACATGACGGCGCGCATGCACGCTTCAATCGTGCCGCCGCGCTCGATCTCGTCCCGGCGCTGGCCGACCTGCGTCAGCGGCACACCATCGCCGGACAGACCGAGGGCCTGCTGCGGCTGGACGACAGCCCGATCGAGGTCATGGCCGCGACGCTGGCACACCTGGGCCTGCCGGCCGACTATGTGCAGGCGCTCGATGCCGGTGCGGCGAGCGAGCGCGCCGGACTGCCGCTGCAGCAGCCCGCATGGTTCTACCCGAGCGGCGGCTGGCTGTCGCCAGCGGACCTGGCCTCGGCCTGGCTCGCGGACGCCGGCCCGGGCGTGCGCTGGATCGGTGGGTGCACCGTGGCCCGGCTCGAAGCCACCGGCGACGACCCCGAACAACCGGTCTGGCAGGCGCTCGACGCCGACGGCCGCCTGATCGCGCAGGCACCGGTGGTGATCCTGGCCAACAGCCTGGCGGCCCTGCCGCTGGCCGGCCTGTCAGGCACGCTGGCCAGTGCCGTGCGCGGCCAGACAACCCGGCTGCCCGCCAACACGCCCGGGCTGAGGCCCGCCCGGCTACCGGTGGCCGGTGCCGGTTATGTCCTGCCGCCCCATGAGGGCTGGGTGCTGTGCGGCGCCACCCATGATGCCGACGACACCGACCCCCTCGTGCGCAAGAGTGACCATGCCCACAACCTGGCGCAAGTCGCCCGCCTGACGGGTCAGGCGCCCGTGCCGGCCCGATACGAAGGGCGGGTCGGCTGGCGCTGCAGCACGACCGACCGCCTGCCGCTGATCGGTGGGGTCCCCGATCTGGACCGGTTGCGGGTCGATCCCGGGCAGCGGCTGGACCAGCCGCGCCTGCTGCCGCGCCGCCCGGGGCTGTATGTGTTCTCCGGTCTGGGATCGCGCGGCATTGCCTGGGCGCATCTGGGGGCCCGGCTGATCGCCCATTGGGTGGACGGCGCACCCTGTCCTGTCGAAGCCGACCTGCGCGATGCGGTCGATGTGGCCCGCCACGTCAGCAAGGCCGCACGACGCAGCACATCCACCCGCGCCGCCTCCGATCAGTGAGGCTCGGTGGCCTGCGCCAGGTCCTGGCGCACCCCACGGGCCACCCAGGCGCCGGCGGTGACCAGCACCCCCATTGCCCAGAACAGATAGGCCGCGCCGATCAGCGAGCCTGCAGCCCCGAACAGCAGCGGCATCGATGAACTCGAGATGTTGATCGCCATCATGCGCAGGCCGAGCGCCGCACCGTGGCTGTCAGGGGGCGTGATCTGGTGCAGCGTCGACATCACCATGGGCTGCACCGACCCGAGCGCCAGGCCGAGCAGGACCGAACACGCCGCCATGCCCCAGGCCGTGTGCATGAACGGATAGACGCCGAACAGCACGGCCGTCGTCAGCATCGCCCCCAGGAGGACCTGCCATTCCTGGACCCGGTGCGCCACCAGCGGGATCACCACCCGCACCGCCGTGGCGGCGGCCGAAAAGCCGCCGAGGATGCCGCCGATCGCCGAGGCACTGAGCGCACGCTCATGGCCCAGCACCGGCACGATGAAGGTGTGCACGTCCCAGCAGGCCGAGAGGGTCCAGTTGACGATCAACAGCCGGCGCAGCGGCGCATGGCGCAGCAGTTCGAGCGCACCGCGCGGCGGGGCACTGCCCGAGGCCACCGGCCCGGTCGATTCCACGGGTACCTGGCGGGCCCACCACAGGGTCAGCAGCGGCAGCGCGGCGAGCAGCGCGAAGGCGGCACGGTAGCCGGAGAGATCGATCAGCAGGCCTGCAGCCACCGGACCGATCACGTTCGACAGCGCCGGCCCGATGGCCAGCCAGCTGAAGACCCGCTTGAGTTCGTGGCTGGTGTGCGCGAAGCGCCCGGCGGTGCGCTGGATTGCCACCAGCGCAAAGCAGGTGCCGCCGCCCGTGAGCAAGGCGGCCACGCACAGGGCCCAGTAGTCCTGCAGCAGTACCGCCACGCAGGCGCCGGTCACCGACATCATCACACCCAGTCTCACCGGCCGGTGGTAGCCATGCCGGTCGGCCATGCGCCCGGCCAGCATCGACAGGGCGATCGGTGCCACCGCAAACAGTGCCAGCAGCCAGCCGACGGCCCACGGGCTGTGCCCCTGCTTGAGGGCCAGCAAGGGCGCGGCCATGCGCGTGCCGGTCATGCAGGCATGCAGGCAGACCTGGCCGCCGATCAGTGCGCCCAGCAGCCGCCAGTTCAGCGCGGGCGACATTCAGTCCTGCTCCTCGACACGCTCGGCCGGCAGCAGCTCCTGGGCTTCGCCTTCGGGCAGAGCCTCCACCCCCTGCAGCGCCCGCGACATCTGGCGCGAACGGGTCTGGGCCCGCTCCAGCGTGTTGAGCACGGTCTGTGTCTGGTCCCTGACCTTGGTGAGCACCTCGCCGAACTTGCCGAACTCGGTCTTGACGGCGCCCAGCACCTTCCAGACCTCGGAAGAGCGCCGTTCGAGCGCCAGGGTGCGGAAACCCATCTGCAGGCTGTTGAGCATGGCCAGCAGCGTGGTCGGCCCGGCCAGCGTGACCCGCTCGCGCTGCAGCGCATCGATCAGCCCGGGGCGGCGCAGCAGCTCGGCGTACAGGCCTTCGGTCGGCACGAAGAGCACGGCGAAATCGGTGGTGTGCGGGGGCGACAGGTACTTCACGGCGATGGAACGCGCCTCGTCGCGCACACGCTGTTCGAGGGCACGCGCCGCCGACTCGGCAGCCTCGCGGTCGGCGCGATCCTGCGCTTCGAGCAGGCGTTCGTAGTCCTCTCGCGGGAACTTCGCATCGAGCGGCAACCACACCGGCTGGCCATCGTCGCCACGCCCCGGCAGGCGGATTGCAAACTCGACCCGGTCGCGGCTGCCCGGCACGGTGGCCACGTTGACGTCGTACTGGTCGGGGGTGAACACCTGCTCGAGCAGGGCGGCCAGCTGGGTTTCGCCAAACACGCCCCGGGTCTTCACATTCGTGAGCACGCGCTTGAGGTCGCCCACCCCCTGCGCCAGAGTCTGCATCTCGCCCAGGCCGCGGTGTACCTGCTCCAGCCGGTCGGCGACCTGCTTGAAGCTGTCGCCCAGGCGCTGCTCGAGCGTGGCGTGGAGCTTTTCGTCGACCGTCTGGCGCATCTGCTCGAGCTTGCTTTCATTGGCCGCAGCCAGGGCCGCAAGCTGGGTCTCGACGGTCGTGCGCACCTCGGCCAGCCGGCGCTCATTGGACAGCGCCAGGGCCTGCAACTGCTCGGCCAGCGCGTCGCCGAACCGCTTGAGGGCCAGGTCCTGCGACTCGCGCGCCGACATGGCCTGGGCGGCCAGCGTGGCTGTTGTCGTGGCCAGGGTGTCGCTCACGCGCTGCTGCATGGCCGCGAGCTGGGTCCGGAAGCTGTCGATCTGTTCGTTCTGCGTGCGTGCAACGTCACCTTGCTGCGTCAGCAGGGTCTGCTGAAACGACGCGAGCGTGGCACCGATTTCCTGGCGCGTGCCGCGGGCATTGCGCGCGGCGTCGTCGCGCAGCTCGCGCTCGACGCGCTGCAGGGCTTCGAGCAGCACCTTGGCCTGGGCCTGAGCCTGCGCATCGAGGTCATCGCGCAGTTGCGCGTCATCGCGATCGCCCAGCCGGAGCAGGATCCAGCCCAGCACCACGAGATTCACGGCCCCCAGGGCCAGCACCCACCACAGGCTCGGATTCATCCCACCATTGTGGCAGGATGCCGATCATTCAGCTGTGAAGCACTTGCGGATTCACCGGGGTGGGCGGACGCCCCGCTTCAGGGCCATGGCCCAGTGCCGCAATGAGGTTGCGCACGGCCAGCGCAGCCATCGCACGGCGGGTCTGCACCGAGGCGCTGGCGATGTGCGGCGTGAGCACGATGTTGTCGACATCCAGCAGGCCGGAATGCACCGAGGGCTCGCCCTCGAAGACGTCGAGCCCGGCGGCGGCCGGGCGACCGGCCTTGAGGGCCTGGGCCAGCGCGGCGTCGTCGACCACACCACCACGCGCGATGTTCGTGAGCGTTGCCGTAGGCTTCATCATGGCCAGCTCGGCTGCAGCGACCGCATGGTGCGAACTGCTCGAATACGGCACGACGATCACCAGATGGTCGGACTCGCGCATCAGGGTTTCCTTGTCGACCCAGCGTGCACCGAACTGCTGCTCGACCTCGGCCGGCAGGCGGCTGCGGTTGTGATAGATCACCTGCATGCCGAAACCCAGCGCACCGCGGCGTGCGATCGCCTGGCCGATGCGGCCCATGCCCAGCACGCCCAGGGTGGCGCCGTGCACGTCGGGCCCGACAAACATGTCGTAGCGCCACTTCGTCCATTCACCCCGACGCAGGTAGCGTTCGGACTCGGTGATGCGTCGCGCCGTGGCCATCATCAGTGCAAAACCGAAATCGGCGGTCGTTTCGGTCAGCACGTCCGGCGTGTTGGTGACGATCACACCGCGCGCCGTGCAGGCGTCGACATCGATGTTGTTGTAGCCCACCGCCATGTTGCAGACCGCCTTCAGGTCGGGGCAGGCCTGCAGCACCTCGGCATCGATGCGTTCGCTGCCGGTGGTGATCGTGCCGGCCTTGCCCTGCAGCTGGGCGATCAGCTCGGCCTTGCTGCGGATCTGGTCGCTGGGGTTGTCGACCACATCGAAATGCTCGCGCAGGCGATCGATGATGTCGGCAAAGGTGGCGCGGGCCACGAATACGGCGGTCATGCAGTCACTCCTTCAGCGAAACCAGATCAGGCTCATCACGACAAACAAGGGCACCAGTATGCCGAACGACCACACCATGTAGCCGAAGAAGCTGGGCATGCGCACACCACGGTCTTCGGCGATCGCCTTGACCATCAGGTTCGGTGCATTGCCGATGTAGGTGTTGGCCCCCATGAACACCGCCCCGGCGGAGATGGCCGCCAGCACCGGGGCCAGCGTGGTCATCATCACCTGCGGGTCCCCGCCGGCGAGGTTGAAGAACACGAGGTAGGTCGGTGCGTTGTCCAGGAACGATGAGAGCAGCCCCGATGCCCAGAAGTACATTGCCGGAATCGGCTGGCCCTGCGGGTCGGTCACGAGCTGCACGATCGGCGCGAACGCACCATCCAGGCCCGCCTTGAGCATGGCCAGCACCGGGATGATGGTCAGGAAGATGCCCGCGAACAGCTTGGCCACTTCAGCCATCGGCGCCCAGTTGAACTGGTTCTGGTCGCGGGCGGCCGCGGGCGTGATCTTCAGCGAGACGAGCGTCACCGCGATCAGCGCGCTGTCGCGCACGATCTGCGGCAGGCCGACCTCGGTGCCGAACACGTCGAAGGCGATGCCCGGCTTCCAGGTGCCGCTGAAGAGCACCAGACCCATGATGACGAGCAGAAGGACGAAGTTGACCTTGCCCTCGATGCCGAAGCTTGGGGTGTCGGGCGTCGGGTCGACCCGCTCCACGCCCTCCTTGCGGTAGTACCAGCTGTCGATCAGGTAGAAGATCACCAGCAGGCTGCCCACGAGGAACAGCGTCTCAGGGAAGATGTGCTGCGCCGTCCAGAAGAAGTCGACCCCCTTCAGGAAACCGAGGAAGAGCGGCGGATCGCCCAGCGGCGTGAGCGAACCACCGGCGTTCGAGACGATGAAGATGAAAAACACCACGACGTGGGCCACGTGCCTGCGGTTGTCATTGGCACGGATCAGCGGACGGATCAGCAGCATCGACGCGCCGGTGGTGCCCATGAAGCTGGCCAGCACCGCACCGATGACCATCAGGCCGACGTTGAGCGCCGGGCTGCCGTGCAGGTTGCCGCGGATGTAGATGCCACCGGCCACGGTGAACAGCGCCGTGAGCAGAATGATGAACGGGATGTACTCGGCCAGCAGCGCATGCACCAGGCCGGCTCCGGCCGCGGCCGGCCCGAACTGGACCGCAAACGGCACCAGGAATGCGAGCGCCCACGCGGCAGAGATCTTGCCGTAGTGGTGGTGCCAGAAGAACGGTGCGACCAGCGGCACGACCGCGATCGACAGCAGGATGCCTGCAAACGGAATGCCCCACCACACGGCAAGCTGGCTGCCGTCGACATCGGCCGCGAGCGCCAGGCCAGGACTCAGCAGAAGCAGGGCGGCCAGCGTCATCACGCGTGAACGCAGCCCGGGCACGCGACAACGCATCGGCAACTCCAGGATCAGGGATCGCAAGTGGGGTGAAGGAAGGCCTGCGGTGCGGCACCCTGCGGCCCAGGATTCGCCAGCGCCCGCTCGGCACAGGCGGCGCGATTATAGGAAGCGCCCCCTGCGCCAGACTGACGGCGCGCTGAATGCGCCCCCTGGGACAAACCCTCGGCCCGCTCAACCCGACGTGGGCAGCAGGCGCGTCAACGCCGCCGTCAGCGGTGCGGGCAAGGCAGCGGGCCGGCGCGTGTCCCGATCCACGTACACATGGACGAAGTGGCCCCGTGCTGCGCAACTGGTCTGCCCCGGCGCAAACAGCCCCACCTCGTAGCGTACGCTCGAGCTGCCCAGGCGAGCCACCCGCAGGCCGGCCTCGACCGGCTGCGGAAAGGCCAGCGGCGCGAAGTAGTTGCACTGCGTCTCGACGACCAGGCCGATGACCTCGCCGGCGTGGATGTCCAGTGCTCCCTGCTCGATCAGGTACTGGTTCACCACCGTGTCGAAGTAGCTGTAGTAGACGACGTTGTTGACATGGCCGTAGACGTCGTTGTCCATCCAGCGCGTCGAGATGACCTGGAAGTGCCGGTAATCGTTGCGGGAGTCAGGCTGCAGTCGGGACATGTGCATTCTCTCGGGTGGGGGCAGCCGCGGTCAGCAGGCCAGACCGGCCCGCACCGGCCTTGCGGCCTGCCAGTGCGCCAGCGCCAAGCGTACGGTATTGAGATGCACGGCCACTGTCTCGTCGATGACACGTCCGTAACCGCCAGCCATCATCACCACGACCGGCAGGCCGTGCGCCCGCGCTGCCTGGAACACTCGGTGGTCACGTTCGATCAGGCCGGGTGTGGTGAGCTTGAGCCGCCCCAGCCGGTCCCCTTCGTGGGGATCGGCGCCGGCCAGGAAGTACAGCAGACCAAAGGGTGTGTGGCGATGCACCTGCAGGAGATGCTCGAGCGCCGAGTCCAGGGCGGCCAGGTAGGTCGCGTCGTCACATCCGTCGGGCAGCTCGACGTCCAGGTCCCCCGCCTCCTTGCGGAACGGAAAGTTGCGCGCGCCATGCAGCGACAGCGTGAACACGGTCGGATCGTCACGAAAGATCGCGGCCGTGCCATTGCCCTGGTGAACGTCGAGGTCGACAACGGCCACCCGCAGCAGGCGGCGGTGCTGCCGGTGCCATTCAGCCTGCATCAGGCTGGCCGCCACGCCCACGTCATTGAACACGCAGTAGCCGCTGCCCTTGTCGTGCTGTGCATGGTGGGTGCCGCCGGCCAGATTCACCGCCACCCCTTCGGACAGTGCCGAACGCGAGGCCGCGATCGTCGCGCCGACCGATCGCCGGGCGCGCTCGGCCATGCGCGGCGACCACGGGAAGCCGATCTCGCGCTGTGCCGCAGCGGGAAGCGTGCCCTCGAGCACGGCGCTCACATAGGCCGGCGAATGCGCCAGGGCCAGTTCTCCTTCGCTGGCGGGGGGTGCTTCGCACAGCGTGACCTGGGGCAACTGGGTCGCCACCGCGTCGCGCAGCAGACGGTACTTGGGCATCGGAAAGCGATGCCCCTCAGGCAGCGGCAGCACGAACTGATCAGAGTAGTAGGCGCGCATCGGGTGGACTTCGGCGGCGGAGCGGGCATGTCACACCCGGGTCATCGACAAGCCCCAGAGTCTGCCGAAATGCGCCGCAGACCGTGTTGTTAGGGTTTCACACCTAGTTTGCTGCATCGCAACAAAAATGGCTTGCATCTGCGACACGCTTGCATATACTTCGAGTCATGTTGCACCGCAACATAAGTGCAACCCAAGCTGAACCCCTCATCCACCGCCCCTACAGGAGCTATCGATCATGATGACCGCCGAGCAAATCGTCGCCGCCCAGAAGGCCAACCTCGAAACCCTGTTTGGCCTGACCCAGAAGGCTTTCGAAGGCGTGGAAAAGCTGGTCGAACTGAATGTCCAGGTCGCCCGCGCTTCCCTGACCGAAGCCGCAGAACACGCCCAGGCCGTGATGTCCGTGAAGGACGCCCAGGAACTGCTGGCCCTGCAAGCCGGCCTGCTGCAACCGTCCGCCGAGAAGGCCGCCGCCTACAGCCGTCATGTGTATGACATCGCTGCCGCCACCAACGCCGAAGTGACCAAGGTCGCCGAAGGCCAGGTCGCCGAAGCCCAGAAGAAGTTCATGGCCGTGGTCGACACCGCCGTCAAGAACGCTCCGGCCGGCACCGAAAACGCCGTGGCACTGGTGAAGTCGGCTGTGGCTGCTGCCAACAACGCCTTCGAAAGCGTGCACAAGGCCGCCAAGCAGGCTGCCGACGTGGCCGAAGCCAACTTCCAGGCCGTGACCAACACCGCCGTGAAGGCCACGCAGGCTGCCTCCAAGACCAAGCGCACCGCCGCCTGAGTCCTGGCTACGCGAAGACTGGCTACACGAAGAAACACTGAGCGGGGTTGAACTTTCCGAAGTGGCCCCGATCTAGGAAGTACCGTGGTGCGCTGCACACGGTCTCCCTGAAAGGTTGTCTCCTCGGTACCTCTCGAAAGTGGTTTCAAGGTACCTTCAGCCCGGTGGCTTGCCACCGGGCTTTTTTCTTGGTGCGACCGAATGTGGCCGCTGCCACTGCCGCGGATGCAGCGATGTGCAGCGGCGGGGTCAGCGTGTCGCCGCCGCCATGCGCCTGCGCAGTTCGGGCAGGGCTGCCAGTGCCGCCTCGCGCCCGGCCTGGATGGCCCGCCGGCGGGCGGCAGTGCCGAAGTCCGCACCTGACACCCCGTTCAGACTCGGCCGGATCACCACATCGGCCGATTTCAGCTCGAACTGGTTGATCGTGCGGCCCATGATCGCGAAGGTCTGCAAGAGCATCTTCATCGCGTCGCCGATCCCGTTCCCCTCGGGGGCCGCCGAAATGTCGACCGCAATCACGAGGTCGGCGCCCATCTCGCGGGCAAAGCGTACCGGCACCGGGGAGACCAGCCCCCCGTCGACATACTCGCGTGCCCCGATACGCACCGGCTGGAACACCGCCGGCACTGCACTCGAGGCCCGAACCGCCATGCCGGGATCCCCCCGCCGGAACAGGATGGGTGCCCCGTTGGCCAGGTCGGTGGCCACGATGCCCAGTGGCAGGCGCATCTTCTCGATCGGCAAGCCACCAACCTGCTGATTGACATAGCGGGCCAGGGCCTCCCCCCGGATGACCCCCCGGAACGGGAAAGACCAGTCGGTGATGGCCGATTCGTCCATCGACTCGGCCAGGGTGGCGAGTTCCGACGGCGACTTGCCGGAGGCATACAAGGCCGCGACCAGGCTGCCGGCCGAGGTGCCGGCCACCAGATCCGGGCGCAGGCCCTGCTCTTCCAGGACCTGAATCACACCGATGTGGGCGAATCCCCGCGCGGCACCACCGCCCAGGGCCAGCCCGATGCGCGGTGGGCGCGGTGGGGTGACCACCGTGTTGTCGACCGGCGGCGCAGGCGGCACCGGTGGCGGCGTCGTCTGGCAGGCCGCCAGCAGTGCGGCCAGGGCCAGTACCGTGGCGCAGCGTCGGCGGATCATCAGGGTTAACCAGTAGAAACGATCATGCATCGGCGGATTTTAGGAGCCTCCGGACCGCGACCCGGCGGGGCCTCATGCTGACCGCTAATAACTAACCTTGATAAACAACCTACAAAACTGTAGTTTGTTTCTATATAGAGTCTCCCTACAGTCCAACTTCCGACTCTCAGCCAGGGTCTGCACGGTTGTGCAGCCGGCCGGGTCACCTGGGAACCTCGAATGGACTGGCTCGCAATTGCAAGTGGATTTGGCGTAGGCGCCATCGTCGGCATCACCGGCGTGGGTGGCGGCTCGCTCATGACGCCCTTGCTGCTGTCGGTCTTCAAGCTCAACCCGGCGGTGGCGATCGGCACCGACCTGTGGTTTGCCGCATTGACCAAGGTGTCCGGGTCGGTGGCTCACCACCGCCACGGCAACGTCGACTACCGCATCACCGGCCTGCTGCTGGCCGGCAGCATTCCGGCCTCGCTGGTCATGATCGGCCTGATGCACTGGACCGGCGTGACCAAGGGCTGGGCCAGTGCGCTGACGTTTTCGCTGGGCATTGCGCTGCTGCTCACCGCCGTGACGGTCGCCTATCGCCAGGCCTGGCATGCCGTGGCCCTGCGCCTGCAACGCTGGCTGCCCGACCACCGCAAGCCTGCGCTCACCGTGGCCGCCGGCGCCCTGCTGGGTGTGCTGGTGTCGCTCAGTTCGATCGGCGCGGGCGCCATCGGCGCCACGCTGATCCTGTTGCTGTATCCGCGCCTGGAGGCACGCCGCCTGGTCGGCACCGACATCGCCCATGCGGTGCCGCTCACGCTGGTGGCCGGCATCGGCCACGCCTCACTCGGCCACGTCGACTGGCAGTTGCTCGGCGCGCTGCTGATCGGGTCGATCCCTGGCATCTGGATCGGCGCCCAGCTCACCCGCAGCCTGCCCGACCGCCTGGTGCGCGCCTTCCTGTGCGTCGCCCTGGTGACCGCCGGCCTGAAGGTCATTCACTGAACACCCACAAGAGACCCGCGATGTATCAGTACACCGAGTTCGACAAGCAGTTCGTCAAGCAGCGTGCTGCCCAGTTCCGTGACCAGCTCGAGCGCAACCTCGCCGGCAAGCTTGGCGAAGACGAATTCCGGCCGCTGCGCCTGCAGAACGGCTGGTACATCCAGCGCCATGCACCGATGCTGCGTGTGGCCGTGCCCTATGGCGAGCTGAACACCGCCCAGCTGCGCAAGCTGGCGCACATCGCCCGCACCTACGACCGCGGCTATGCGCACTTCACCACGCGCCAGAACCTGCAGTACAACTGGATCCCGCTGGACCGCGCCGCCGACGTCATGGACGAGCTGGCCTCGGTGAACATGCACGGCATCCAGACCTCGGGCAACTGCATCCGCAACATCACGAGCGACGCCTTTGCCGGCATTGCGCCCGACGAGCACATCGACCCGCGTCCGTACTGCGAGGTGATGCGCCAGTGGTCGACGCTGCACCCCGAATTCGCCTTCCTGCCGCGCAAGTTCAAGATCGCCGTGACGGGCGCCGTGGAAGACCGCGCCGCCACCGGCTGGCACGACATCGGCCTGCACCTGGTCCGCAACGATGCGGGTGAGGTGGGCTTCCGGGTGCTGGTGGGCGGCGGCATGGGTCGCACGCCGGTGGTGGGCACCGTCACGCGCGAGTTCCTGCCGTGGCAGCAGATCCTCGTCTACATCGAGGCCGTCGTGCGGGTCTACAACCGCTACGGCCGGCGCGACAACATGTACAAGGCCCGCATCAAGATCCTGGTGAAGGCCGAGGGCCAGAAGTTCATCGACGCCGTCGAAGAAGAGTTCCGCAACATCCTCTCGCGCGATGTCGACGGTGCAGCCCATCTGATCACGCAGGAAGAACTCGACCGTGTGGCACAGCATTTCGACGTGCCGCAAGGCGTGCGCTACGACCTGGATCATCAGGCCGCCAACGATGCACGCATTGCCCCCAGGCAGGGCCCGGTGGCCTACCAGCGCTGGCTTGAACGCAATGTGCACGGCCACCGCTTCCCGGGCTACCGTGCGGTGACCCTGTCGCTCAAGCGGGTGGGCCAGGCGCCCGGTGACGCCACCGACGAGCAGCTCGAGCTGGCCGCTGACATCGCCGACCGCTTCAGCTGCGGCGAAGTGCGTGTCACGCACGACCAGAACCTGGTGCTGCCCTGGGTGCGCGAGACCGACCTCCCGGCCTTGTGGGAAGCCGCCCGCGCCGCCACCTTCGCCACCCCGAACATCGGCCTGCTGACCGACATGATCGCCTGCCCGGGCGGCGACTTCTGCGGCCTGGCCAATGCCCGTTCGATCCCGGTCGCAGCGGCCATCGCCGAGCGCTTCCAGGATCTGGACGAGCTCTACGACATCGGCGACATCGACATGCACATGAGCGGCTGCATCAATTCGTGCGGCCATCACCACAGCGGGCACATCGGCATCCTCGGCGTCGACAAGGACGGCAGCGAGTGGTATCAGATCACGCTGGGCGGGTCCGACGGTTCCACGCAAAGCGGCAACACCGTGGCCGGCAAGGTGATCGGGCCGTCGTTCGCGGCCGATGAGGTGGTCGACGTGATCGAGGCGGTCGTCGAGGTCTACCGCGAGCAGCGTGCAGCCAACGAGCGGTTCATCGACACCGTCAAGCGCATCGGCCTGGACGCCTTCAAGACTGCGGCCAATGCCGTGCGGCGCAGCACCGGCGACGCCGCCCGGGCCGCCGCCTGAGGAGCAAACGACATGAAGTTCATCGAATCCGATCAGAACACCTGGACGGCCGTGGCCGACGACACCCCCGTCACGCCAGCGCCTCACCTGGCGCTGAGCCCGGCACAGTGGCAGACGGTGCGCGCAAGCTGGCCGGCCGACCTGCCGGTGGCCCTGCGCCTGGCCAATGACAGCGACGTCGAGACCATTGCCGACGACCTGCCGCGCGTAGCCGCCGTGCTGCTGCACTTCCCGAAGTGGACCGATGGGCGCGCCTACAGTCAGGCCCGCCTGCTGCGCAGCCGCTACCGATTCACCGGCGAGGTGCGCGCCACCGGCGACGTGGTGGTCGACATGATGCCGCTGCTGCAACGCTCGGGCTTCGACGCCGTTGCCTTGCGCGCCGACCAGAGCGTGGAGATCGCCCGTCGCCAGCTGACCTTCTTCCCGGCCTATTACCAGGGCGACGTCCACGACAACCGGCCGCACTTTGCCCGCGTGACGCCGCAGGCGGAGGCCGCATGAGCGCCATCGACCTCTACGCCCGTGCCACGCCCGACTTCGCGGCCAAGCTTGCGCATGCGCAGGCGGTGCTGCAGTCGGCCGCGACCGAACATGCCGGGCGCATCGTTCAGGCCACCAGCCTGGGCGCCGAAGACATGGTGCTGACCGACCTGATCGCCCGCCATCACCTCGGCATCGCGATCGGCACGCTCGAGACCGGCATGCTGCATGCCGAAACGTCTGCCCTGATCGGCAGGGTCGAGGCGCACTATGGCCTGAAGATCGAGGTGTACCGCCCGGTGAGCGAGTCCGTGGTGCACTTCGTGGGCCAGCACGGCGACAAGGCGATGTACCAGAGTATCCCGCTGCGCAAGCAATGCTGCGCGATCCGCAAGCTCGAGCCGCTGTCGCGCATGCTGGCGCAACGCGACGCCTGGGTGACCGGCCTTCGCCGGGAGCAGTCGAACCACCGCGGCGAGGTGCCCTTCAGCGACCGCGACGACCAGGGCCGCATCAAGCTCAACCCACTGGCCGACTGGACCTGGAACGACGTGTGGCATTACATCGCCGCATACGCGGTACCCTACAACCCGCTGCACGACGACTTCTACCCGAGCATCGGCTGCGCACCCTGCACGCGCGCCATCGCGGTGGGCGAGGACTTCCGCGCCGGCCGCTGGTGGTGGGAGGACGAGTCCGCCAAGGAATGCGGGCTGCACGTGCACCAGGACACCCCTCAAGTTTCCCTGATCGGAGAGCGCGCATGAATGCCGCCGTGAGCATCGACCAGCTTCTGCCCGAGCTGGACCACCGCCACCTCGACTGGCTCGAGGAAGAGGCGATCTTCACCTTGCGCGAGGCGATCGCCGCCTTCGAGCGCCCCGCATTGCTGTTCTCGGGCGGCAAGGACTCCTGCGTGGTGCTGCGCCTGGCCGAAAAGGCCTTCAAGTCCAGCCAGGGCAACGGCCTGTTCAAGGGCCGCCTGCCGTTCCCGCTGGTCCACGTCGACACCGGCCACAACTTCCCCGAAGTGATCGAATTCCGCGACCGCCGCGTGGCCGAGATGGGCGAACGCCTGGTGGTGGGACACCTCGAAGACTCGATGAAGCGCGGCACCATCCGCCTGTCGCATCCGCTGGAATCGCGCAACGGGCACCAGACCGTGACCCTGCTCGAGACCATCGAGGAGCACCGCTTCGACCTGCTGATCGGCGGCGCGCGGCGCGACGAAGAAAAGGCCCGTGCCAAGGAGCGCATGTTCAGCCACCGTGACAGCTTCGGCCAGTGGCAGCCGAAGGAGCAGCGCCCGGAACTCTGGACGCTGTTCAACACGCGCATCAAGCCGGGCGAACACATGCGCGCCTTCCCGATCAGCAACTGGACCGAACTCGACGTGTGGCTCTACATCGCCCGCGAGAACATCCCGCTGCCCGGCCTGTACTACGCACATGACCGGCAGGTGATCCGACGCAAGGGCCTGCTGGTGCCGGTGACCGACGTGACACCGCCCGAGGCGGGCGAGGCCATCGAGACGGCCCAGGTGCGCTTTCGCACCGTGGGCGACATGACCTGCACCTGCCCGGTAGAAAGCCCGGCCGGCAACGCGGCCGAGATCGTCGCCGAAACCCTCAAGGTGACCGTCAGCGAGCGGGGCGCCACCCGCATGGACGACCGCACCTCCGACGCCTCGATGGAGCGTCGCAAGAAGGAAGGATATTTCTGATGTCTGATGTCCACATCCACCAGGACGTGCCTGCGGTGACCGATCACCGCGCCTTGCGCTTCCTGACGGCAGGCAGCGTCGACGACGGCAAGAGCACCCTGATCGGGCGCCTGCTGTTCGACAGCCGCGCCATCCTGGCCGATCAGCTCGACACCCTCGAAAAGAAGGCCGCCGGTGCACCGATCGACCTGTCTTTGCTGACCGACGGCCTGGAGGCCGAGCGCGAGCAGGGCATCACGATCGACGTGGCCTATCGCTACTTCGCCACCAAGCAGCGCAAGTTCATCATCGCCGACGCCCCCGGCCACGAGCAGTACACCCGCAACATGGTGACGGCCGCCGCCGGCAGTGACGCCGCCGTGGTGCTGGTCGACATCACCAAGCTCGACGTGCACGCGAAACCGGTGCCGCTGCTGCCCCAGACGCGCCGCCACGCGCTGCTGGCCCGCCTGCTGCGCGTGCCCAGCATCGTGTTTGCCGTCAACAAGCTCGATGCCGTGGCCGATCCCGCGCACGCCTTCGTGGCGGTGAGCGAGGCCCTGCAGGCCTTTGCGGCCCAGGCCGGCATCGAAGTCGCGGGCATCATCCCGGTGTCCGCGCTGCGTGGCGACAACGTGACCTCCCCGCTGGACGCCGACTGGTACGACGGCCCGTCGCTGCTTCAGGTGCTCGAAGGCCTGCCCACGGTGCAGGAGCGCACCGCCGGCAACCTGCTGCTGCCGGTGCAGTACGTCGCACGCGAAGGTGAAGGCACCGGCAACCAGCCGCGCACGCTGTGGGGCCGCATTGCCCACGGCAGTGTCCGGGCCGGTGATGCCGTGCAGATCCTGCCCAGCGGCGAGACCGCCATCGTGGCCGAAGTCCGCCGCGCGGGCAGTGTCGTGGCTGCGTGCGCCGCCGGCGAGTCCGCCGGTGTGGTGCTCGACCGCCAGATCGACGTCTCCCGCGGCGACTGGATCGCCACGCCCGGCACGGTGCGCCAGACGCAACGCTTCTCGGCCACGCTGGCGTGGCTCGACACCGAACCCGCCGTGGTCGGCCGCAAGTACTGGGTGCGCCACGGCAACCGCTGGGTCCAGGCCCGCATTGCCGCCATCGAGAGCCGGCTGGACATCCACACGCTGGAGGCGATCGACGCGCACGAACTGGCCGTCAACGAGATCGGCCACGTCGTCATCGAGACCCAGCAGCCGCTGCCGGTCGAGCCGTACGCCGACAACCGCGTGGGCGGTGCGCTGATCATCGTCGACCCCACCAGCAACCGCACCAGTGGCGCGCTGCTGGTGAAGGCGCCCGAGTAAGCCGGGCCAGGGACAAGGCAGCCATGCAGTCCGGTCGCATCGTGTTCGTTGGCGCCGGCCCTGGCGCGGCCGACCTCATCACCGTGCGTGGCGCCCGGGCGCTCGCGCAGGCCGATGTGGTGCTGTTCGACGCGCTGACCGACCCGGCCCTGCGCGAGCTGGCGCCTCAGGCCAAGTGGGTGAATGTCGGCAAGCGCGGGTTCTGCGACAGCACCGGCCAGGCCACGATCAATGCGCTGCTGGTGCGTTTTGCCCGCGAAGGCGCCCAGGTGGTGCGCCTCAAGGGCGGCGACCCGAGCGTGTTCGGACGGCTCGAGGAAGAACTCCTGGCGGCCGCCCAGGCCGGCATCCCGACCGAGGTGGTGCCCGGCATCACCGCGGCGTCTGCCGCGGCCGCCACCACGCAGCGCCCCCTGACGCGGCGCGGCAATGGCCGCAGCGTCAGCCTCACCACCGCCATGACCCGCAGCGGTGACCTCCAGGCCAGCCGCAGCGCGGACAGCGAGGTGTTCTACATGGCAGGGCGGCAACTCGGCGCACTGGGCCGTCGGCTGCGTGAGGCCGGCTGGCCCGTCGACACGCCGGTCAGCGTGGTGTCGCGCGCCGGCTGGCCCGACCAGCTCCAGAGCGACCATACGGTCGAGCATCTGGCGCGGGCCAGTGTGCTGCACGCCGGGCGCCCGGCGGTCGTGGTCGTGGGCGCCGCGGCAGCTCGCGTCACACCCGAATGCGACACCCAGCCTGCGGACATCCCGGTCATTGATGCCGGTCAACCCCTCGGGAAAACCCCGGCCGCTTAAAATCTCCAGTTGGCAGGCGGCAGGGACAGCGCCTTCGGGTCAAGCCCTGGTTGGCGCCTGCGCCCGCGGATCGACCCCGAACCCCACTCACCCACACAGACAACCAAGCACGAGACCCTTATGACGCACGTAGTGACCGAGAGCTGCATCCGCTGCAAGTACACCGACTGTGTGGACGTCTGCCCGGTGGACTGCTTCCGCGAGGGCCCGAACTTCCTGGTCATCGACCCGGATGAATGCATCGACTGCGCGGTGTGCATCCCCGAGTGCCCGGTCAATGCCATCCTCCCGGAAGAAGACGTGCCCGGCAACCAGCAGAAGTTCATCCAGATCAATGCTGACCTCGCCAAGCAGTGGCCCAGCATCACCAAGCGCAAGGCCGCGCTGCCTGACGCCGATGAGTGGAAGGACCGCGCCGACAAGCTCGACCAGCTGATCCGCTGATCAGGCGCCCACCGCACCGCCGCAACACCGCACCATGGACGCACACAGCGACAACGCGCCTGCCCAGGCCGCCGACCCCGAGGCCGCCCGCATCGAGACCGATGCCGTGATCGTCGGCGCGGGCCCGGTGGGCCTGTTCCAGGTGTTCGAGCTGGGGCTGCTCGAGATCAAGGCCCACATCATCGACTCGCTGGCCTACCCTGGCGGGCAGTGCATCGAGCTCTACCCCGACAAGCCGATCTACGACATCCCGGCCGTGCCGGTGTGTACCGGCAAGGAACTCACCGACAACCTGCTCAAGCAGATCGAGCCCTTCGGTGCCACCTTCCACCTGGGCCAGGAAGTCACCGTGGTGCGCAAGGAAGCCGATGGCCGCTTCCATGTCGAGACCTCCAAGGGCACGCGTTTCCTCACCCGCACGGTGTTCATCGCCGGCGGTGTCGGCGCCTTCCAGCCGCGCATGCTCAAGATCGACGGTCTGGACCAGTACAACGACCGCCAGGTGTTCTACCGGGTGCGCAACCCGGCACAGTTTGCCGGCAAGCAGCTGGTGATCGTGGGGGGTGGCGACTCGGCCCTGGACTGGACGCTGAACTTCGTCCAGGAAGGCCCCAACAAGGCCGAAAGCGTGATCCTCATCCACCGTCGCGATGGTTTCCGCGCCGCACCGGCCAGCGTGGCACGCATGAAGGAACTGTGCGATGCCATGGAGATGCAGTTCGTCGTCGGCCAGGTCACCGGGTTCGACGAGGCGGACGGCAAGCTCACCGCCCTGAAGGTGACCGGCGGCGACGGTGTGACCCGCGTGATGCCGGCCGACATGGTGCTGGTGTTCTTCGGCCTGAGCCCCAAGCTCGGGCCCATCGCCGAATGGGGCGTGGACCTCGAACGCAAGCAGATCGTGGTCGACACCGAGAAGTTCGAGACCAGCATCCCCGGCATCTTTGCCGTGGGTGACGTCAACACCTATCCCGGCAAGAAGAAGCTCATCCTCTCGGGCTTCCACGAAGCGGCACTGGCCGCCTTTGCCGCGGCGCCCTACATCTTCCCGGACAAGCGCATCCACCTGCAGTACACGACCACCAGCCCCAAGCTGCACAAGGTGCTCGGCGTGGAAAGCCCGGTGTTCGACTGAACCGGCACCCGCCCCACCCGACCGCAAGGCCCGCCACAGTGCGGGCTTTTTTGATGCAACTCGCCAGACCCGCCGTCGTTCGAAGGCGATAATCCAGACTTCACGCGGGCACAGCGCCATGCGTGATCCGCTAGGGGTGTTGGGCCGCGATCTGCGGCTCGACTGAGAAAGTCCCTTCGAACCTGTTGAGGTAATTCTCGCGCAGGGAAGCGAACGAGCGGTGGCCCCAGCGCGCCCCCGACCCAACGCCGACCTGCGCGACCCGTCGAAAGTCTGCAGATGTCGTCGCTCCCGTTCCTTGGCCGCCCGAACCACCCCCCCCCCCTCGCGCGTGCCTGCGCAATGGCCGTCGCGTCCCTGGCGGCACCCTTCACGCCGACGGCCTGGGCACAGCAAGGCAGCACCACCGAGGAACTCCCGGCCGTGCGGGTCACCGCACCGGCGCCGTCCTCACGGGCGGATGTGTCCGGGTTCGGCGAGCTGCCGCTGTCGCGCTCGCCCTTGCAGGCCACGGTGCTCACCCAGGAGAGGTTGAAGGAACGCGGTGCGCGCAAGCTGTCCGACCTCACCGCGCTCGACGCATCGGTCAGTGACAGCTACAACGCCGAAGGCTACTGGGACTACCTGAGCATTCGCGGCTTCACGCTGGACAACCGCTTCAACTACCGGCGCGAAGGTCTGCCGGTCAGTGCCGAGACGATCCACCCGCTGGACAACAAGGCCGCTGTCGAAGTGCTGAAGGGCACGAGCGGGATCCAGGCCGGCACCAGCGCGCCCGGCGGGCTGGTCAACTTCGTGGTGAAACGTCCGGACGACCGGGTCCGGTCGGTCGAACTGGGGCTCCAGGCCCGCGGCACGATGGGTGTGGCCGCCGACGTGGGCAACCGGTTCGGGCCCGACGAGCGCTTTGGCCTGCGTGTCAATGCCGCCTACGAACACCTCGATCCGCTGTTGCGCCATGCCGAGGGACACCGCCGGCTGCTGGCCGTGGCGGCGGACTGGCGGCTCACCCCGGGCACCGTGGTCGAAGCCGAGTTCGAAACCAGCCATCGCAAGCAGCGCAGCCAGGCCGCGTTCAGCATCACCGGCAACACGGTGCCGGCCCCCGTCAACCCGCGCCTGAGCCTGAACAACCAGCCCTGGTCCCAGCCCGTCGTGACCGACCAGCATGTGGGCACGTTGCGGGTGCGGCACCGCATCGATGCCCAGTGGCGCATCACCGGGCAGCTGGGCACACAACGCCTGCACATGGATGACCGGCTGGCCTTTCCCTTCGGCTGTGGTGCTGAAGGTGACTACAGCCGTTTCTGCTCTGACGGCAGCTTCGATCTGTACGAGTACATCAGCGACAACGAGCGCCGCCGCACGCATGCAGCCCACCTTTTTGTGGACGGCCGCTTCAGCACCGGCAGCGTCCGGCACGACCTCACCGCCGGCATCCTGCACAGCCGCTTCAAGAGTCGGGTGCAGGATCAGGTCTATGACTATGCCGGCACGGGCCACATCGACGGCGACGTCATCACGCCGCCGTCGGCGCGCAACCCGCTGCCCAGCACCAACCGCACCGAACGCAGCACCGAGCTGTACCTGCGCGATGCCATCACCCTGCATCCGCAGTGGAGCGCCTGGCTGGGCCTGCGCCATACACGCCTGCACCGTGCCAGCGAGCTGACCAGCGGTGACGACCGCGAACCCACACGCTACGGCCAGTCGGCCACCACCCCCTGGCTGGCCCTGAGCCACGGGTTTGCGCCGGGTCACATCGCCTACGTGAGCTGGGGCCGGGGCCTGGAATCGCAGGTCACACCCAACCGCCCCACCTTCAGCAACGCAGGCCAGGCCCTGCCCGCACTGAAGAGCCGCCAGGTCGAAGTCGGGGTGAAGGCCAACGGCCCGCAGTTCGACTGGTCGGCCACACTGTTCGACATCCGCCGGCCGCAGGCCGCCGCAGTAGGCGCCGATTGCGGCATCACCTTTGCCGACGACTCCTGCACGCTGGCCTTCGACGGCAGCGCACGCCACCGCGGCCTGGAAGCCACCGCGCAGTGGCGCGACGGCCCCTGGGCACTGGGGGCCAGCGCGGTGTGGATGCACGCGCGCCGCACCGGCAGCGCCAACCCGGCCCTCAACGGGCAGCGTCCGGTGAACGTGCCGCGCCACACGCTCAAGGCCGAGCTGGGCTACCAGGTGGCCGCCGTGCCCGGCCTGCGCCTGCTGGGCGCGGTGGTGCACGAAGGCGAACGCATGGTGCTGCAGGACAACTCGCTCAAGCTGCCCTCGTGGACGCGCCTGGACGTCGGCCTGAGCCATCGCCACCGCGTGGGCGACACCACCTTGACCTGGCGCGCCGGCATCGACAACCTGGCCAATCGCCGCGCCTGGCGCGAATCCCCCTTCCAGTTCGACCACGTCTACCTCTACCCGCTGGCCGGACGCACCTGGCGACTTTCTGTGCAGGCCGACTTGTGAGGCTGAAAGTTCCTGGCATATAATGCGAGGCTCTGTTCCCCGATAGCTCAGTCGGTAGAGCGCCGGACTGTTAATCCGTAGGTCCCTGGTTCGAGCCCAGGTCGGGGAGCCAAAAAAAACGACACAAGGCCTTAGCAGCGAGTAGCTGCTAAGGCCTTTGTCCTTTCCGGCCCGAAAACAGCGGTCAGCAAGCGCGACTGTCAACAGAAATCGGCTGGCGCGCTGTCGGAGCCCGTCGCTCGGAGTCGCTCGGAGTCGCTCGGAGTCGCTCACAGCTGCCCACTGTCGGTCGTTGTCCCAGGTCCTCGCACGAGGCGATGCGACGGCGGCGGTGGTGGCCGCGTGCAGGACCTCACGCAGTGCGCCACTGGCTGACGCGCCGCTGCAGCGTGCGCAGCACGCCATCGTCGAACCGCTCGGGGTGGCGGCGCTGCAATTCCTCCAGCACCGTGACGACGCTCAAGATAATTGTCCGCCGCCATCGCGGCGGCGTTCCTGATGCAAGGGCTCGGCGAGCGACCTGGGTCGAGGGTCGCGCGGTTGCAGGAACGCCCCCGACAGAGCCGGCTAGCAGCTGGGCTCATATTTGTCGTTTATGAGCCTCGCTACTGTTTGCGCTTTATTGTTGAGAATCATAAACTCGGTTTATTGACGTCACCAATACGAGCGCCATGTCGACCCGCCCGCAAACCCTCCGCACGCCGGCCCAGTTGGGACTCCTCCTGCAGTCCGCCCGCAAGGCACGCGGCATGACTCAAGCAGAGCTGGCAGCCCGGGTCCGGCTGAGCCAGTCCCGCATCTCGCAGCTCGAGAAGGACCCTGCCGAGCTGTCCGCCGAGAGGCTGCTGGCCTGGTGCTCGACGCTGGGGCTGGAGCTGTCGGTTGGGCGGCGCGGTGAGGTCTCGCCCGAGCCGGACAAGACCGCCTGGTGACGCATGGGCCGCAAGTCTCATCGCCGCAGCCTGGCCATCTGGGCCAATGGCGTGCGCGTCGGGCTGTGGACGCTGCCCGCGCGCGGTGACGCCACGCTGCAGTACGACCCGACGTGGGTGGCCTCCGACGCCGGGCGGCCGCTGTCGCTGTCGCTGCCCTTCAACCTCGAGAACCGGCCCCTCAAAGGGCAGGCCGTCGCCAACTTCTTCGACAACCTGCTGCCCGACAGCGACCAGATTCGCAAGCGGGTGGCCGAGCGCTTCCATACCGGTTCGACCGACCCCTTCGACCTGCTGCAAGCCATCGGACGGGACTGCGTTGGCGCGGTGCAGCTGCTCGCCGAAGACGAAGCGCCGGAGGGCGTCGACACGGTGCAGGCGGAGCCGCTGTCCGAGCAAGACATCGAACGTCACCTGGTGGAAGCCCTATCGCCGCAGAAGTTCGGGGCCGCCCACGAGCCCGACGACGACTTCCGCATCTCGCTGGCGGGCGCGCAGGAGAAGATGGCCTTCCTGCGCTGGAACGACCGATGGTGCCGCCCCCGCGGCTCGACGCCGACCACGCACATCTTCAAGCTGCCGCTCGGCCTCGTGGGTGGACGCCAGGCGGACTTCTCGACCTCGGTCGACAACGAGTGGCTGTGCCTGCGTTTGATGAAGGCCTATGGGTTCGACGTCGCCGACGCGACCATTGAACGCTTCGGCTCCCAGCGTGTCCTGGTGGTCGAGCGATTCGACCGCCGCCTCTCACCAGGAGGCGAGCGGCTGCTGCGCTTGCCGCAGGAAGACTTCTGCCAGGTCCTCGGCGTCTCGCCGCTTCGCAAATACGAGAACCAGGGGGGCCCCGGCCTGAAGGCGCTTTTCGCGACGCTGCAGCAGTCGGAGCGAGCTGCAGAGGACATGCGCACGCTGCTGGCCGCACAGGTCCTCTTCTGGATGATGTGCGCTCCCGACGGGCATGCAAAGAACTTCAGCATCCACCTGCTGCCGCAAGGCCGCTTCCGGCTCACGAAGCTCTACGACGTCATGTCCGGCTACCCCGTGCTCGGTGAGGGGCCCAACCAGTGGTCACCCCACGAGGTCTCGCTCGCGATGGCGCTGCTGGGCAAGAACCGGCACGACCGAATCCGAGACATCCGTCGGCGCCACTTCAACAGCACCGCCAAGCTGGTTGGCTATGCTGAGACGGCCGAGCCGCTGCTGCAGGAGCTGATTGAGCGCACGCCGGCGGCGATTGCTCAGGTCCGTGCCGAACTGCCCGAGGACATCAATGCGAAGGTCGTCGACGCCATCCTCGGTGGCGTCGAAAAGTCTGCGCAGTCCCTGCGAAGCATGGGCCCGGAAGACTGAGCGGCGAGCCCAGAACCTGCGCGGCTTGGACCGCTCCGTCACCGCAAACGTCCGTGCAGCGCATGCGCCTCGTGAGTGACTTCTGTGCGGACGTGACGGCTCTCAGACGGCGACCCTGGAGCCTTGTGCAGGCGGCCCGCCCCTCACACAGGCGAATCGGGGACGTCATCGACGTCGGGCCAGCGCTGCCCGACGAGCGGGTCGAGCCAATTCGCCGCCTTGCGAATCAACGCCACCCGGTCGCTGCGCTCGCCAGGCTCCGCCGCCAGCAAGATCACATCACATCGTTCGAGCGCGTCGGCCTATCGTCGCAATCGGTCTGCACGCTCCCATCGCTCGGCCAGCTCCTCGGTATTTACCAGCCGGGCGAGTTCAGCTGCCTGCGGCTGAATCGCAAGCACGCGCGCGCGCAATTCGTCGTGCGCCGACCGAGAGCTGACATACTCGGCGGTCATGAAGATCGACATCGACAAGCTCGACGAGGCCGAGCTGGTGGAGCTGAACCGGCGGATCGTGGCGCGGCTGAAGTACCTGCAGGAGGCCCGCACGCATCATCAGATGCTCAGCTTCAACGTGGGCGACCGGGTGCGATTCCACCCGCCGGGGCACGATCCGAAGACCGGCGTGATCATCAAGTACAACCGAAAGACCGTGACGGTGCTGACCGACGATCAGCACCAGTGGAACGTCGCGCCGGTGT
>CBFGPV010000015.1:0-49365 GCA_965650765.1 uncultured Burkholderiales bacterium
CCCGCATGCTGGAGCAGGCCTTGCGCAAGGCCGGCATCCCGTACAAGGTGTCGGGTGGCCAGAGTTTCTTTGACCGGGCCGAGATCAAGGACCTGTGCAGCTGGCTGCGGCTGATGGTCAACCAGGACGACGATCCGGCCTTCCTGCGGGCGGTGACCACGCCCAAGCGGGGCATCGGCCACCAGACGCTCGGGCATCTGGGCGAGTTCTCGGCCAAATGGAAGGTCAGCCTGTATGAAGCCCTGTTCGCCGACTCGTTGTCGACCGCAGTGAGTTCGCGTGCGATCGGCTCGCTGCATGAGTTCGGCCGGTATGTGAACGACCTGGAATACCGCTTTCGCCACACGGTGGGTGCCGAGGATGCCAAGCCGGTGCTGATGACCTGGCTGAAGGAAATCGGTTACGAGCAGCATCTGTATGACAACGAAGAAAGCGAAAAACTCGCTGCCTCGCGCTGGCAGAACGTGCTCGATTTCATCGACTGGATTGCGCGGCGCTGCGGCGGCGAGATCGAGACCGACGGTGGCCTGACCACCGAGACCGAGCGCAAGAGCATCCTCGACGTGGCGCAGACCATCTCGGTCATCCTGAGCCTGGCCGAGCGCGGCGCCGACCAGAACGTGGTCACGCTGTCGACGCTGCATGCGTCCAAGGGCCTGGAGTGGCCGCATGTGGTGCTGGCCGGTGTGAACGAGGGCCTGCTGCCGTTCAAGAGCGAAGACGACGAGATGACACCGCAGCGGCTCGAGGAAGAGCGCCGGCTGATGTACGTGGGCATCACGCGGGCCCGCACGACGCTGGCGGTGAGCACGCTCAAGCGCCGCAAGAAGGGCCGCGAGTTCGTGGCCGGTGTGCCCAGTCGCTTCATCGGCGAGATGAAGCTCGACGAAAAGACGATGAAGGAAGACCCGCGCGAGAAGCTCAAGGCCCTGCGGGCCGAGTTCGCGCGGCGTGCCGCACAGGCCAGCACCGCGGCCGGCGACTGAAGCGCACGCAGGGCGGCCTGTGCAAGCCGCCGGGTTGACCCTCACGTGTGGCGGCAAACCAGTGCAAGCGAGCGCGGTTTGCGTATCGAAGCGCACCTGCGGCGGCCGCTATGCTGGGTTCACCGACGTGCCCATGCACATCGGTGAACCCGGTTCGGTCCGGCGGAGGTGGCCATGTCAGCAGTTCTCGACGATGCCTTGACCTTGACCCTGCGTGAGCAGGTCGATCGCCTGACCAGCTTCAACCGGCATGTGGCGCATGACCTGCGTTCGCCGCTGTCGACGGTGGCCTGTGCCGCGCTGCGGGCCGAACAGGCACTGGCGGCCGGTGACGTGGCCACGGCGCAGCAACTGCTGCGGCTGCTGTCCAGCCGGGCCGGCCGCCTGTCCGACCTGGTGGGCGCGCTGATGTCGCTGGCGCAGGCCGGCGAGGCCCCCTGGCACGAAGGGGTGGTGGATCTGGACGCGCTGGCCCACGAGGCGATCGACGAACTGGGCCCGCGTGCCGCGACAGCCACCGTCACGCTGCACCCTTTGCCGCCGGTGGTGGGGGTTCAGCCCTTGTTGCGTCAGGTGCTGGTGAACCTGCTCGGCAACGCGCTGAAGTATTCGCAGCGCGCTGCTCGGCCGCACATCGAAGTCGGCGCGCACCACGACGGCCCGGCCGGCCACGTCACCGTGTACGTGCGGGACAACGGCGTGGGCTTCGACCCGACCCAGGCCGCGCGCCTGTTCCAGCCCTTTGCCCGGCTGCACGGCGGCGAATACGCCGGGCACGGTATCGGACTGAGTTTCGTCAAGCGCGTGATCGAACGCCATGGCGGCTGGGTGGCGGCGGCGCGCCGCGACCCGGTGGGGGCCGAGTTCTGTTTCAGTCTGCGGCGGGCGGTTTGAGTCTCCTTGCGTGCGAACGAGTGGGTGCATCGCCGAATCTCGCTGGCAGAATCGCGTCCACGAAGATTCCGTCAGGGGGGAACATGCCATTTGCAGGTCTGGGATTGCACATTCTGCTCGCGCTCTTCTGCGCGGTTCATGTGGTGCGCACGCGGCAGGAGCTCTATTGGTTGTTCATATTGTTCGCATTTCCGCTGCTGGGAAGCCTGGTGTACTTCTTCATGGTGTACATGCCGAATTCCCGACTCGAGCGAACGGCACTCAAAGCCGTTGCCGCGGCAGGCAAGGCCATGGATCCGACGAGGGAGTTGCGCAATGCTCGTGAGGAGTTTGAGCACACTCCGACGGCACAGAATCAGATGCGACTCGCTGCTGCGCTCCTGGATGCGGGTGAGGCGACCGAAGCAGCAAGACTGTACGAAGGTGGGCTCAGTGGTCCGTTTGCCTCAGATCCGGAATTGCGCTTCAACGCGGCCCGCGCATTCGTCGAGAGCCAGCGCTATGCCGATGCGTTGATGCACCTGCAGGAACTCCAGGCGAGCCGGCCTGATTTCCGGGCGGATGCGGTGTCGCTTCTGCTGGCCAAGTGCTATGCGGGCACATCGCGTTCGGCTGATGCGAGACAGCAATTCGAGCTGGCTCTTTCCCGCTTCGGCACCTTCGAGGCCCATGCCGAATATGCGATCTGGGCACTGGCCACTGGCGATCTGACCACTGCTGCGCGCCTGAATGAAGAGATAAACAAGATCACGCGGCGCTGGAACAAGATGAGCCGTGAGCTCAACGACCCGGTCATGCGACGCTACAACGCGGCATTGGCGCTGGCCTCCCGTCGCGGCTGAAGCCGGCGTTTGCCGGGCGGGCTCCGGGAGACTCCCGGTGACGAAGCGCGGTGCAGGTCGCACAATCGCGCGCCATGCCCACGCTGCTTTCCCCCGGCCTCCTGCTCGCGCTGCTGTTGCCCAGTGCCGCCCTCACGATCTTCAGCGGGCCGCAATGGCTGGCCACACCCTGGCTGCCCTGGGTGTTCAAGCCCTTGTCGACGGTGCTGATCCTGCTGTATGCCGGGTCGCGCTGCGGCGACGTGCCGCGCCGCAAGCCGCTGATCCTGGCCGGGCTGGTGTGCTCGCTGGCGGGGGATGTGGCCCTGCTGTGGCCGCAGGGTTTCGTGGCCGGTCTGCTGGCCTTCCTGGTGGCGCACCTGCTCTACATCGTGGCGTTCTGCCTCACGGCCCGCCCGGCGGCGCGCTGGCTGCCGTTCGGGGTGTATGCCCTGATCGCTGCGGGTGTGCTGTCGCAACTGTGGCCGGGCGTGCCGTCAGCCTTGCGCGTGCCGGTGGTGGCCTATGTGGTGTGTCTGGCCGGCATGGCGGCGCAGGCGGCGGTGTGGTGGCTCGTGGCGCGCGGCACGGCGCTGCAGCCGCGTGCGGCCTGGGCGGCATGGGGCGGGTTGCTGTTCATGACCTCCGACGCCTTGCTGGCGATCAACAAGTTCATGCAGCCGCTGCCTGAGGCCTCGTTGTGGGTGCTGTCGACCTACTGGACGGCGCAGTGGTGCATCGCCTCGGCGCTGTTGCCAAGGCGGCCGGCGGCTCACTGAGCCGGGCCACCGCCGCGGTGCCGGCGTGCGCGCTCGCTGAGCGCATTCGGGAAAAAGAGGGCCGTCAGGCTGCGGCTGTGCACCGGCGTGAAACCGTCGGCATGGGCGTCGCGGGCGTCGGTGGTGTGACGCCGCCAGTCCCGGACCCAATGGATGGCGTCGCACACTTCCAGCAGGCCCATGGTTTCGCGGTCGCCGATCAGCACCCCCTGCACGCGCAGCCCCAGCTCGGCGCGGGCGGCATCCAGCCGCTCCAGGCTGGCCGGCGTGACGCCGAACTCGCCGTCGCTGGCGATCAGCAGGTCCGCGTCGTGCCAGCCGGCCTCGTGGACACGCTCGATGACCCGCGCCAGCGGGGCCTGAAGGTCGGTGCCGCCGTCAAACCCCTGGCCGATGAAGGCGAGCAGGGCGTCCAGGCCCTCGGGGGTCAGCGCCAGTTCGTGTTCGGCAATTTCCTGGTCGCCGCCGAAGGCCACGAGCAGGCAGCGGCGCCGCTCGGCGTGGGCGGTGCGCAGGGCCTGCAGCACGATGGCCTTGGCGATGTTCTCCGGCGCGCCGCGCATGGAACCCGAGGTGTCCACGCAGACGATGAAGGGCCCCCGTTCGCGAGGTGAGGGTTCGGGCGGCGCCGCTTGTGCGGCCGGGTGCGGGTCGGGCACCCATTCGACCAGGTCGGCATGGTCTTCATAGGTCAGCAGGCGCTGCTCGGCAAAACGGGCCCGCCAGAGCCGGCGCAGCACGGGGTGGCGCACCTGGGCGGCTTCGCTGGCGAGCATGCGGGCCAGGTCGCCGGAGCGGCGGATGCCCTGCACCTCGCCCGGGGCATCGTCCAGGCGGGTGATGCGCGGCACGAGCGTGGTCGGGGCGCCGGCCGGCCGGGGCGTCGGGTGCGCCATGGCCTGCGGTGCCCTGGGTGTGCGTTCGCTTCGGCCGAGCTGGCGGATCAGCTCGACCAGCGCTTGCAGGTGGCCGAGCAACTGGCCGAGCCGCCGCGCCTCCTGCCACTCGCGTGACTGCAGGCGGCCGCGCAATGTGTCCCAGCGCAGGCTGGCCAGATCGCCCAGGCCCTGCAGCAGCGCCAGCACCTCGTCCCAGTCGCCCTTCTCGCGCGCCCACTCGGCGGTGAATGCCGCGGTGGCCTGGGCGATGGCCGCAGGGCGGTCCTGCCAGGTCGGGCGGTCGATCAGGCGGTCCAGGTGCCACAGCAGGGTGCGCAGCACCTGGTCGGCCATGGCTGGCGATTCACGGCACAGCGGGGCCAGCCCCAGGCTGCCGATGGCCGCACGCATCGGGGCGGTGGAGTCCGGATCGCCCAGGTCGAGGCGGGCCTCGGGCAGCTCGCCGCGCAACAGGGCAGCGCGCCACGCCGGCAGATGCTCGAGCCGACGCGCCACCGGACCGGCCGAGTTGATCAGCGCAGGCAGCCACAGCCCGCGCGGCAGGGCGGCCAGGCGGTCGTAGGGCTGGTGCGAGGGGGCCATCGAAGCCGCTCAGGCCTGCAGGGCCACCGGCGGTGGTGCTTCGCCGCTCAGGGTGTCGTCGACCGGCAACCGGGCAAATGCGTCACGCACCGCGTGCAGGCGCTCGACCAGTCCGCGCGTCAGGTCCACCGCGGCGCGCCGGCGGGCACACACGGTGTCGACCAGCGTCGGGGGCCACCACAGGCGGGCGGCCAGTTGGTGCACGACGGCATCGGCGGCCTGCTGAAGTTGCTGCTGTTCCGCCACCAGGCGCTGCAGCAGTTCGTCGACCTGGGCCACCCGGGCGGCCACGTGCACGGGGCTGTAGCGCCGCTGCAGCCGGTCCTCGAGCCGCGCACTGAGCAGGCGGGCCATGCCGGGCTCGGCGGTCGATCCGCCCAGGCTGCGCGCCAGGGCCAGCTTGCCGGCGCTGCCGTCGTCGTCCTGGCGGGCCTGCGTCTCGATCTCGCACTGCTTCTCGAAGGCTTCGACGGCCCGTTCGACCCAGCTGCGGTCGGGCACTGGCGAAGCCATCACCTCGTCGATGAACCAGGCGGTCAGCGGCTCCACCTGTGCGGGCTCGGTGCTCAGCACATGGGGCATCAGCCACAGGTCGGCAGGGTCGATCTGGTCGCGGCCTTCGCTGGCCGCCTGCAGCTGCAGCAGGCCGATCACCTGGCGCCAGCGGCGGTCCGAGACGGCCGCCGGCAGCGCCGCGCAGCGCGCGCGTGCAGCGTGCAGCCAGGCCAGTGTGGCTTCCGGCAGGTCCACCTCGGCCGCGGCGGTGCGCAGCGCGTGCAGTTCGTTTGCCTGCAGCGGGGCCGGGGGCGTGACGGGTTCGGGCCGCAGCCGCAGCAGCTGCGCAAATCGGGCCTCGCTGACGGGCGCGATCGGCACGCGCACCAGGAAGCGGTCATGGAAGGCCCGCAGGCCTTCTTCCTGCGGCACCTCGTTGGTCGCACCGACGACGCTGATCAGGGGCACCGGTCGCCGCTCGCAGCCGTTGTCGAACTCGCGCTCGTTCAGCAGCGTGAGCAAGGCGTTGAGGATGGCCGAGTTGGCCTTGAACACCTCGTCGAGAAAGGCGATGCCGGCCGTGGGCAGGTAGCCCTCGGTCAGCCGCTCGTAGCGGTCCTGCTCGAGGGCAGCCAGCGACAGCGGGCCGAAGAGCTCCTCGGGCACGGTGAACCGCGTGAGCAGACGCTCGAAGTACGGCGCCCCGGCAAAGGCGCGGTGCAGCCGGCGGGCCAGCTCGCTCTTGGCGGTGCCGGGCGGTCCGATCAGCAGCACATGCTGGCCGCCCAGGGCCGCCAGCAGGGCCAGGCGCACGGCCGCCCCGCGTTCGAGCAGGCCGGATTCGAGGGCGTCGATCAGCGCACGCAGGCGCTCGGGGGAGGGAGGTGCCATGGCCTGCATTGTTGGAGCCGGGCCCGCAGGGGTCAATGTCCTGCCTCAAGTCCCGGTGCGCCCGGGTGCGAACGAGGCACACTACGCCCCGATGAGTGCCTACCTCCTTCGACGCCTGTGGCAGATGGTTCCCACGCTGGCCGGGGTGATCCTGCTGGTGTTTGCCCTGTTCAAGGGTTTCGGCGGTGATCCGTCCGAGGTGCTGGCCGGGCTGCTGGCCACCCCCGAGCAGATCCAGGCCATCCGCCAGTCGCTGGGGCTGGATCGGCCCTGGTGGGTGCAGCTCGGGGTGTTCGTTCGCAGCATCGTCACGCTCGACTGGGGCGCGAGCTGGGCCACCCAGGAGCCGGTGGCGGCCCTGATCGCCTCGCGGCTGCCGGCCACACTTACCGTGATGCTGCCCATCCTGGTGCTCGAGGTGGTGCTGGCCATTCCGCTGGCGTTGGCGGTGGCCCACCTGCGCGGCAGCCTCACCGACCGGCTCATCATGGTGGCCACCACGGTGGCGCTGTCGATCTCGTTCCTCGTGTACGTGATCGTCGGCCAGTGGCTGTTCGCGTTCAAGCTGGGCTGGTTCCCGGTGCAGGGATGGAGCGAATCGCTGACGACCAACCTGCTGCACTATGCGCCGCTGCCGGTGATCCTGGCTGTGGCGGTGTCGCTGGCGCCGCAGACGCGGCTGTATCGCAGCTTCTTCCTCGACGAGATCGGGCAGGACCATGTGCGCACCGCGCGCGCCAAGGGCCTGAGCGAAGGTCGCATCCTGCGCGTCCATGTGCTGCGCAACGCCATGATCCCCATCCTCACGAGCATCGGTGCCTCGCTGCCCGGCGTGTTTGTCGGCTCGTTCCTGATCGAGGTGTTCTTTTCCATCCCCGGCCTGGGGCGCGAGGTGCTGCTGGCGGTGAACCGCAGTGACTACCCGGTGATCCAGGCCATCACGATCTACCTGGCATTGATCACGATGGCGGTGAACCTGGCCACCGACCTGCTGTACCGCTGGGCGGACCCCCGGGTGGACCTCGCATGAGGCGCGACACGGCATCGGGCGTGTGGGCCGAGGCCTGGCAGCGCCTGCGTGCGGACCGGGTCGGCTGCGCGGCGCTGGCGGTCGTGGCGGCTTTCCTGGTGATGGTCGGCCTGGCCGGTGCCGGCGTGCTGGCGGCCGACTGGCAGCGCGAGGTTGGTGTGCCGGCCGCGCCGCCCGCCTGGCTGCCATCGCAGGCGCCCGTGGCGGCCGGCGAGGGGGTGGCGACGGCGCCAGCAGGGGCCGTGCGGCGACTGGACATCACCGAGGTCGACCCGCTTGCGCCACGTTATGCGGAATGGTCCGATCGGGCCCGCCTGCTGGCGCGGGATGAGCCGCCACGCGCCGAGACGCTGCCGATGGGCGGCGACCGCCTCGGCCGCGACGTGCTCGCCAAGGCGATCAAGGGCGCGCAGGTGTCGATCAGCGTGGGCCTGGCCGCGGCCGTGCTGGCCACGCTGCTGGGCACCTTGCTGGGGGCGGTGGCAGGGTTTGCCGGCGGGCGGCTGGGCGATGCGCTGGAGTGGCTCTACAACGTGTTCACCGCGATCCCGGGCATCCTGCTCATCCTGGCCTTTGCCGCGCTGTTCGGCCGCGGCATGGGCACGGTGGCGCTGATCCTGGGCCTGACCGGCTGGACCGGGGTGTACCGCCAGGTGCGCGCCGAGTTCATCAAGCACGTCGCGCGCGACTACGTGCGTGCCGCCCAGGCCATCGGCGTGGGGCCGGTGTCGCGCATGTTCGGCCATGTGCTGCCCAATGTGAGCCATGTGATCCTGGTGCAGCTGTCGATCCTGATGGTGGGGTTCATCAAGGCCGAGGTGATCCTGTCCTACCTGGGTCTGGGCGTGTCGGTCGATGATGTTTCATGGGGCACGATGCTGGCGGAGTCCCAGGGTGAGCTGCTGCTGGGCCAATGGTGGCAGCTGGCCACGACCACGGCCTTCATGGCGGTGTTCGTGACGGCCTTTTCGCTGTTCACCGATGCGTTGCGCGACGCGCTGGACCCGCGCCTGAAGGGGGTGTCATGAGCCGGCTGCAGGTGCAGGACCTGCACGTGGCCTTTCGGGCCGGGCGCGACGATGCGCCGCGCCCGGCGGTGCAGGGCGTGAGCTTCGAGGTGGGCGCGGGTGCCACCGTGGCGCTGGTGGGCGAGTCAGGCTCGGGCAAGAGCGTCACCGCGCTGTCGATCGTGAACCTGCTGCCGCCCAATGCGGTGTGCCGCGGCAGCATCCGCTGGGGTGAGCGCGAACTGCTGGGCCTGCCGGCGCGCGAGATGCGAGCCCTGCGCGGCCGCGAGATCGCCTGTGTCTTCCAGGACCCGATGAGCTCGCTGAACCCGGTGCTGCCGGTGGGCTGGCAGGTGGCCGAGCCGATGCGTTGGCACCTCGGGCTGTCGCGGCGCGAGGCCATGGCGCGGGCCGAGGCACTGCTGGCCGAAGTGGGCCTGAATGATCCGCGCCGGCAACTGGGTGCGCATGCGCACGAGCTGTCGGGTGGGCAGCAGCAGCGCGTGATGATCGCGATGGCGCTGGCCTGTTCGCCGCGCCTGCTGATTGCCGACGAACCCACCACCGCGCTGGACGTGACGGTGCAGCGGCAGATCCTCGACCTGCTGGTGCGGCTGCAGCAGCGACACGGCATGAGCCTGCTGTTCATCACGCACGACCTGGGTGTGGTCAGCGACATCGCCGACCAGGTGGTGGTGATGCGCCACGGCCGCGTGCGCGAATGCGGGCCGGCCCGCCAGGTGCTGCAGGCCCCGGCCGACCCCTACACCCAGGCCTTGCTGGCCTGCCGCCCGCGCCTGGACCACACCCCGGTGCGGCTGCCGCTGCTCGATGCCGCTGCGCCTGCCGACGTCGACGCGCCGAGGCCACTGCATCACGACGCCGCCCGCCCGGCGCGCGGTGAGCCCGAGGGCCCGCCGCTGCTCGAGGTGCGATCGCTCGGGCAACGCTACCGGGTGGGCAACGGGCTGTGGGGTCGGCGCGAGGTGACGGCCTTGCAGGACATCAGCCTGCGCCTGCATCGCGGCCGCACGCTCGGGGTGGTGGGGGAGTCCGGCTCGGGCAAGTCGACGCTGGCCCTGAGCCTGCTCGGGCTGCATCGTGCCCGCCATGCGCGGGCCGAAGGCCAGGCCTGGTTCGACGGTCGCGACCTGCTGCGCGTGCCACCGCGCGCCTGGCTGCCGCTGCGCCGGCGCATCCAGATCGTCTTCCAGAACCCCTATGCCGCGCTGAACCCGCGGTTCAGCGTGGGACGCACGCTGATCGAACCGATGGCCGTGCACGGGCTGGGCCGTGACCGCAGCGACCGTGAGGCCCGGGCACTCGCGCTGCTGCGCCAGGTGGGACTGGACGCGTCGGCCATGCAACGCTACCCGCATGAGTTTTCAGGCGGGCAGCGCCAGCGCATCGCCATCGCGCGCTGCCTGGCGCTGCAGCCCGAGGTGCTGGTGCTCGACGAGGCGGTTTCCGCGCTCGACGTGTCGGTCCAGGCCCAGGTGCTGAACCTGCTCAAGGACCTGCAGGACGAACTGGGCCTGGCCTACCTGTTCATCACGCACGACCTGGCGGTGGTGCGTTTCATGGCCGACGACCTGCTGGTGCTGCGGGCCGGCCGGGTGGTCGAGCAAGGCCCGGCGCAGCAGGTGCTGGCGGCGCCGGCCAGCGACTACACCCGCGAGCTGATCGCGGCGGTGCCCGGCCAGTGGCAGGGCTGATGCGACGGCGGCCTCACAGCTGCGCGCACTGATCCTCCTTCGAGGCCGCGCGGTTGCCGCCGCCCACCGGCGCGGGCTCGTTGGCCTGGCACTGCAGATTGCCGTCGGCGGTGTTGTCCTGCAGGCGCACGCCTCCGCGGTTCTGCTTGACCTGGATGTTGCCGCCCACGCGGTTGCCGGCGGCCACCAGCGCGCGCTCCATCTGCTCGTACTGCAGGTCACCGTTGATCGTGGCGCCGACCACGGTGGCACTGTCGCCCTGCTTGATCTGCACCGAGCCGCCAAACCGCGAACTGCCGCTCACGAACACGTCGCGCGGCCCCTCGGCCTGCAGGTTGCCGTTGACCTGCACGTCCACGGCTTCCAGCACGGCGTTGGTGCCCACGCGGATCGAACCCTTCAGGCGCGTTCCGACGAGCGCGCAGCGTGCGCCGTCGGGCACGTCCACCGTGTCGAGTTCGATCGCCCCCACGCGCACGTCGCGGCAGCGGTAGGTGTTGCTGTCCCCCGGGGGCGGGCCGGGCGGCAGCTGCGAGGCCTGGACCGGGGCGCCGGTCTGGGAGGCCGTCGGAAACCCGGCCGGTGCGCTGCCGCCGGCCGCGCCCGCGTCACCCCCGCCGCCGCAGGCCAGCAGGCTCAGGCAGACCATCGCCGCGGGGAGCGGTCGGGTGAGGCGGCGCGCCAGGGAGTGCGAGCCCAGGGGGTGCGAGGCCAGGGGGTGTGAGGTCGAGGATGTGGAGGTCATGAGGTTCTCCTTCGGTTGGGGGGATGGTCGGGTGGCCACGGCCGCAGGCCCATCGGCCGGGTGGGGCATCGGGACGGGGGAGGCGGGCTTGCGGGGGGCGGGGAGCGGCGCCAGGCGCTGCCCCAGGCGGATCAGCGCCAGCGTGCGCGCCGTCGTGCCTTGCAGCCACTGGGCGCCGTGCGCCAGGGCCGTGTCGAGCGAGGCCGGCCCCTGAGCGATGCAGGCCAGCGCCGCCGCGCCGTGGTCCAGCAGGGTGTCGGCCCCGGGGCCCAGGCTGCCGCCAAGCGCGACCACGGGCACCCCGTGGCGCGCCGCACGCCGCACGATCTCGCCGGGCACCTTGCCCTGCAGCGACTGGGCGTCGAGCTGGCCTTCGGCGGTGATCACGAGGTCGGCGGCAGCGAGCTGGCGGTCCAGATCGAGCTGCTGTTCGATCAGCTCGAAGCGTGAATGCAGCCGTGCGCCGGCAAAGGCCACCAGGGCCGCCCCCAGGCCGCCCGAAGCGCCCGCACCGGCCAGGGCCGCCACGTCGATCGCCAGGGTCTGGCGGATGGCGCCGGCCAGCCTGGCCAGGGCGTGATCGAGCATCAGGGCCTGCTCGGGCGTGGCGCCCTTTTGCGGGCCGTAGACCCTGGAGACGCCCTGCTCGCCAAGCAGCCGGTTGTGCAGGTTCACGGCCACGTCGATGCGGATGCGATGCAGGCGGGGGTCCAGGCCGGACAGGTCGATCTGATGCAGCTGGTTCAGCGCCGCACCCCCCGGGCCGAGTTCGCGGCCGGTGCTGTCGGTGAAACGTACGCCCAGGGCCTGGGCCATCCCCAGGCCGCCATCGTTGACACCGCTGTCGCCGCAGCCGACCAGCACGCGCCGCGCGCCGAGGTCGAGCGCGGCGCGCAGCAACTGGCCGACCCCCCGGCTGCTGGTGCGCGCGGGGTCGCGCTGGTCGCGCGGCACGAGCGACAGCCCGGCGGCGCTGGCGACGTCGAGCACGACCGTCTGTGCTGCGAGCATGCCCAGCGGTGCGCGTACCTCGGTGCCGCAGGGGCCCTGCACCGTGACCCAGTGCAGGCGGCCGCCCAGCGCACGCGTCAGGTCGATGGTGAAGCCTTCGCCGCCGTCGAGCATGGGCAAGGTGGTGATGTGGGCATCGGGCCAGGCCTGGCGTGCCCCGCGGGCCATCGCCTCGGCTGCCTCGCTGGCACTCAGGCACTCCTTGAAGCCGCTGGGGGCGATCAGCAAACGGATGCTCATGGTCTTGCTCCTTCCGGTCGGGATCAGGGGGTCGGCGGGGTGCCGGCCCCGGGCCAGGCCCCCGACACGAGGGTCAGCACGAGGGCCAGCGCGCCGCACGCGACGGCCATGACCGGCAGCAGGGCCAGCGACACGCGCCGCAGGTCCTGCGGGGCGTAGCCCGGCTGGCTGCCGGCGCGAAACAGGGCGAGTGCCTTGGCTCCGTGCGGGCTCAGCTGGCAGTAGCCGCTGGCCAGGCACACCACCATCACCGCCACCAGGGGCGGCAGGCCGCCGGCCGTCAACGGCACCACCACGCACGGCAGCAGCACGGCCAGGCGCGCGGTGCGAGACGGCACGACCAGGTGGGCCAGCAGGCTGACCACGATGGCCGCAGTCAGCGCCAGGCCCTGCCCCGCACCCGACAGCCCACTCAGTGCCGATGTCAGCCGGTGGGTGGCCCAGCCTGAGGCGGCACTGTCGAGAAAGGCCTGGGCCAGTGCCATCGTGCTGACGACAAACACCAGGCAGGGCCCGTCCAAGGCTTGCAGCACCTGCCGCGTCCGTGCCCCGCCTGGGCCGGGCAAGGTCAGGCAGGACAGGGCCGCGCCGACGGCGGCCACGGTGCCGACCGACAGCCCGTGCCAGTCCGCCATCAGCCAGGCGAAGACCGTGGCCAGCATCACCAGCACCCCGGCCTGCTGCCGCAGCGACCAAGGCGCCTGTGCCGGGGCCGGCGGTGGCCGCAGTGCGGCGCGGCGTTCGGCCGGTGACACGCACAGGTTCAGCACCAGCACCGTGGCGGCCGCACCGGTGAGGGCGGCAAACGGCAGGCCGATCAGGCTCCAGCCCAGCACACCCGGCACCGGGGCACGGCTGGCGGCCAGGTAGTCCACTGCCAGCACATGGGCGGCCGCACCGCCGAGCCAGGCGCAGGCCGACAACAGCACCACCGTGGGCATCAGCACGGCCAGCGCAGCGACCTGACGCGGATGGCCCAGCCGTTCGCCCAGGGCTCCCAGCACCGGCCGCCACAGCGCCGCGCGGGCCGTGGTGCCCGGCACCACAAAGGCGCTGAGCAGCGCCAGGCCGCTCACGCGCCAGCACAGGGCCGTGAAGTGCGATGCGCTCTGCAGCCCGGCGGCCAGGCGCTGGTCCAGGCCACAGGCCCGGGCTGCATGCGCCTGCACCATCGAGGCGGCCAGCAGCAGGGTCAGGTCGTGGCTGACGGCGTCCCGCAGGTGCTGTGGCGTGAGGGCGCCGCTGACCATCAGCAGGGCCAGTGCTGCGGCGGCGACGCCCGCCTCGTGCCAGCGGCCCATCAACCAGCCGGCCACACAGCCGAGCCAGACGGCCAGCAGCACGCTGTCGTCGGGCGCCAGCCCGGCCGGCGGCCAGCGGTGCGCCAGTGCGGCGGTGCCGACCAGGGCCAGCGCTCCCGCGGCAGCGGGCAGGGCGGTCGTGCGTCGGGGGCGCAAGGCGGACAGGGCAGTCAGGGGAGGCATGTGGCACCTGGAGGGGACATGCCGACAACGGATGCCGCGCGGCGGCATTCCGGTTTGCTGCAACTGCTTACAAATCAGGCGCGACCGGCCTGGCGGGGGTCAACCGCGTGGCGGAAGCAGCAAGGGGCACACGCTGCGTCCCTGGCGGTGCGCCTGCTCGGCCAGCAGGGCCGACAGTGCGTGCTGCACGTAGTCGATGCGGATCTCGCCATGGCGCGGCGACGCGCGGCCGCGAGGCGTGGCCAGGTGGCGCGTGACGGCCCCGCGCCAGGGGCCGTCGGTCACGATCGCCAGGCGCAGTGCGGCGGTCCCGGCTTCGATGGCCTGTGCCAATTTGGCCTGCGGGTCGAACGGCGCTTCGGCCCGTGCTGCGGGCCAGGGCAGCACGGTCAGTGCCAGCAGGCCTTCCAGCCGGGTGGCCGCGGGTGTGGCGCGGTCGTCCGGCGTGAAGCTGCCGGGGGTGGCCCCGTCGCGCAGCGCGGCGGCCTGGTCGCCCAGCATGCCGGCGGCCACCTGCCAGGCGTGCGTGAGGAGCGTGTCGCGCATGGATTCGCTCCAGCGCGCATCGGCGCACCACAGGGCCCCGGTGGCGATCAGCGCCCAGTGGTCGGGCGGCACGACGGACTGACCACGTCGCTGGTCGGCCAGGTGGGCCAGGGCGGCCCGTGCTGCCGTGCGCCAGTGCTGCGCCTGCGCGGCATCGACCTCGGCCAGCCAGGTCAGCGCCAGGGCTGCCTCGCCGGGGTAGTACAGCGAGGTCCAGTTGTCGGCGCGCCCATCGGCAAACACCCGCGAGCGCAGACTGCCGTCGTCCGCCTGCAGCGACACGATGAAGTGACCCAGGCGGCGCAGGTCGTCCAGCGGCGCTGCGGCCGGGTCGATGCGATGGGCCGCCACCAGGCCGACCAGGCCCAGCGCGGCGGCACCCAGCGCCGCCACGCGCTGACCATCGGGCCGTTCATCGGCCTGCGACCACACCGCCAGCGTACCGGGGCCGGCCGGTGCCAGGCAGCACTGGCGCAGGTAGGCGGCCGTGCGCAGCAGGGCCGATGCGTTGCCGGGGGATGCCCGCTCGGTGTGCCACTGCGCCAGCGCGAACATCGTGCCCCCATGTCGGACCATGTTGTAGCCCGGCTGGATCTCGCCCTGGGCGTTGCGCAGGTAGACGAAGCGCCCGTCGGGTTGAACCTGCTGCAGCAGGTAGTCGTGCAGCCCGTGGAGCGCAGGGGCGGGTGGCACGTCGCTGGCGCCCGCCGATGCAGCCGCGGCGTGCAGGAGTACGGCGGTGCAGGCGGCACCGATGTGCCGAAGCCAGCCCGGCTTCAGCGGCATGCCGCGCCGGCCTGAACGAGGCCGTGACCGAACACCGGGTCGCGTCCGGCGGGGCCGAGGTCGCGCGCCCGCTGCGCCAGCCGCTGGCCGACCGCGGCAGCACTGAGCCGGCGCCGCGGGTCGAGTGTCGCGGCGGCCGCCGTCACGAAGGTCGCCGCCAGCGAGGTGCCGGTGTCGAAGCGCCCGGGGCCTTCGACCTCGGCGGTCCAGATGCCCACGCCGGGCGCCGACAGGTCGAGGTGCTCCCCCCGGTTGGCGCGGCGATAGGGTGAGAGCTGCACGTCCACCGCGGTCACGGCCAGCACACCGGGCACCCGGCTCGAGTAAGCCGCCGGGTAGGCTGGCGCGGCGTTCGGGCCGTCATTGCCTGCGGCCGCGGCCACCACGATGTTGCGTGCCACCAGCCGGCGGATGGCCGCTTCCAGCACCGGGTTGTCGGGGCCGGCAAAGCTCAGGTTGACCACCCGCACGCCCTGCGTGGCCAGCCAGTCGAGCGCCAGCGCCACCGCAAACGCATGGGTGCGGGCCCGGCCGATCCAGTCGCGGTCGAACACCTCGGCGGCCACCAGGCGAGCGCCCGGCAGCAGCCCGGGAAAACCGCTTCCTGGGGCGCCGACCAGCAGCCCGGCAACCGCGGTGCCGTGGTCGGGAGCGGCCGGCCCGTCCACAAAGCGGCGCGTGCGCACGTCGGCCCCCTGCAGGGCCGGGTGGCCGGTCGCCACGGCCGTGTCGACCATGCCGATCACGAGGCCGCGGCCACACCCGGACGGGCTCGACGGGATCGGCCAGCCGACCGCTTCGAACCCGTAGCAGCGCTGGCCTTCGCAGGCCGGCTGGGCCAGCCGATAGACATGATTGGGGCTGAGCCGCCCCTCCAGGCCCGCCTCGCGCAACTGACGCGGCAGCGTCAGGCGCGACCACACCGGCGGCTCCTGCAGCCGCACCACATCAAGTTGCAGGCGGGCCAGGCGGGCACGCTCGATCACCCGGTAGCCCAGGCCTTCCAGCGTGGCGATCTGCGTCGCACCGAGCCCCATCGCGAGCACTTCGCTGCTGAGCGATTCGCCGGCCACGGCCAGCCCGGCGGGGCCCCCGTCCGAGCCGGCCCCCGGGCCGGACCCGCCGTCGTCGTCATCGTCGTCATCATCGTCGTCGTCAGCCTGGGCCGGGCCGAGCAGGCCGAAAGGGTTGGCCGGTTCGAGTGGCCAGGGCGCCAGGCCAAGCGCCAGCACGAGGGCCAGCAGCCGCGCCAGCGCACGGCGCCCGTGGCCAAGGCGCTGCAAGAGGTGACAGGCCACCCGGGTGGCTGTGACGGAATGCATGGTGTGAGGCTACCATCCGCCCCGGCCCGCACGGGCGACGATTTTTTTCGGCGCACCGGGAATAGGGCGGCCCGCTCATCCGTTGTTGCCCTGACCTGGCGCCTGGACCGCATGCACGCACCGAACGATCCCACCGACCTGCGCCGCGAGCTGGCGGCGCTGCTGCCCCGGCTGCGGCGGTTTGCGCGTGCCCTCACGGCCGGCTCCGACGAGGCCGATGACCTGGTGCAGGCGGCCTGCGAACGGGCCCTGCCGCGCCTGGGCCAGTTTGAGCCGGGTACGCGGCTGGACAGCTGGATGTTCCGCCTGATGCAGAACCTGTGGATCGACTGGCAGCGGGCACGGCAGGTGCGCCCTGACGGACATCTGGACGGCAGCGAGGACACGCTGGCGGCGGTGGCCGGGGTGGACGGCCGCACCGTCACCGAGCAGCGCCTGTCGCTGCAGCAGGTGCTGCGGGCCCTGGCCGACCTGCCGGACGAACAGCGCGCCGTGATGGCGCTGGTGTGCGTCGAGGATCACAGCTACCAGGAGGCCGCGCAGGCGCTGGACATCCCGGTGGGCACCGTGATGAGCCGTCTGGCGCGCGCCCGACTCCGACTCACCCGCATGCTGGGAGGCCAGCCATGACACCGATCGAACCCACGGGCCCGGCGCTCTCGGACGAATGCCTGATGGCCTACGCCGATGATCGCCTGCCGCCCGACGAGGCGGCGCTGGTGCGCCAGCGCCTGATGCACGATGACGAGGCGCGCCGCCGGGTCGAGGCCTTTGCGCTGACCCGCCGGCACCTTCGCCTGCTGGACGACACCCTGCACGAGCCGCTGCCCGACCGGCTGGAGGCGTTGCGCACCGAACTGCTGACGACGCCGCGGCCGACCCCGCGCACAGCGGGGGGGCCGTCATGGCGGCAGTGGCTGCGGTCCTGGCGCGTTGCCGGGGCCACCGGCCTGGCCGGACTTGCCGTCGGGGTGCTGCTGGGCCTGCTCGGACCCCGACTGGCCGGGCCGCCCGCCGACGAACCCGCCCGTGCGGCAGCCGCCTGGGCGAGCCTGCCGCAGGCGGTGCTCGACCGCACGCCCAGCAGCACCCCGGTGCTCATCGGCGACACCTCACGCCAGCGCACCATCACGCCGTTTGCGACGATCGCGCTGGCCTCGGGCGGGCATTGCCGCGAATACACCGATGTGGCCGCCGGCGACGCCGAGGCCTGGCGTGTGCTGGCCTGCCGTGACCCGGCCGGGCACTGGCAGCCGCGTGTCGTGCTGGCCCAGCCGTCCGGTGGGGCCGGCTCGCCCGACTACCGGCCGGCCAGCGCGGGGCTGGCAGAATTCGATGCGCTGGTCGAGCGGACGGCGCCCGGGCGGATCCTGACGCCCGACGAGGAGGCCGGCGTGCTGGGCCGGTGGTGAATTTTCGAGTCGGGCTTGCAATTTCGGACGGTCGTGCTAAATTGCAGTCCATGGAAGCGAAAACCAGTCGCAGCGAACTCACCCGCACCGCCATCCTGGACACGGCCCTGATGATGGCCGCGACCGACGGGCTGGAGAGCCTGACCATCGGCGAGGTCGCCAAGCGGCTGGGTTTGTCCAAGAGTGGCGTGTTCTCCCGCATCGGCTCGCGCGAGGCCCTGCAGCGCGCGGTGATCGAGGAATACGACCGCCGCTTCCTGCAGGACGTGTTCCTGCCGGCGATGCGCGAGCCGCGTGGCCTGCCGCGCCTGAACGCGATCATGCGGCTGTGGCTGAAGCGGGCCGAGGAGGTCGAGATCCGCTACGGCTGCATCTACTGCGCCGGCGCGTTCGAGTTCGACGACCGCGAAGGGCCGCTGCGCGACCTGCTCCTGGACGGCGTGATGCGCTGGCGTGCCACGCTCAAGCGCACCGTGATCCAGGCCATCGATGCCGGCCAGTTGCCCGCCAAGACGGACGCCGAACAGCTCGTGTTCGAGCTCGACGGCCTGTTCATTGCCCTGATGCGCGACGCGCGTTTCATGCGTGACCCTCGGGCCTGTGACCGGGCCTGGGCCGCCTATGAGCGCCTGATCGAAAGCTATACCCGCGCTGCGGCAGCCTGAGGCTGCGGCAGCCCGTTCAACCCGAGAGAAGTTTCCCCGAGCGGCACCCACAAGGTGCCTTCTTTTGACCCAATCTCGCACGACCGTGCGAAACAGGAGAAAATCATGCTGATCGTGATCGCACTGCTGGTGGTGGCCGTCGTGGCCCGTCTGGGCTGGCTGGCCCGCAAGGTGTGGCAGGGCGTGCCGCGCCACAACGATGACTTCAGCCTGGTGTTCGGCGAGCGCCGCTGCGGGGGCACCGGGGTGCGCCGTGGCTGAGCCGGCCATCACGGCCGCCGGCCGGAGTTTTGCCGCCAGCCCGTGGTTCCGGATGGTGCGCTGGGGCCTGCGTCGCAGCGAACCGCTCGGCCCGCGGGTGGCCGGCCGCCTGGCGGCCGCCGTGTTCTGTGCACCGATGCAGGGCCGCCTGATGGCGCGCGCCGCCCGCCCCGGGGCGGGCGTGCGCATCGGGCGCCTGCCGTTCGAGACGGGCAACCTGACGCTGTATGCCTGGGACGCTGCGCCCGAGGCGCCCCGGGTGCTGCTGACGCACGGCTGGGGCGGCTGGGGCCTGCAGATGGCGCCCCTGGCCGAGGCGCTGCAGGCACGCGGCTATGCGCCGGTGGCGGTCGACCAGCCGGCGCATGGCCGCAGCGCCGGCTGGCGCACGACCCTGGCCCAGTTCGCGCGGGTGCTCGACTACCTTGCCGCCCGGTCCGGGCAGGTGCATGCGGTGATCGGCCATTCGATGGGCGGCTCGTCGGCCCTGGTCGCGGCGGCCCGGGGCCTGCAGGCGACACGGCTGGTGACGATCGCCTCGCCCACCGACCTGACCCAGGTGACACGCGACTATGCGTCCGCGTTCGGCCTGCAGGAGTCGACCCGGCATGCGATGGTGCAGCACATCGAGGCGCGCGAGGCCGTGGTGCTCGACCGCATGCATGCGCGCTGGACAGCCCCGCGCATTGCCGTGCCGGTGCTGGTCGTGCACGACCGCGACGACCGCACGGTGCCGGTCCAGGAGGCCCACCGCCTGCTCGACTGGCTGCCCGACGGACGGCTGGACCTGACGACCGGCCTGGGCCACCGGCGGCTGCTGAGCGACCCGGGCGTGATCTCGCGGGTGGTCGATTTCGTCGCGGCGCCCTGACACCCCACGGGCGCGCTACGGGCGCGTCACGGGCGCGTCACGGGCGTCGCCGGGCCGCGGGCTGGTCAGGGGCCTCACACCCACCAGGCGACCACAAAAATGCCCACCATCATGAACACCAGCGTGAGCTTCACGACGGTGCCCACCAGCAGCCCGAGCCAGGTCGCCAGGCCCACCTGGGCCGCCTGTGCGCTGTCGCGGCGGGCCCAGTACTCACCGGCCATGGCGCCCACCAGCGGCATGAAGATCAGGCCGATGAAACCGGTGAAGATGCCCGCCACCGTGCCCAGCGCCGCGCCGACCAGCGCCAGCGGGCTGGCCCCGGCGCGCCGTGCACCGAGCATGGCCGCCACATAGTCGACCACCCAGGCCAGCACGGCCAGCACGGCGATCACCGCGACGGTGAGCCCCGAGACCCGGGTGAAACCGTCCGACCAGGCCCCGACCAGCACACCGGCCAGCACCAGGCCGGCGCCGGGCAGGGCGGGCAGCACGGTGCCGGCGATTCCCACCAGGATGAGGATGCCGCTGAGGATCCACCACAGGGCGTCGCCCCCGATCTGTGCGTCCATGGACTGGCCTTTCGAAAACTCGGTGCATGTCAATCTGACCGGCCCCACATGGTGCCCGAGCGGCCGATCTCAAGGCACTGCCGGTCAGAGCTGACACAACCGGCACCGGCCTGACACAAAAACTGACTCAACCGGTCGTACCTGTAACCGTCTGTGAGCAAATGCCTGACATGCGGGCCGATCCACCCGGATTGGTTACGTTTGCGGCCTTGGCATGAAAGCTGCCACTGACTTCACATCGAAAGTCAACGAACCTCTCACCCACAGGCAGTACGGCGATGAGCATCCTGAGTTTCAAACGGCGCGGCTCGGCCGCGTCCCAGTCCGGCCAGATCGCCCGTCGCAGCCGGGCACAGGCCACCGGCACGCCCGCGGCCTCCAGCGCCAAGGCGCCGCGTGCCCGTGGTGGCTGGTCCTCACTGATCCGGCTGGCACCACGTTCAAGCGAGGCCGCCGGCCCCAGCTGGGCTGAAGCCGCGCTGCAGCGCCTGGGCCGCGGTGCACCGGCGGCCCCGGTCTTCCTGTGCACCGACTTTGCACCGAGCCAATGGTGGGTCCAGCCATGAACACGATCAAGCCTCAGGCGCCAGGTGTGCTGGCGCGGCATGCCGCCCGCCCGGACCGGGTCAGCCCCGGCGGGGCGGTAGCCCGGACCACGGGCGCCGGCTTGCGCCAGGTCCAGGTGCTGCAGTCGCGCACCGAGCCGGCCCAGCGCACGCTGGGTCTGCGTCACAGGTAACACGAACAGGGCAGCGGCAGGTTCGACCGCAGCCCACAGGGTTTCCAGAACCCGGAACTGAGCAACCAGTCTCTGGGGACGTCGGGGGAAGAGGGGAAGAAGCGGCCGGGGCAGGAAGAGCGAGAGCCCCGGCCGCCGACTTCCCGAGCGCATGGGCCTGTGAGCGCCACCGCATGGGGGCGCCCACAGGCCCGTTTTTTTTGCCCCCGGGCGCGCCCCGTATGTGTGCATTGCACCATGCTCCTACACTCCCGCTGCGCACTGCCGGTCCCCCGGCGTGCTTCATCGACAACAACGAGGAGATCCGGATGAGCCTGTTTCCCCAGTGGCGCGAGAAGACCGAGGGCATCATCGCGCCGGACGAGCGGCTGCCCTGGCCGCAGACGGTGGCCATGGGCATCCAGCACGTGGTGGCCATGTTCGGCGCCACGGTGCTGGCGCCCCTGCTGATGGGGTTCGACCCCAATGTGGCGATCCTGATGAGCGGCATCGGCACGCTGATCTTTTTTGTGGTGGTGGGCGGGCGGGTGCCCAGTTACCTGGGGTCGAGCTTTGCCTTCATCGGGGTGGTGATCGCCGCCACCGGGTATGCCGGCCAGGGTCCGAATGCCAACCTGGGGGTTGCGCTGGGCGGCATCATCGCCTGCGGGGCGCTCTACACCCTGATCGGCCTGATCGTTGCCGGTGTGGGCACGGGCTGGATCGAGCGCTTCATGCCCCCGGTGGTCACCGGGGCGGTGGTGGCGGTGATCGGCCTGAACCTGGCCCAGGTGCCGGTCAAGAACATGGCGCCCACGGCGTTCGATGCGTGGATGCAGGCGGTGACCTTCCTGAGCGTGGGGGCCGTGGCCGTCTTCACCCGCGGCATGACGCAGCGCCTGCTGATCCTGGTGGGCCTGATCGTCGCGTCGCTGATCTACGCGGTGCTGACCAACGGCATGGGCCTGGGCAAGCCGATCGACCTGTCGGGCATCGCCAACGCGGCCTGGTTCGGCCTGCCGCGCTTTGCCGCGCCGGTGTTCGACGCCGGGGCGATGCTGCTGATCGCGCCGGTGGCGGTGATCCTGGTGGCCGAGAACCTGGGCCACATCAAGGCCGTGAGTGCGATGACCGGGCGAGACATGAACCCCTACATGGGGCGTGCCTTCATCGGAGACGGTGTGGCGACGATGGTGTCGGGCGCCTCGGGTGGCACCGGCGTGACCACCTACGCCGAGAACATCGGTGTGATGGCAGCCACGAAGATCTATTCGACGGCCATGTTCGTGGTGGCGGCGCTGATCGCCATCCTGCTGGGCTTCAGCCCGAAGTTCGGTGCGCTGATCCAGGCCGTGCCGCTGGCGGTGATGGGCGGTGTGTCGATCGTGGTGTTCGGCCTGATCGCCATTGCCGGCGCCAAGATCTGGGTCGACAACAAGGTCGACTTCAGCAACAACACCAACCTGATCGTGGCGGCCATCACGCTGATCCTGGGCACCGGCGACTTCACGCTGAAGATCGGCAGCTTTGCGCTCGGTGGCATCGGAACCGCCACGTTCGGCGCGATCCTGCTGTATGCGCTGCTGGCCGGACGCGATGCCGCCGCGAACCGACAGGCCGCGCCATGACCACCCCCACCAACGAGGTTGTCGCGTTCTGGCGGCAAGCCGGGCCGGGGCGCTGGTTCACCAAGGATCCCGCCTTCGATGCGGACTTCCGGGAGCGGTTTCTCAGCGCGCATGAGGCCGCCGCCGCCGGGCAGCTTGCGCACTGGGAGGTCCGCCCGGAAGACGCGCTGGGGTTGGTGCTGTTGCTCGACCAGTTCCCGCGCAACTGCTTTCGCGGCACGCCGCGCATGTATGCCACTGACGAAGCGGCTCGCGGCGTGACGGAGCGGGCCGTGGTGGCCGGCCACGACATGGCGGTGGAGGTGGGACTGCGGCTGTTCTTCTACCTGCCCCTGGCCCATTCGGAGTTGCTGGCCGACCAGGACCGTTCGGTCGAGCTGCACCAGCGCCTGGAGCCGCAGGTGATGCGCCATGCGCTCGAGCATCGTGACATCGTCCGGCGCTTTGGGCGCTTCCCGCACCGCAACGGCATCCTCGGGCGGGCGACCACGCCCGAGGAACAGGCCTTTCTCGACGCAGGCGGGTTTGCTGGCTGAGCGTGGTGGTCCGTGTGCGGCTCAGGTACGCACGAACCGCCGCAGCGTCGCATACAGGCCGTGCACGTCGATCGGCTTGGCCAGGAAGGCGTTCATGCCCACCCGGCGTGTGCGTTCCTGTTCGGACACCAGGGCGGCCGCGGTCAGCGCGATGATGGGCAGCCGGGCCGCGTCGTAGCGCCGGCGCAGTGCCTGTGTGGCCTCGTAGCCACTCATCCCGGGCATGTGCACGTCCATCAGCACCGCATCGAAGGCCCCCTGCTCCCGGTCGACGATGGCCACGGCCTCCTGGCCGTTGCGTGCCTGCACCACGTCCACCCCCCACATCTCGAGCATGCTCACGGCAATCAGCATGTTGACGGCGTTGTCCTCGACCACCAGGATGCGCGCGCCGCGCAGGCCGTCGGGGGAGGGGGCGCCGGCCGGTGCCACGGGCGCCGCAGCGGAGGCCGTGGCCAGCGGCAGGTCGGCCCAGAAGCAGCTGCCCCGGCCGGGCTGGCTGTCCACGCCGACCTCGCCCCCCATCAGGTGGGCCAGTTCGCGGCAGATGGACAGCCCGAGCCCGGTGCCGCCGTAGCGGCGGGTGGTGGAGTCGTCGGCCTGGGTGAAGGGCTTGAACAGGCGCGCCTGCAGCCCCGGCGCGATGCCCGGGCCGGTGTCGCGCACCTCGAAGCGCAGGCAGCGCTCGTCCCGGCGGTGCACGGCCAGGTCGATGCGCCCCGTCTCGGTGAACTTCACGGCATTGCTCAGGAAGTTCGCGAGGATCTGGCGCGTGCGCACCGGGTCGCCCGTCACGCGGGCCGGTACGTCGTCGTCCCAGCTCAGTCCCAGTTCGAGGCCGCGCCCGGCGGCCAGCTCGGCGTGGGCCCCGTGCAGGGCCTGGATCATCTCGCGCAGGTCGAAGTCGATCGCTTCCAGCACCAGCCGGCCGGCCTCGATCTTCGACAGGTCGAGGATGTCGGAGATCACGCCCGACAGCGCCTGTGCGCTGTCGACGATGCGATGCAGGTAGTCGGTGCGGCGCGTCTCGTCGACCCCGGGCATCGCGGCCAGCTGCGCCAGCCCGAGCACGCCGTGCAGCGGCGTGCGGATCTCGTGGCTCATGTTGGCCAGGAAGGCGCTCTTGGCGCGGCTGGCAGCCTCGGCCTGATCGCGTGCGGCGGCCAGGTCGTCGGCGGCGCGACGTGCGGCCGTGATGTCCTCGACGATCCAGATGGAGTCGCGCCGCGCCGTGCCCACGGCGTGCACATGGCTGGCGCGCGACCGGGCCCAGAAGCGGCTTCCGTCGCGGCGCTGCATCTGCCATTCGAAGTCGATGCCTTCCGGGCGGCGGAAGGCGCTGCGGGTGAGGGCCCGGGCCCGTTCGTATTCGGTGGCGTCGGGCCAGATGTCGCGCACCGGGCGGTCCACCAGGCTGCCCGGCGGCCAGCCAAGCATGGTCTCGAAGCTTGCGTTCACGCGCCGCAGCCGGCCCTCGCGGACCAGGGCAATGCCCACCGAGGCGTTGTCCAGGATCGCCTTGTACTCGGCCTGGGTGCGTTCGATCTCGCTGACGTCACGTGACAGCACGAGCAGGTAGCGGGTGTCCCCCACCGAAAAGATCGTGCCGGTGATCAGCATCGACACCAACCGGCCATCCTTGGTGCGATAGCGCATCGGCAGGTCACGCACCCAGCCCTGGCGCTCGATCTCGTCGAGAAAGCGGCGCCGGTCGGCCTGGCTGTCCAGCATGCCCAGCTCGATGACGGTGCGCCCGATCGCCTCTTCGGCGGTGTAGCCGATGATGCGGGTGAACTGCGGGTTGGTCATCACATACCGGCCGGTGACCGGGTCGGTGACGGTGATGACGTCGGGGCTCGACACGAACAGGCCCGACAGCATGGCCTCGGACTGAAGCAGTGCCGATTCGGCCTGCCGGCGTTCGGTGACGTCGATGTAGATCGACTCCACCGCACGTCCTTCGGGCAGCTCGACCGGGCACCCCGTGGCCGACACGTCCACCAGCCGCCCGTCGCGACGCCGGAGCACCAGATCGACCACCGGCAGCGTCTGCCCCAGCGGCAGGTGCTCCACATCGCGCAGTCGCTGCTCCACGCGCAGGCGCGAGGGGGCATCGTAGAGATCCAGCAGCTCGGTTCCCACCAGCTCGTCGGCGCTTGTGCAGCCCATCAGGCGCAGCGCTGCGTCGTTGCACGAGACGATGCGGCCGTCACGATGGATGACCATCGCCGACGGCGAGCGAGCGAACAGGTTGCGGTAGCGCTGCTCGCTGGCCGCCAGGGCACGGCGCGATTCATGTTCGGCCGTCACATTGCGGCCCACACCCCAGTAGCCCCGGAAGCGACCCTGCGCGTCGAAGACAGGCTCGCCGCTGATCGCGGCAACCACCTCACGGCCGTCCGGTGTCACCTTGCGCATGATGAAGTCGCGGAAGGGGCGGTGGTTCTCCAGGTCGTCGAGGTGGGCGGCCCATTGTTCCGGGGTGACATCGAGGTCGGGCACATCCCAGCGCCGCCGGCCGATGTAGTCGGTGCTCGGCAGGCCGATGGCACGCTGGAACGACTCCGATACCCGCGTGAAGCGGAAATGCTCGTCCTGCTCCCAGTACCAGTCGGCCATGATGCCCAGCAGCGTGGCAAAGCGCGCCTGCTGTTCGGTCGCCAGGCGCAACGTGCGCGCGGTGTAGCGCGCCAGCGCCCACGCAAAGGCCAGGCCGCAGGCCACCCCCATCAGGTTGGACAGCATGCGGTTGAGCATCATCGATTGCGACACCCCCGGCGGGGTGGCCAGGCGGCCGCCCGCCTCCAGCTGCGCCAGCACCAGGATGCCCGCGGCCGCCACCACCGTGAGCAGCACCGCCACGCGCAGGTTCAGGAAGATGCCGGCCACCATCACCAGCAGGGCCAGCAGCCCCAGGCCTGCCATGTGCACGCCCAGGCCGGTGACGATCGCGATGGCCAGCAGACCGAGCTGCGAGCCCAGCAGCGCGATCACCATGCCGGTGGTGGCCCGGTGCGGTCGTGACAGCCACCCCGCCAGCGCATACACCAGTGCCATGCCCGCACCGATCCAGGCCACGGTGTCGAGCGTGGCGGCGGGCACACCAACGTAGAACATGCGCACCACCAGCGTGGCCGCCAGCGTGGTGAATGCGCCGGCCACGAAAAACACGCGCGTGACCTGGTCGCTGACGGCGGTGGCCGGGGCGTCGGTGGTCGGGCGGGAAGTGTCGTTTGGGGCAGTCACTCGGCAGCGGGGCCCCGGGGGGCCATGTCGTGCCGATTCTAGGGAGCCGCACTGCCTGCACGCCCCCAGTGGAACCCTCATGCAGCGTCTCGTGCTGCTCCCTCGGGCCGATCGTTCACGCCCAGGTGTGAACTTGTTGGCACGTCGGCGTGCGACGACTGCGCCTTACCACAGAGCCGGCGCCGCTGCAGGCACGCCGGCCTCGCCCTGATCGCCAGTCGGGCGGCTGGCGACACGGGGGGCGCGGGATGGCCGATTTGCCTACGCTTGAGCGTCTTGATACCACCGCGCAGGACACACGCCCATGCCCCACCTCTTCGAGCCCTTCCAGCTGGGCCACATGCCCCTGGCCACCCGCCTCGTGATGGCGCCGCTCACGCGCAATCGCGCCGGCGCCGGGCAGACCCCCACCGACCTGATGGTCGAGTACTACCGGCAGCGTGCCGACCCCCACACCGGGGCCGGGCTGATCATCACCGAAGCCAGCCAGGTCACCGCCATGGGACAGGGCTACCTCGACACCCCCGGCATCCACACGCCCGAACAGGTGGCCGGCTGGAAGCGTGTGACCGATGCAGTGCACGAGCGCGGCGGGCGCATCGTGATCCAGCTGTGGCACGTGGGTCGCATCTCGCACACCTCGCTGCTGCCCGGCGGGCAGTCCCCGGTGGCGCCGTCGGCGATCCGGGCGGACACCAAGACCTTCACGGCCCAGGGGTTCGAGCCGGTGTCCGAGCCGCGGGCGCTTGCGCTCGACGAGATCCCGGGCATCGTCGAGGCCTATCGGCATGCGGCGCGCTGCGCGATGGATGCCGGCTTCGACGGTGTCGAGGTCCACGCGGCCAACGGTTACCTGATCGACCAGTTCCTGCGGGACGGCAGCAACCGGCGTACTGACGCCTACGGGGGGTCGATCGAGAACCGCAGCCGCCTGCTGATGGACGTGATGCATGCCGTGACCGCCGAGATCGGTGCCGGGCGCACGGGGGTGCGCATCTCGCCGGTGACGCCGTCCAACGACGCACACGACAGCAACCCGCAGTCGCTGTTCAATCATGTGGTCGAGCAGCTCGACACCCTCGGGCTGGCGTATGTGCATGTGATCGAAGGCCAGACCGGCGGCCCGCGCGACCTGAGCGAGCAGGGCCGCCCGTTCGACTATGCGCAGCTTCGCAGCCGCTATCACGGCCCCTGGATGGTGAACAACGGGTATGACCGCGAGATGGCGCTGAAGGCGATCGAGAGCGGCGCGGCCGATCTGGTGGCCATCGGCCGGCCGTTCATCAGCAACCCCGACCTGGGCCGCCGCCTGCGCGAAGGGGCCGAGCTGAACCGGCTGAACGTTCCCAAGCTGTACGGGGGCGGGGCCGAGGGCTACACCGACTATCCGACGCTGGACACGGCAGCTGCCTGAGCGGCGCGCACCCCGACCTGGGCGGCCTGCGGCACGACCTGTCAAGCCGCCCGGGCAGTGCGCGTTGCTGCACTGCAACATGAGGCCCGTGGGCAGGCCACCCCGGGAGCACAATGGTCGCCTCGCCCCAACGAGCGTTTCTTCGTGCAATCCCACGCCACGCCCGCCGGCTCCAAGCTGGCCGCCCTGACCCTTGGCGCCATCGGCGTCGTCTATGGCGACATCGGCACCAGCCCGCTGTATGCGCTGAAGGAAGTCTTCACCCACGGCCACATTCCGGTCACCGAATCGAACATCCTGGGCATCCTGTCGTTGATGTTCTGGACGATCACGGTGATCGTCTCGCTCAAGTACGTGCTGCTGATCCTGCGCGCCGACAACAACGGCGAGGGCGGCCTGGTGGCGATGCTGGCGCTGGCGTCCCAGGCCGTGAAGGATCGCCCGGTGCTGCGACGGCGCCTGCTGCTGATCGGCATCTTCGGCACGGCGATCTTTTTCGGCGATGGGGTCATCACACCGGCGATCTCGGTGCTGTCCGCGGTCGAGGGACTGAAGGTGGCCGCCCCGGCGCTCGAACCCTTCGTGGTGCCGATCACGCTGGTCGTGCTCACTGCACTGTTTGCGGTGCAGAAGCTCGGCACGGCCTCGGTGGGCAAGCTGTTCGGCCCGATCACCGTGGTGTGGTTCGGTGTGCTGGCCCTGATGGGCCTGAGCCACATCAGCCAGAACTGGTCGATCCTGCGCGGGCTGAGTCCGCACCACGCACTGCTGTTCATCGCCGAGTTCCCGGCGGTGGCCTTCGGTGCACTGGGGGCGGTGATCCTGTGCGTCACCGGGGCCGAGGCGCTGTATGCCGACCTCGGCCACTTCGGCAAGAAGCCGATCCGCTACGCGTGGTTCTACCTCGTGATGCCGGCGCTGGTGATCAACTACTTCGGGCAGGGCGCGATGCTGCTGGTCCACCCCGAGAACATCAACAATCCCTTCTACGAAATGGCGCCGCACTGGGCGCTGTACCCGCTCATCGGGCTGGCCACCTGCGCCACGGTGATCGCCTCGCAGGCGCTCATCTCGGCCGCGTTTTCAGTCACCAAGCAGGTGATCCAGCTGGGCTACCTGCCGCGGCTGCGCATCCTGCACACCTCGGTGCGTGAGGCGGGCCAGATCTATGTGCCCTTCGTGAACTGGGGGCTGTACGTGTGCATCGTGCTGGCGGTGGTCGCCTTCGGCTCCAGCAGCGAGCTCGCCTCGGCCTACGGCATTGCCGTCACCATCGACATGCTCATCACCACGGTGATGACGTTTTTCGTGATCCGTTACGCCTGGAACTACCCCTGGGCCCTGTGTGTGGCGGCCACCGGGTTCTTCTTTGCGGTGGACGTGCTGTTCTTTGCGGCCAATGCCGTGAAGATCCTCGACGGCGGCTGGTTCCCCATCCTGATCGGCCTGGTGATGTTCACGCTGATGATGACCTGGAAGCAGGGCCGTCAGTTGCTGTCCGAGCGCATGCGCGACGAGTCGATCGAGCTCAAGTCCTTCCTGGATGCCGTGTTCGTGAGCCCGCCGGTGCGGGTGGAGGGCACGGCAGTGTTCCTCAACAGCGAAAAGGGCAGCACGCCCAATGCGCTGCTGCACAACCTCAAGCACAACAAGGTGCTGCACGAGACCAACCTGTTCGTCACGGTGCGTCACCATGAGGTGCCGTGGATCGGTTTCGACCGGCGGGTGGAGGTCGAGTCCCTCGGGCACGACTGCTGGCAGGTGGTGCTGCACTTCGGCTTCAAGAACGACCCCGACGTCCCCGAGGCGCTGACCCTGCTGCGCAGCCGCGGGGTCGTGCTCGACGACATGCAGACCAGCTATTTCCTGTCGCGCGACATCGTGATCCCCACGCTGGGCAGCGGCATGGCCGGCTGGCGCGAGAAGCTCTTTGCCAGCATGCACCGCAATGCGGCCGCGGCGGCCGACTTCCTCAACCTGCCGGCCAACCGGGTCGTGGAGCTGGGCGCCAAGGTGGCACTTTGACCGGCCCGTGGGGCGGCCGCGCCGGCAGTGCCCCCGGCGATGCATGGATGCGGCGACGGTGCAACACTACGGCTTTGCCTGCCCCGCCCTGAGCGAACCATCATGAAGCTGCTGTTTGTTGCCGACCCGCTGGACACCTTCAAGACCCACAAGGACTCGACCTTTGCGATGATGCGCGAGGCAGCCGCCCGCGGCCACACGCTGTGGGCCTGCGAAGGCGACAGCCTCGGGTGGCGCAGCGGCGACCGCGTGCGTGCCATGGCACGCGAACTGCGGCTCACCGGTCGCAGCGGAGAAGGCGTCTACGACTGGTACGAGGCCGGCGAGGCGCAGTCCGTCGTGCTGGCCGAGTTCGACATCGTGCTGATGCGCAAGGACCCGCCCTTCGACAGCGAATACTTCTATGCCACCCACCTGCTGGAGCAGGCCGAACGTGAAGGCGCGCGGGTCATCAACCGCCCGGCCTCACTGCGCGATCACCCGGAGAAGCTGGCGGTGATGGAGTTCCCGCAGCATGTCACGCCCACGCTGGTGACACGCGACCCCGGCGAGATCCGTCGGTTCCATGCCGAGCACGGCGAGATCATCCTGAAGCCGCTGGACGGCATGGGGGGCATGGGCATCTTCCGCGTCGGGCCCGACGGGCTCAACCTGGGCAGCATCACCGAGACGCTCAATGCCGGCGGCACGCGCACGGTCATGGTCCAGCGTTTCATCCCCGAGATCTCGCTGGGCGACAAGCGTGTGCTGATCATTGCCGGCGAACCCGTGCCGTTCGTGCTGGCGCGCATTCCGCAGGGCAGCGAGATCCGAGGCAACCTGGCGGCCGGCGGCAAGGGCGTGGCGCAGCCGCTGGCCGAGCGCGACCGCGAGATCGCCCGCGACATCGGCGCCCGGCTGGCCCCGCGCGGCCTGCTGCTGATCGGCCTGGACATCATCGGCGACCGGGTCACCGAGATCAACGTCACCAGCCCGACCTGCTTCCAGGAGATCGAACAGCAGACCGGTTTTTCGGTGGCCCGGGTGTTCGTCGATGCGCTCGAGGCTTCAGCTCACTGACACCAGCGTCAGGCCGATCGCGGCCGGCACGGCCTGGATGAACAGGATCTTGCGGCTGGCCGTGATGGCACCGTAGACACCCGCCACCAGCACACACAGCAGGAAGAACATCTTCACGCTGGTGCCGGCCGGGCCCAGGCTCAGGCCCCAGAACAGGCCGGCAGCAAGAAAGCCGTTGTAGAGTCCCTGGTTGGCCGCCAGGGCCTTGGACTGCGCGGCAAACTCCGGCGTCAGGCGAAACGCCTTCATGCCGGCCGGCTTGTCCCAGAGGAACATCTCGAGCACGAGGATGTAGACGTGCAGCAGGCCGATGAGGCCCACGACGATGTTGGCAGCGGTCGACACTTGGGGTCCCTCCCTGTGGTGCGGTGGCGTGATCGTACGTCAGTTGAGTGGCAGGGGCCGCTCACGCGTGGATCAGTCCTGCGCCGGCCCGCCATCCATCTCGTCGGCGGGCGTGAGCCGGATCAGGCTGCGGGCCTGCTCCGGCGTGCCGTGCAGCCACAGGTCGACGTCCTCGGGCTCGATCGCCACCACGCTGCGCTTGTCCTGCTGGTCGGGGCCGAGCTTGGGGTCGGGCTTGTGCATGCGGCGCATCAGCGGGTGCGCGTCCGCGTTCATCGTGAGCATGGTGTATGACTCGTGCACCTCGCCGGTGGCCTTGTCGACCCAGGTGTTCCACAGGCCGGCCAACCCCCAGGGCGAACCGTCGGCCCGCCGGAATCGCCACCACACGTTGCGGCCGGTTTCCCAGCAGGGTTCGTCGAACGACACCGCCGGGATGATGCACCGCTGTCCGCGTGCCCAGGGCTGCTTGTAGCTGGCCTTGTGGGCCATCTCCTCGGAGCGGGCATTCACCGTGGCATAGGGCAGACGGGCCTCCTTGGCAAACCAGGGGATCAGGCCCCAGGGGCCCAGCACCAGTTCACGCTCGAAGCCTTCGGACTTGAGCGCCCGGCGGATGAACGCGCCCTGTGATCGGGGGAACAAGGTGCCCCCCGGCCAGGGCCGTTGGCCGCTCACATGCCAGTGGCGCTCGATCTCGGCGTCGGTCGGTGAGACATAGCGTGTGCACATGGGTGCATGGTAGCCAAGGCCAGCGCGACCGGCCCTCGGGCGGGTTGCGTCAGGTCAGGCGATGCCCCGCCCATTCCACCGCCAGCGCGGCGCCCGCCGCCCACTGCAGCCACCACATGAAGCGCGCCAGCCGGCGCAGCAGCCCCGCCGGCACCCGGGTGCGCAGCAGCGCCCCGACCGACAGCACGACCGCAAAGGCTGCGGCCCAGGCCAGCCAGGCCACGTCCAGGCCGTTGCATCCCGCCCCCTCGCAACTCACGTTGCGCAGGTCCATCGCGGTGGCGATCAGTCCACCGGTCACCAGGGCATAGACCAGCGCGGCCGCACGCAGCAGCAGGCGACGCCACCAGGCGTATTGCGGCTCAGGCGCTGGCGCGCGCACAGAGGTGTCGCCGTGACCGTGCTGCGCAGGCGAGACCACCGTCAAGCGCCCACGGGCGTGCACAGTTCGATCAACAGGCCATCCGGTGCGCGCACATACGACACCACCTGGCCCCACGGCTTCGAGGCCGGTGCGGCCAGCTCGCGGGCGCCGGCGGCCAGGGCGCGAGCGTGAGCGGCTGCCACGTCGTCGGTCACCAGACCCACTTCCATGCCCAGCGGCAGGGGGGAGTCGCTCGCGCGCACGTGGCCACCGGGGAAGTTGCCGTCGCCCAGTTCGTGGGCGGCAAATGCCAGTGTGGTGTTGCCGGTGTCGAGCTCGCCGTAGGTGCCCGACTCGTGCAGAAAACGCTGCTGCATCCCGAAGGCATCGGTGAAGAAGCGCAGCGAGGCGGCAACGTCAGGCACGTAGACGATGGTGTAGCCGAGTTTCATTCGCTGCTCCCTGGGGGCGTGGTGTTGCGTGGCATTGTGCCGCGACCGGCGGGCCTGGCATTCAACCGCCTGCGTCCAGCGTGCCCTCCAGCGTGACGCCGATCGCCCAGGCCCGCGGGCGACCCGGCTCGAAGTGCCGGCCATTCGATTCGTTGACGATCACCGAGCCCACGTGGCGGCGGTCGAGCACATTGTCGATGCGCAGATGCGGCGTGATGCGCCACGGCCCACGCTGCCAGCGCTTCTGCCAGCCCAGATGGAGCAGCGCATGGCCGCTGGCGCTGGCGGTGTTGGCATCGTTGGCCTGCACGCGCGAAACCGCCACCAGCTCGGCCAGCCATTCGCCGGCCTGGCCCTGCCCGGGTGTCCAGCCGGCACGGGCATGCAGGCTGGCGGCCGGCACACCGGGCAGGCGTGTGGCCGGCTGCGCACTGCGGGTCAGACGGGCCGACATCAGCGTGGCCGACACACTGTGCCGCCAGCCGGCCCGGGCGAGCTCATGCTGCAGCTCGAGCCCGGTGCGGCGCGTGGCGCCGGCATTGCGAAAGCTGGCCCGTCCACCGGTGCTGGCAGCCTGCAGGATCTCGTTGTCGGTGCGCACGTTGAACAGGTGCAGCACCAGGCGCTGGCCACCCCCCCGGTACTGCAGGCCCAGCTCGGTGGTGGTGCTGGGCGAGGCCGACAGCGCGGTATTCAGGCCGGCCGCGCCGTCCAGGCGGTAGGCCATCTCGTTGAGGGTGGGGATGTCCTCGCCGCGCCCGACGGCCGCCTGGGCCTGCCAGCCCGAGCCCAGCTCATGGCTCACACCGACCATCGGCAGCCAGGCGCGGAAGCGGGCCGTGCCGCTGTCGTCAGGGTTGCCGTCGGTCACATACGCATCGCGAGAGCGATAGCGGGTGTCCAGCCCGCGCAGGGCCAACCGGGCGCGGGTGGTGTCGCGGCGCGCTTCGAGCCAGGCCAGCACGCTGGTGCCCACGGCGCGATTGCGCTCGTCGCGGCGCAGCCGCCCCGGCTCGCCCAGGCGGTCGCCCACGCTGTTCTCGCGGCCCTGGCGATGTTCGTCCTGGACGTCGAGCGACAGCGACAGGCCGCGCCGCAGGGCGAGGCCGGCGCTGGCGTCCATGCGGTCTTCCCAGTGCAGTTCGGCACCGCCGAACTGCCGGTTCAGGTCGATGAAACCACCCGGGCTGGTCGGGGCGACCTGGGCGGCCGGCGGGATGGCCAGCACCTGCTCCACCGACCGCTGGCCACCATGCACCAGCCATTCCACGCGGGCGCCGGCGCCCAGCGGCACCACCTGGCGCCAGCCGAGCTGGCTCTGGGCCGTGGCCTTGCGGGTGTTGAACCGTTGTGCCGCTGCCGAGCCGGTGCGCACTCCCTCGGCCAGCTCGGCGGCCGACAGGCCGAGCGGGTCCTCGGCCCGACCCTCGGAGTGGTTGAACGACAGCATCCAGGACGCGCTGTCTTCGGTGCGCCCCAGCCGCGCGTAGAGTGTCCCTCGCTGGTGGGCCGACTGGGGGCGCCAGCCGTCAGACTGGGTCCGCTCTGCACTCACCAGGTGATCAAGACCACCCCGGCGCCCGTGCGAGAGCAGGGCCAGCGACAGGTCGCCGTCCGGCCCGATGCGGCTGTCCAGGCTCAGTGTCGAGGCCGGCCCGCCCGCAGGCCGGTCGGTGCGCAGTCCCAGCCAGCCGCCGGGCGCGGCGCCCTGCAGCACGGCCCAGGGCGCCGTGAGCAGATCCACGGAGGTGACGGCCCGCAGCGGCACGCCCGACACCTGCGTCTGGCCATCCGCGCCAGTCAGCGGGATGCCGTCCAGTGTGACCCGCAGGCCGCGGATGCCGAAAGGCGAGCGGGCGCCAAACCCGCGGGCCGACACCTGCACGTCCTGCGCCTGGTTGCTGCGATCGCGTACCAGCAGCCCGGGCACCTCGCCCAGCACACCGGCCAGCGAGGCGGCCTGCCCCAGTGCGGCGCCGCTAGGCACCGGCAACTGCTGCACCCCGATCGTTCCGTCCCGGGCAGGCGCCGTGACGACCACCGTGGGCAACGCGGCGGGCTCCTCGGCCAGGGCGCCGGCGGTCAGCAACAGCAGCGTGGCAATTGCTGCGACCGTTCGCGGGTGTGGCCAGTCGGCGCTGAGCATCGGGTGAGCCATCGTGATGCGGGCCGCTCGGCCCGGCGAGGGGTGGGTGCCGGCGCATCATGCCCGCGTGCCGCCGACCCTGGCCGGCGTGCGGGTGTTGGCGGCCCCATGGCGGCGGGTCAGCCTGACTCGTGCTGGCGGGCCAGCGCTGCCAGCCAACGCCCGGCGTCGATGAAAGGTCGCGACGATCGCTCGGCGCGGCCGCGGATGTAGGCCCCCTCGATGGCCGTGAGCACCAGACCGGCAAAGGAGCGAGCCTGGCGGCGGTCGGGCCAGCCGAGTTGGTCGGCAATCGTGTCGGTCCAGCAGTTGAAGGCGGCCTGAATGCTGCTGCGCAAGGACTCGAGCGAGTCGTCCAGGTCGAGGCAGACGGCGCCGGCCGCACAGCTGCGTCGGCAGTCTGATGCCTCAAGCCGCCGGGCGAAGGCATCGAACAGGGCGTGGACCTTGCGCTCGGCATGGCGATGCCGGCTCATCGTGTCCTCGATGAATGCGCGTACGCGCCCCTGGTAGACCGCCAGTGCCTCCCCGACAAGCTGTTCCTTGCCGCCGGGAAAGAAGTGGTAGACCGACCCCTTGGGCATGCCGCTGGCCTTCACGACTTCATTGATGCCTGCACCCGACAGGCCACTGCCGCGCATCAGCTCGATGCCGGTGTCGAGCATGCGCTCCCGCGTGGCCTGGCCTTTGGGGGTAGGGGTTGTCGTCATGGACGGTCGGCTTGAAAAAATAGACCGGTCTACATATTATTTGCCTGCACCACGCGAGACAAGAGGTGACCCATGCATGCCGCAAGGCCGACACCATCCTCGGCGCACGCCGGCCACAGCGCGCCTGACGAAAGCTCGCTTCGTGTGGATCTCGCGGCATGTTACCGACTGGTCGCGCTCTTCGGCTGGGACGACCTCATCTTCACGCACATTTCCGTGCGTGTGCCTGGGCCGCAGCACCACTTCCTGATCAATCCCTACGGACTGCTGTTCGAAGAAATCACCGCGTCCAGCCTCGTTAAGGTGGATCTGGATGGACACAAGGTGAATGCCGGCACATACGAGGTGAACCCCGCCGGTTTCATGATTCACAGTGCCATTCACGCGGCTCGAGAAGATGCGCAGTGTGTGCTGCACGTACACAGCGTCAATGGCATTGCGGTGTCGGCCCAGCACGGCGGCCTGAAGGCGCTGTCACAGCACGCCATGTTTGTTGCCGGCTCGCTCGGTTACCACGACTACGAAGGCGTGGCGCTGCATGCCGACGAAAAGCCGCGTCTGGTCGCTGACCTGGGAGCGCACACATTCCTGATGCTGCGCAATCACGGCCTGTTGACCGTCGGTTCCACGGTGGCGGACGCCTTCACGTCAATGTACCTGTTCGAGACGGCCTGCATGATCCAGGTGAGGGCGCAGGCCGGTGGTGAACGCCTGCGAGAGATCTCGCCCGAACTCGTGGCTGGCGCACGCGCGCAGTGGCAGCAGGTCACACAGGGCTGCGGCGGGCGGCTTGCCTGGCCGGCCCTGCTGCGTCGCCTGGACCGGCTGGATCCAGGCTACAGGACGTGAGCGCCGCACAGGCGGGGCGTGCTGCCCGCCATGGTGCAGGCCGCGCCGGGCTCAGGCCAGCAGATCGGCCTGGGTCTTGCCTGCGGCGAGGGCGTCGATGTACCACTGCGGGCGGCGGCCGTGGCCCGACCAGGTGTTGCCGGCGCCGTCGCGGTACTTGATCTTCCCGCCAGCGGCGGCGCGGCCGCGGCGGCGACCGCCGGTGCCCGAAAGACCCAGGTCAGCGGCCGTCAGGCCGTAATGCGCAATGGCCTCCTTGATGCGTGCCACCACGTCACCGATTTCGGCCTGACGCAACTCTTCGGCCTGACGCTGCAATTCGGCGATCTGGGCCTCCAATTGCTTGACCGTCGGATTGGTGCTGCCGATCTTCACATTCGGTTTGGCGGTGCTGCGGGGGGATTTCACTGCGGGGGAACGCTTGGCCATAGGAACTGCTTTCAATGTTGGAGGACGTTATGCCGTGAAGCATACGCGTATTGTGCTCAAAGTTTGCATTGGTGGCTATCCATTTGGCAATAACTTGTCAATCGCTCCAACGGGGGAGTTCTTCGGGGGTGTCTGTGTGTGCGGCGCCCAACAGGTGGGCCGGTGGGCAGGCCGTCGGTTCCGAGCACAATCGCGCATGGCCAAGGAAAAGACGATCTATACCTGCAGCGAATGTGGCGGCACCGCGCCCAAATGGCTCGGCAAGTGCCCGCACTGCAATGCGTGGAACACGCTGGAGGAGGGGGTGGCGGAGGCGCCATCGCGGCATCGCTTCCAGGCGCTGGCGAAGTCGGCCCCGGTGATGGCGCTGGCCGACATCGAGGCCAGCGACGTCGACCGCACCCCCACCGGCATCGACGAACTCGACCGCGTGCTGGGTGGCGGCATCGTGGCGGGCGGTGTGGTGCTCATCGGCGGCGATCCCGGCATCGGCAAGTCCACGCTGCTGCTGCAGGCGCTGGAGCGCCTGTCCATGCATTTGCCCGTGCTCTACGTCACCGGCGAGGAAAGCGGTGCCCAGGTGGCGCTCAGAGCGCGCCGCCTGGGGCTCGATGGTTCGCGCGTGCGGGTGCAGGCCGAGATCCAGCTCGAGAAGATCCTGGCAACACTGGAGACGGAAAAGCCTGCCGTGGCCGTGATCGACTCGATCCAGACGGTCTATTCAGAGCAGCTCACCTCGGCACCGGGGTCGGTCGCTCAGGTGCGTGAATGCTCGGCCCAGCTCACCCGGTTTGCCAAGTCCAGCGGGACGGCCGTGGTGCTGGTGGGCCACGTCACGAAAGAAGGTGCGCTGGCCGGCCCGCGTGTGCTGGAGCACATCGTCGACACGGTGCTGTACTTCGAGGGGGACACCCACAGCGCGTTCCGCCTGGTGCGTGCGTTCAAGAACCGCTTCGGCGCCGTCAACGAGATCGGCGTGTTTGCGATGACCGAGCGCGGCCTCAAGGGCGTGGCCAATCCGAGTGCGATCTTCCTGTCCACGCATGGCGAGCCTGTGGCCGGATCCTGCGTGCTGGTCACGCTGGAAGGCACACGTCCGATGCTGGTCGAGGTGCAGGCGCTGGTCGACAGTTCACCGATCCCGAGTCCGCGCCGGCTCAGTGTGGGCCTGGAGCAGAACCGCCTGGCGATGCTGCTGGCCGTGATGCACCGCCACGCCGGCATCGCGTGTTTCGACCAGGACGTATTTGTCAATGCGGTGGGCGGTGTGCGCATCAGCGAGCCGGCGGCCGACCTGGCGGTGATGCTGGCCATCCAGAGTTCGCTGCGTGGCAAGCCCCTGCCGCGGGGCTTCCTGACCTTCGGCGAGGTTGGCCTGGCCGGCGAGGTGCGTCCGGCGCCACGCGGCCAGGAGCGCCTGAAGGAGGCCGCCAAGCTCGGCTTTTCGATAGCGGTGGTGCCCAAGGCCAACGCGCCCAAAAAGCCGATCGAAGGCCTGACCATCCATGAGGTCGAACGGGTCGAGCAGGCGGTGGCTCTGGTGCGGGAACTTGGCTGAGGCAAGCATCGAATGCGTCTGCGTGCAAGCGCAAGGGGTACAAGTCGCACCTGACGACTGAGACTTGCACCCGCGGCTTGTGTGGCGCATGCTGCCTTTCGTACGATGACGGGTGATTGATTCGAACGAGAGGAGGGTGGCCATGCAGCTGCTTGTGTCGGCGGGCGTGATCGCGCTGATCGTCGGATGGGGTCTGATCGCGCCGGCATCGCTGGGCGATGTGTTCAACGGTGCCCTGGCGGGGATCACCCGCTACTTCGGGTGGTTCTACCTGTGGGTGGTGCTTGGCCTGGTCGTGATGGCCGCCCTGCTGGCCTTCAGCCGCTACGGGCAGCTCAAGCTTGGCGGCGACGACGAGGAGCCCGAGTTCTCGGTGGGGGCCTGGTTCTCGATGCTGTTTGCCGCCGGCATGGGCATCGGCCTGGTGTTCTGGGGCGTGGCCGAGCCGCTGTCGCACTACACGGCCGCGCCGCCTGGCATCGCTGCGCAGACACCCGAGGCCGCCAACGCGGCCATGCGCTACACCTTCTTCCACTGGGGGCTGCATCCGTGGGCGGTCTACAGCGTGGTGGGGCTGTCGATCGCATTCTTCCAGTTCCGGCGCGGGGCGCCCGGGCTGGTCAGCGCCTCGACCGAGGCCTTGCCGTGGCGCGGCGCGAGGATGCTCTCGCCGCTGGTCAATGTGCTGGCCATCGTGGCCACGGCCTTTGGTGTGGCCGCCTCGCTCGGGATCGGTGCCTTGCAGATCAACAGCGGCCTGGCGCGCGTCTTCGGCCTGCCGGTCGGGCCGGGCATGCAGGTTGCCATCATCTGCGTGACGACCGCGCTGTTCCTGGGGTCGGCGCTGACAGGCGTTGAACGGGGCATCAAGTGGTTGTCGTCGACCAACCTGCTGCTGGCCGCAGCGCTGGCGCTGACGGTGTTTGTGGTCGGCCCCACGGTGGCGATCATCGACACCTTCACGACCACGCTGGGCGCGTATGTCAGCGAGTTCGTTCGCATGAGCCTGCGCACCACGCCGTTCCGCGACAGCCAGTGGGTCGGCAGCTGGACCATCTTCTACTGGGCCTGGTGGTTGTCCTGGTCACCGTTTGTCGGCCTGTTCATCGCCCGGGTGTCGCGTGGCCGCACGATCCGCGAGTTTGTCGTGGGCACCGTGCTGGCGCCGTCGCTGGCGGGCTTCCTGTGGTTCTCGGTCTTTGGCGGGACGGCCCTGCACCTGCAGATCTTCCAGTCGGTCCCGATTGCCGAGGCCGTGCAGGCCGATGTCTCGACCGCCTTGTTCGCCATGTTCGACGCCCTGCCGCTGGGCGCCGTGATGTCGGTGGTGGCCACGGTGCTTGTGCTGGTGTTTTTTGTCACGTCGGGCGACTCCGCGACACTGGTGCTGGGCATGATGAGCACCGGGGGTCGGCCCGACCCCGGCGCCCGCGTGAAGGTGCTCTGGGGCGTGCTGGTGGCGGCCATTGCCGCCAGCCTGCTGGTGACCGGTGGCGTGCAGGCGGTGCAGACGGCCACGATCGTCTTTGCGCTGCCCTTTGCCGCCGTGGTGTTGGTGATGGCGCTGTCGTTGTGGCTTGCCGTGCGGCAGGACTGGCTCGAGGAGTCTCGCCGCGAGCGCGAACTGCGGCGACGCATGCGTGATCTGGCGGCATTTGCCGCAGCGCCTGTTCCCCCCGCGGCGTCTGGCGACCGCTCCACCGGAGCGCATACCGGTTGAGCTGGGGTTGCGGGCACTACATACCGGCGACGGAGCGCATCGCATTTACCATCGCGGCCATGAATGCATGGATCGGATGGACGCTGGCGGCCGTGCTGCTGCTGGTCGGCTGGTTGCAGTACGGGTGGCCTGGCCTGGCGTTTGCCGCCACGGCGGTGGTGTTCTGGCTGCTGCTGCAGTTCAACAAGGCCGTGCGCGTGATGCGCCAGGCCGGCAGTGCGCCGGTCGGGTATGTCGACAGCGCCGTGATGCTGAATGCGCGGCTCAAGGCCGGCATGAACATGATGCAGGTCGTGATCATGACGCGCAGCCTCGGCCAGAAACTCGGCGACGAACCCGAGCAGTACCGCTGGACCGATGCGGGCGGCTCGCACGTCACGCTGGAGCTGCGCCGCGGCAAGCTGAGCTCGTGGACACTGTGGCGTCCACAGGCGGAGGGCGAGGGCGGTGGCGAGGATCCCGGCGCGGCGCCGGCTGACCGGCCCGCCAACTCGTAAAATCGCGGTTTTCACACAGTTTCGAGGAGCCTTTCATGGGCATGGACGACCGCGACGGCAAGATCTGGATGGACGGCAAGCTCGTCGACTGGCGCGACGCCAAGATCCACGTGCTGACCCACACCCTGCACTATGGCTGTGGCGCCTTCGAAGGCGTGCGCGCCTACAACACGGCCAACGGCACGGCGATCTTCCGGCTGCGCGAGCACACCGAGCGCCTGTTCAACAGCGCCAAGATCCTGCGCATGAAGATCCCCTACACGCTGGAACAGGTGATGGACGCCCAGCGTGAGGTCGTGCGCGTGAACCAGCTCGAAAGCTGCTACCTGCGCCCGCTGACCTGGATCGGCTCCGAAAAGCTCGGCGTCAGCCCCAAGGGCAACACCATCCACCTGATGATCGCCGCCTGGGCCTGGGGCGCCTACCTCGGCGAGGAAGGCCTCAAGCGCGGCATCCGGGTCAAGACCTCGAGCTACACCCGCCACCACGTCAACATCACGATGACGCAGGCCAAGGCGGTGAGCAACTACACCAACTCGATCCTGGCCAACATGGAGGCCACCGAAGAAGGCTACGACGAGGCCCTGCTGCTCGATGCCTCGGGCTTCGTCAGTGAAGGCGCGGGCGAGAACCTGTTCGTGATCAAGAACGGTGTGGTCTACACGCCCGACCTGTCGGCCGGTGCGCTCAACGGCATCACCCGCAACACGATCTTCGCGATCTGCGCCGACCTGGGCCTGAAGGTCGTTGAAAAGCGCATCACCCGCGACGAGGTCTACATCTGCGACGAAGCCTTCTTCACCGGCACGGCCGCTGAAGTCACGCCCATCCGTGAACTCGATCGCATCGAGATCGGCGCCGGCTCGCGCGGGCCGATCACCGAGAAGATCCAGTCGGCGTTCTTCGACATCGTCAACGGACGCAACCCCAAGTACGCCGAGTGGCTGACCAAGGTCTGAGAGGCACCCCATGAGCGAGGCACGATCCGCAACCTCCCCGGTGGCCGAAGTCGAGGTCACCGCCAGTGACCTGCACGGCCCGGGTGTGGTGTTCTGCCCCAACCCCCGGATGCCCCTGTGGAGCAACCATCCCCGCGTCTACATCGACGTGGCCACCGAAGGCCAGGGCAAGTGCCCTTACTGCGGCACGGTCTACCGTCTCAAGGCCGGTGAAAAGGTCCACGCCCACTGAAGGCAGGGGCCGGCCGGCCCTCCTGCCGGGAGGGTGGCCGGCCGATGAGGCTGCGCCGTATTCGCACAGCCCGGGGTGGGGCGCATGCTCCGGTTGAAGTCGCTGCTGCTGGCGCTGCGCGACCTGATCCCGGCCGCAGCACCCTTCGTGCTGCTCACGCTGGTGCTGATGGCGCTGGCCTACTGGGCACTCGACCCGACCCCGCCTCGCCGCCTGGTGCTGGCCACGGGCGCTGAGCAAAGCGCCTATGAAGTGATGGGCCGGCGCTACCGCGATGCGCTGGCCCCGTTCGGCATCCAGGTCGAATTGCGGCGTTCGGCCGGCTCGGGCGAGAACCTGCGTCTGCTGCAGACCCCCGGGTCCGGCGTGGACGTGGCCTTCATGCAGGGCGGCACCTGGCAGCCGCCACCCGGCGAAACAGAAGACAGCTCCGGCCTGGTGTCGCTGGGCAGCCTGTTCCATGAGCCGGTCTGGCTGTTCTATCGTGAGGAGAGCGCGCAGCGGCTGCTCGGCCGTCCGCACCTCGACGCCATCGGCGAGCTGCGCCGCTGGAAACTCAACGCGGGGTCCGAAGGCAGTGGCGTCAAGCTGCTGGCCGATCGTGTGCTCGAGCTCAACGGACTGAGCGCCGCGGACCTGCAGCTCACGCACCTGGCCAACACCCCGGCGGTGGTCGAACTGCTCGAGTCCCGCATCGACGCCATGGTGTTCGTCTCGGCGCCCGACTCGCCGCTGATCCAGATGCTGCTGCAGACGCCGGGCATCCGCCTGTTCAGTTTCGCGCAGGCGCAGGCCTATGCCCGCAAGCTGCCCTACCTGTCGGCCGTGACGCTGCCGCGTGGTGTGGTCGACCTCAGCCGCGACATCCCGGCCGAAGATGTGCACCTGATCGCACCGACGGCCACCCTGGCCGCCCGTGCCGACGTGCACCCCGCCCTGGTGCAGCTGCTGATGCAGGCCGCCGCGCGCATCCACGGTGAACCCGGCTGGTTTGCGCGGTCCGGCGAGTTCCCGAACGCGCTCGACACCGACCTGCCGGTGTCGGCCGAGGCCCACCGCTTTCTGAAGAGCGGCGCCCCGTGGCTGCAGCGCTACCTGCCGTTCTGGCTGTCCAACCTGATCGACCGCATGTGGGTGGCGCTGCTGTCCATCATTGCGGTGCTGATCCCGCTGTCGCGGCTGGTGCCCCCGGTGTATGAGTTCCGAGTGCGTTCGCGGGTGTTTCGCTGGTACGCCAAGCTGCGCGACGTGGAGGAGGCCGCGGCGCGGCCCGATCCGGACCGCGCCGCGCTGATGGCGGTGCTCGACGACGTGGAAGGCCGCGTCTCGCACATCAGCGTGCCGCTGTCGTACGCCGATGAGCTGTACGCGCTGCGCCAGCACATCGACCTGGTGCGATCCAGGGTGCGCGGTGACGCGCCGCCTGCCCCCCCGGCTCAGCGGGTGTAGAAGACGTAGTCTGCCTGGTAGGCCACCTGCTGGCGGGCGCCCTTGTTGCCCATGCCGCAGGCCATGCTCGGTGCGACACCGCCTTGCGTGTTCAGGCGCTGGATGTGGCTCACGCCCTGCATCTTGCCCATGCCCATGGCGGGGTCGGCCTTGACGAGCTGCAGCGGAATGCTGCCGGCCATGCCCGGTGCCACGGCCACCTGCTTGCCGGTGACCTTCGATCCGTCATTCGACTCCCAGGTCGGGCCGCCGTAGTACTTGCCGACCACCTTGCGGTCGGTGTCGTACAGCGTGGCCACCGGGGTTACGAAAACCCATTCGTACTGGCCGGCCATGCCTGCCTTCTCACGGCATTCGTAGGTGATCTCGCCGACACCCACCGTGTACATCGTCTGCTTTTCGCCGGCGGGCACCCGCACGGCGGCGGGCAGGTTCATGTTGTCGACCATCATCGGCGACTTCATCGACGACGCGCAGCCAGCCAGGGCGGCAACGGCCAGGACGGGGATCAGGGGCTTGAACATGGTGCTTCTCCTTGGGGTTGGATCGCCCGGGGCGGCGCATCCGCTGCCCGGTAAGGCCTGTACGCAGGCCCGACGCAATTGGATGCAAGGGCAAGCCGTGGCAAGGCGACGTCGAGCCTCACAGCAAAGCATCGCAGCGCGGCTGGCGTTGAAGCGTCAATGTCCAGCAGGGCAACCAGCCAGCGGCAAAGGCCCAGTGCGACCGCCAACGCTCCGCCTGACGTATGTTTACAGCGACGTCTTCTTAAGTTTACAATTGTCCACGTCAATGTTATCAACTGCGAGCCATGCCGAAGCCATCCAAATATGACGAGCTCGTCAGGACTGTCACGCTTGACGTAACGGCACATCCTCGCGACCTCACCAGGCACTATGCGGAGCGGTATGCAATCTCACGGGTTGCAGCGAACCGGTACATCCACAAACTGGAGACTGAGGGATGGATTGCCCGAAGCGGGCCCTCGACACATCCTGTCTTTAGCCCCGGGTACAGAAGGCGAGTCGCGCACCTTTATCCTTTGGGGGGGCTTGAAGAACATGTTGTCTGGGAAAAGGACTTCAAGCCCTTCTTCGCGCTGTCCTCAACCGTGCTTGGTATCGCCAATCATGGCTTTACAGAGATGGTCAACAACGCAATTGATCACTCCGGAGGGAAGAGCGTCTTTGTTTGGATGAATCAGACGGATGTCCAGCTGCAGATTATCGTTTCTGACGACGGTGTTGGCATCTTTGAAAAGATCACGAAGTCACTGGGTTTGCCCGACCTCAGACAGGCTCTATTCGAGCTTTCAAAAGGGAAACTCACGACTGACCCAAGTAGACATAGCGGCGAGGGCGTTTTCTTCACCTCTCGCATATTTGACGTCTTCGAAATTGATGCGAATGGTCTCACTTTCAATCATCATGACTCTACGGGGCTCGATTGGCTTCGAGAGAAACACGGCACATTTCCTGACGGCACATCGGTTTACATGAGTATCGCTCTCGGAAGCACGCGTACCCTCAATGAGGTGTACTCGCAGTTCACACAAGCACCCGAAGACTACGATTTCTCGAAGACAATTGTTCCGATGAAGCTGGCGCAGTATGGTGACGAGCAATTGGTCTCCAGATCACAAGCGAAGCGATTGATAGCGCGATTCGACAGGTTCAAGACGGTGATTCTGGACTTCGATGGCGTCCAGCAGATTGGGCAGGCCTTTGCCGACGAACTATTTCGCGTCTACGCAAATGACCACCCGCGCGTTGAACTCATTCCTCGCAACATGACGGCGCAGGTCGAACGTATGTGGCTGAGGGCGCGCGCACTCTGAGACAAGGTCTGATTGATCGCGCACTCGGGGCCGCTCGGTGCGAGGCAAGCCACCTTGGCCCCGGTCTGATGCGCGCGCCACGCTGCCTCAGTTTGGGCCAAGGCGTCCCGCCTCCGCAGGCCAGGTGGCGTGAGCCATTGCCATGGAACGACGATGGTGCGGTGATCGCCCCGGCCGGGGCGATCAGGTGCTCAGAGCGTGCCGGTGTAGAGCACCGGGCCGGTGGGCGCACCGGTGGGTGACCCCCCGGCTGGCTCCAGGCTGACCGCCAGGGCGGCGGTGCCGGTCGGCACGCGATGGCGTTGCAGCACGGTGGCACCCCGCGCATCGATCAGGCCGAGCGAACGCGGCGCGCCCTCGGCCGGCACGGCCCACAGTTCCAGGGCACGGTCGGCCGCCACGTCCACCTGACGCAGCGGGCGCACGGTCAGGGCCTGCCGGTCGGCACTCAGGCCGGCCACGAACTGCTGCGCCCCCTGCGGGGCTGACAGCACCACCACCATCGGCGGCTGACCGGGCGGCGGCGGCTGCAGCCACAGCACGGCCATCAGCGCGGCCGCGGCCGTGGCCGCAAAAGACCAGCCACGCCAGAACGCCAGGCTGCGCCAACCCCGTGGGACGGGGGCGGCTGCCGGCGCACTGGCCGCGGTACCGTGCACGCGGCGCTCGATGGCCGTCCAGACATGGGCGGGCGGTGCCACCGGCGGCACGCTGCCTGACAGGGGAACGAGCCTGGCCTCCCAGCGCGCCACCGCCGCGCGCAGCATCGGATGGGCGGGCAGCAGATTCTCGAAGCGGCGCCGCGCGGGGCCCTGCAGGCTGCCCAGCACATATTCGGCGGCCAGGCGATCGGCCAGTTCGGGGCGGGCGTAGTTCATGCGTCCCCCTTCATGCCCAGGCGCTCGAGGCAGTCCTTCAGCGCCTGCAGCCCGCGGCGCACCCAGGACTTCACCGAACCCAGCGGCTGGCCCAGGTGGCTGGCGACTTCGGCATGGCTCAGCCCCTGGTAGTAGGTCAGCGCCAGGCACTGCTGCTGCTGGGCCGACAACCCGCCCATGCAGCCCTGCAGCAGGGCCGCATGGCTGGCCTGCTGCAGCAGCTCCTCCGGCCCGGGGCCGGCATCGGGGTGGTGGGCGTACACGTCGTCGTCCTGGTCGTCATCAGCGGCAAGGCTGCCGGTCACCGTGTCGGGCTCGGTCTTGAGCCGGCGCACGGCGTCGATGGCGCGGTTGCGGGCAATGCTGGTCAACCAGGTCAGGGGCTGGCTCTGCGCTGCCTCGTAACGCTGCGCCGCGCGCCACACGTTGACATAGACCTCCTGGAGTACGTCTTCGGCGAGAGCCCGCTGAGGACATATACGCAGGATCACGCCAAACAGATGCGCCGAGCTGTGCTGGTACAGCTCGGCAAAGGCCTGGCGCTCGCCAAGCGCCACACGCGACAGCAGCTCGGCGAGCTGCTGGCTGCGGCGGGACCAGTCCGTCGGTGGGGTGGCTGACATGGGCGCCCATTATGAGGGTCGCCCGGGGCTTGCGGCCCATGCAGCAACGGTGTGGCGGTGCCGTCCGTACAATCCCGGCATCTGAAAGTCCTTCATGGCCACTCCTCAAGAATTCATCCTGACCCTGTCCTGCAAGGACACCAAGGGCATCGTCTACGCCGTCTCCGGCCTGCTCTACCAGGCCGGCTGCAACATCGTCGATTCGCAGCAGTTCGGTGACGTGCAAAGCCCCGACGGCACGGGCCTGTTTTTCATGCGGGTGCACTTCGAGGCACCCGCCCACCTGGCCGACGTCGAGACCCTGGACCGGCTGTTCGTCAATGTGCGCGACCAGTTCGGCCTCAATGCGCGCTTCCACGCGCTGACCCGGCGGCCCCGCCTGCTCGTGATGGTGAGCAAACACGGCCACTGCCTGAACGACCTGCTGTTCCGCTGGCGCTCGGGCCAGTTGGGTGTGGACATCCCGGCCATCGTGTCCAATCATCCCGACTTCGCCGAACTGGCGCAGAGCTATGGCATCGCCTTCCACCACCTGCCGCTGCCCACGGGCGCCTCGGCCGAGGCCAAGCGGGCGCAGGAGATGCAGGTCGAGCAGCTGGTCACCGAGCACCAGATCGACCTGGTGGTGCTGGCGCGCTACATGCAGATCCTCAGCCCGCAGTTCTGCGAGTTCCTGCAGGGCCGCGCGATCAACATCCACCACAGCTTCCTGCCCAGCTTCAAGGGTGCCAAGCCGTACTACCAGGCCCATGACCGCGGCGTGAAGCTGATCGGTGCCACGGCCCACTACGTCACGGCCGACCTCGACGAAGGCCCGATCATCGAGCAGGACGTCGAACGGGTGGACCATTCGCTCAGCCCTGAAGACTTCACCGCCGTCGGCCGCGACGTCGAGTGTGTGGTCCTGGCGCGTGCCGTGCGCTGGCACGTCGAGCACCGCGTGCTGATGAACGGCCACAAGACCGTCGTGTTCAAGTAACGGGCCCCTGCATCGCCACGCCCCCGGCCCCCATCTGGACCCACCATGCCCAAACCTGCAGCCCCCCTGGCGTCACCCGATGACACCGAAGCCCAGTTCTACGAGGCGCTGCAGCAAGGTGATATCGACAAGCTGATGGCGGTGTGGTCCGACGATGACGAGGTGCTGTGCGTCCACCCCGGCGGGCCGCGCATCGTGGGCCCGGCGGCGATCCGGGCGCATTTCGAGGCCATGTTCGGCAACGGCACGATCCAGGTGCATCCTGAACGGGTGCGCCGGCTGCACACCCACGCCAGTGCCGTGCACAGCGTGATGGAACATGTGCAGATCCTCACCGAAGACGGGCCGCGCACTGCCTACGTCATCGCCACCAACGTGTATGTGAAGACACCCCAGGGCTGGCGGCTGGTGTGCCATCACGCCAGCCCCGGGACACCGCGCGAGGTGCAGGAAGTCTCGGAAGCGCCGACCACGCTGCACTGACATGCTCAGCTACCGTGCCCCGCGGTGGATGCCCGGCGCCGGCGCCGTGGGCGGCAACACCCAGACCATCTGGCCAGCACTGTTTGCGCGCCGCTTCCTCGGCCCGCCGCCGCGGTATGCGCGTGAGCGCTGGACCACGCCGGACCAGGATTTCATCGACGTCGATCGCCTCGTGCATGCCGGCGAGCCACCGCCGCCGGATGCGCCGCTGCTGGTGATGTTCCACGGGCTGGAAGGTTCGTCGCGCAGCCACTACGCCGAAGCCTTTGCGCACTGGGCGCGCCAGCATCGCTGGCACTTTGCCGTGCCGCACTTCAGGGGCTGTTCGGGCGAGCTCAACCTCGCGCCGCGTGCCTATCACTCGGGTGACTACGAAGAGGTGGGTTGGGTGCTGGCGCGGCTGCGCGCCGGCCACACGGGCCCGATGCTGGCCGTGGGCGTCTCGCTGGGCGGCAATGCGCTGCTGCGCTGGGTCGAGGAATCCGGCGAATCAGCCGGTCGCACCCTCAAGGCCGCCTGCGCCATCAGCTCGCCGATCGACCTGGCGGCCGGCGGCCGAGCCATCGGCGAGGGCTTCAACCGCCTCGTCTACACCCGCATGTTCCTGCGGACCATGAAGCCCAAGGCGCTACGCAAGCTGGCGCAGCACCCCGGGCTGTTCGACCGCGAGCGCCTGATCGCGGCGCGCAACCTCTACGAGTTCGACAACGTCTTCACGGCACCACTGCACGGATTCCGCGACACCGAGGACTACTGGGCCCGGGCCTCGTCCCGGCCCCACCTTCACCTGGCGCGCATTCCCACGCTGGTGCTCAATGCGCGCAACGACCCGTTCGTGCCTGCCCACAGCCTGCCCTCACCGGGCGAGGTCGGGCGATACGTCACGCTGTGGCAGCCCGAGCACGGCGGCCATGTCGGCTTCCCGGACGGCGCGCTGCCGCGGGGGCACGTGATGACCCTGCCGCAGCAGGTGATGGGCTGGATGCGCGACCAACTTTGAGCGACGATGCCGCATGGATGAGATCGTCAAGGCTGCCCTGAAAAAATGGCCCAATGTGCCGGCCTGCTACGGCTGGCTGGCGCTGGATGCCCGCGGTGACTGGTACATGCGCGACGACCGCGTGCAGGCCGCAGGGCCGTTCCCCGCGGTCAAGGGCAGCCGCATCCTGCACGACAAGCTCAAGGAATTCATCCACCGCAACTATGCGGCCGACGAGCAGGGCCAGTGGTTCTTCCAGAACGGGCCGCAGCGCGTCTACGTCGAACTCGAGGCCGCGCCCTGGGTCTGGCGGCTGCACGGCCCAGGCGGTGGTGCGGCATCCCAGGTGGTGCTGGAGTCCCACACCGGCCAGCGGGCGCGGCATGTGCAATCACTGGTCGACGAACAGGGCCGGCTGTTCCTGGTCACCGATCTCGGCCTGGGTGTGGTGCACACGCTGGACATGCCGCTGGCGGCCGACATGGTCGAGGCGGGCGCCTGGCA
>CBFGPV010000016.1:0-47635 GCA_965650765.1 uncultured Burkholderiales bacterium
AGCCCGGCTGATGGTAAGTTGCGGGCTGCATTCACCGTCCCAGCCCGGAGCCCCACCCCATGTCCTCTCCCGCCCACGGCAGCGAACTCGTCTCCGTCGTCGCCTTGTTGGGTGCTGCCGTCGTGGCGGTGCCCCTGTTCAAGCGCCTTGGGCTTGGCTCGGTGCTGGGCTATCTGGCGGCGGGCCTGGCCATCGGCCCGTTCGGCCTGGGCCTGTTCACCGACCCGCAGGCCATGCTGCATGTGGCCGAACTCGGCGTGGTCATGTTCCTGTTCATCGTCGGCCTGGAGATGGAGCCGTCCCGGTTGTGGTCGCTGCGCCGCGAGATCTTCGGCCTGGGGCTGGCCCAGGTGCTGCTGTGCGGTGCCGTGCTCACGGCTGCGGGCTGGCTGCTCGGCCTGCCGCCGGTGGTGGCCCTGGTGGCCGCACTGGGGTTCGTGCTGTCGTCCACGGCCATCGTGATGCAGTTGCTGGACGAGCGGCACGAAACCTCCACCGCACCCGGCCAGCGTGTCGTGTCCATCCTGCTGCTCGAAGACCTGGCCATCGTGCCGCTGCTGGCGCTGGTGGCCTTCCTGGCGCCGGCGCGAGACCCGGCGCAGTCCGGCTCGCAATGGCTGGCCATCGCGATCGCACTGGGTGCCGTGGCGGTGCTGGTTGCCGCCGGCCGATGGGCGCTCAACCCGTTCTTCCGGGTGCTTGCGAGCGCCAAGGCGCGTGAGGTGATGACCGCAGCCGCCCTGCTGGTCGTGCTGGGCGCCGCGCTGCTGATGCAGGTGGGCGGGCTGTCGATGGCCATGGGTGCGTTTCTCGCGGGGGTGCTGCTGAGCGAATCCAGCTTCCGCCACCAGCTCGAAGCCGATGTGGAACCCTTCCGCGGCATCCTGCTGGGGCTGTTTTTCATGAGCGTGGGCATGTCGCTGGACCTGTCGGTGGTGGCCGCGCAATGGGCCCAGCTGCTTGCCCTCGTGGTGGTCTTCATGCTCACCAAGGCGGCCGCCGTCTATGGCCTGGCGCGTGCGCTCAAGGCACGCCATGGTGAGGCCGCCACGCGCGCCGCACTGCTGATCCAGGGCGGGGAGTTTGCCTTCGTGCTGTATTCGGCTGCCGGCGCTTCAGGGCTTTTCGACGCCGGCGTGCATGCCGTGCTCAATGCCGCCGTCATCGTCTCGATGGCGCTGACACCGCTGGTCGTGCTGTCACTGCGCTGGCTGGTGCGTCGTGAAGCGCCGTCGATGGAAGGCGTGGAGGCACCGGACGGCCTCGCCGGGTCGGCCCTGCTGATCGGCTTCGGGCGGTTCGGCCAGATCGTGAGCCAGTCGCTGCTGTCGCGCGGGTGTGCCATCTCCATCATCGACACCAGCACCGAGGCCATCCGCGAGGCCCGCCACTACGGTTTCAAGATCTACTACGGCGACGGCACCCGGCCCGACCTGCTGCGCGCCGCCGGCGCCGAGACGACCCGGCTGATCCTCGTCTGCGTGGACTCGGCCGAAACCGCCAACCACATCGTGAAGATCGTGCAGTCGGAGTTCCCGCACAGCCGCCTGCTGGTGCGCGCCCGCGATCGTGAACATGCGATTCAGCTGGTCAAGGCCGGCGTGCCCTTCCATGTGCGCGAGACCTTCGAATCGGCCATGGTGATGGGCCACGCCGCGCTGCGCGCGCTGGGTGTGGACGAAGCCGAGGCGCGTGCCTCGTGCGATCGCCTGCGCAGTCGCGATGCCGACCGCTTTGCAATGGAGCTGGCCGGTGGCATCGAGGCCGGCAAGGCCTTCATCCACGGCAATGCCCACCCGACGAACCCACCCGCCGTGCAGTCTGACGCGTGATGCGGCTTGTCGGCCGACGGGCGGCGCAGGTCAGACCCGCCCATTCACCACCAGCCCCGCGCCGGTGATCGCGCGCGCCGCGTCCGACAGCAGGAAGGCCACCACATCGGCCAGGGCCTCGGGCGCCACCCATCGGCTGAAATCGGCGTCCGGCATGTCCTTGCGGTTGACGGGTGTGTCGATGATGCTGGGCAGGACGGCGTTGACACGCACGCCCTGGTCCTTGGTTTCTTCGGCGAGGGCTTCGGTCAGACGCATCACCCCCGCCTTCGATGCCGCATAGGCCCCCATGCCCAGGCCGGCACGGGCAGCCGCCCCCGCACCGACATTGACGATGCGCCCGGCGCCGGAGGCCTTCAGCGCCGGCAGCGCGGCCCGGCAGGCATGCAGGGCGGTCTTGACGTTCATCGTGAACATCAGGTCCCAGGTGGCCGGGTCGCCATCGGCGATGGTCTCCCAGCGAAACCCTCCCGCCACATTGACCAGGCCGTCGATGCGGCCATGGTGGGCCAGCACGCGCGCCACGGCGGCCTCGGTGGCGTCGGCCCGGGCCAGGTCGCAGCCGGGCAGCAGCAGGTGGTCGGCAAACTCGCGCTGCAGCACATCAGGCACCGACGATGCGGCATCGAGCGCGGCGATGCGTGCACCCTGCGAGGCCAGGGTACGGACAACCACCTGCCCCAGGGCGCCAAAGGCCCCGGTGACGATGTAGACGGGATGGGACATGACAAACCTCTTAAAACGATCCGCACGGGCAGGCCCCCATGGGCACCCCCTCGATGACGCCCAAGGATGCCAGATCGCGGACCGAACGCATCACGGCGACACGCCAGGGTGTGCCGCAGGTGCTGCGGCAACCCGGGCACATCGCCGCAACACATCCAGTCGCTGCAGAATGCTCAGGTCCGCACAACGATGAACACCATGTCCTCAGACCCCTGGCTCGATGTCTGGTTGCCCTGGGTGGCTCGCCACGTCGGCAACGACCCCATCCTCGAACTCGGTTGCGGGCCGGGCATCGACTCCGAGGTGCTCGTGCATGCTGGCCATCGGGTCATCGGCATCGACCTGTCGGGCGACGCCATCGCCCAGGCCCGTGCCCGGGTGCCGCAGGCCCGCTTTCACTGCCAGGACCTGCGTGACGACTTTCCGGTGCCCGAGCAAGGCGTGGGGGTGGTGCTTGCCAGCCTGTCGCTGCACTACTTCGCCTGGGACCAGACGGTGCAGCTGGTCGAACGCGTTCGCCAGGTCCTGCGCCCCGGCGGCCTGCTGCTGAGCCGTTTCAACTCCACGCGGGACCACCATTTCGGCGCACAGGGCCATCCGATGATCGAAGCCAACTTCTATCTCGTCGACGGCCAGCCCAAGCGCTTTTTCGACCAGTGCGACGTCGAGAAACTGTTTGCCCACGGCTGGCACCGGCACAGCCTGCGCGAGCAGGTGGTCGATCGCTACGCGCAGCCCAAGGCGCTGTGGGAGCTGGTTGCCACCCGCGATGCCCCTGCCGATGCCATCGTCCCGGACGGAGCGCGCGCATGAGGCCGGGTCCCCGCCGCAGACTGTGGGCCGTGCTGGCAGTGATCGCGCTGGCAGCGGCCTGCTCGCGCCAGGGCGACGCCGACGCCCCCGCGGCCAGCGCCACGGCTGCGTCTGCCGCCGCACCGCCGACCGCACAGGCGTCGGCAGCGTCAGCGCCGCCCGTAGCACTGCTGATGGCCGTGCCGGAAGGCGACGCGGTGCACTGGCGGCGTGTCGATGCGACCTCGGGGCAGGCGGTGGCACTGGGCCAGGCCAGGGCGCCGGTCGAACTGCTTGCACTGGACGACACCACCGGCGAGTTCTACTTCAGCGCCGAGGGCGGCCTGTGGCGGGACAGCTGGCGCCAGCCCGCACAACCGGCCGTGCGACTGGCCGGGCTGCCGCCGCTGCGCGGCGTGCTGCACGCCGTCTGGGTCGACGCGGCCGACGGCGCGCTGCGTGCCATCGAGATGCGCGAGGCCACTGCGACCGAGCAGCGCGGCATGAAGGTCGAACCGCCTGACGCACAGCCCTACTGGGCCGTGATGTGGAGGCTGCAGGGCGCGGCGTGGGTGCAACACGAACAGCAGGCCACCGCCTGGGGCGTCGACGGATCCGTGGGTCCGGCCGTGCTGGACCCGCTGCGTCACGAGCGGGGCCGTTCGGCACGGCGGGTTGACGATGCGGCCTCGTGCATCAGCCTGTGCGACGAAGACACCGACACGCCGCCCGGTGTAGCCGCGGACGTGGCCGAGGAGTGGCGACAACTGCCGCACAGCGGTGGCCGCTTGCGCTTCGGTGTGGCCCTGGCCGACCGCTGGCAGCCGGTGGGCCCGGTCGTGTGGCTTGCGCCAGGCGTTGCGGCCAAGATGGCCACGCCGGCGCAGCCCGAGGGCCTGCGCCTGCTGCACAACGGCCGGTGGACCCTTGTCTGGCCGCAGGCCGCGGGCGCACTGGTCCAGGCGACGACCCTGGTGAATCTGGAGACAGGCACGGCCACGCCGCTGCCGGCCAGCGTCACCCTGCCGGCGTGGGTTCAGTGACCGCTGCGCCGGCCGGCCCCGCACCGCGGCTCAGGCCGTACGCAGCAGGCAGTGGCGTGTGTGCACGATGCGGTTGTCGATCGACTGCCGCACGCCGCGCTGGGCCGACTGCACCGAGTCCTGTCCGCCCTGGGCGGAGGTATCGACGCCGTTCTTCCACTCGCAGTGGACGTGGCTGCCCTCGTTGAACACCAGCGTGGCGCCCAGGCTCCGGGCCACACTGGCGATGTCGGCATTGTTGCCCTTGATGTCCAGCGCATAGCCGGTCGAATGCTTGCCCTGGGCCGGCTTGGCCACCGGGGCATAGGCCAGCATCAGGGCCTTGGGGTCGCGCTTGGTCTTCTTGAAGATGTCGGCCGCCTCGATGACGGCCTTCAGGTCACGTTTGCCCTGCTTGACCAGCGCATGCCGCTTGAGGATGGTCTCGTGCGATGACTTGTCCTTCGGCTCGCCGGGCTTTTTCGACTTGCGATAACCGGTGGCCGGATCCGGCTTGTTGGTGTTGAGCGAGGCCTTGATGGCCGCCAGGGCCTCCTTGTGGCGCGTGTCGATGGCCAGCCCTGCGCAGTGATCGAGCGCCTCGAGCAGCACCTCCCAGTGGTAGTTCACCTTCCAGTACAGCTGCTCCTCGGACAGATAGCCCGAGATCACCTTGGACGACTGCGGGAAGAAGGGGTGGATCTTCTCGATGATGCCGTCCGTGACGGGAATGGTCTGGACCTTGGGGTCGACGAATGCGGTGGCCGAGGTGTGTCTCGGCTCGGGCGTGCTGGCCATGGGTTGCTCCCGACGGTGATCGGCTGGCGGCGCCTCGCTCCGCACGGCCGACCGGTGTGTTGATGCAGGTTGTGCCCTTGGGCATCACCGCGCAGCGGCCGAGGCGTCCGCTGGCGTGCGGCATCGACCACAGTCTGCGCCAGCGTGCACCGGGCGTCCAACACAAGTATGGGGAGATGAGGGTCATGCCGTCTGTACCCCGAACAGGCGACACCCCGGACACCGGCCCTCATCCTTTTGTCGGAGGCCCCATGTCTTGTGGACACCGCAGTCGGGCGCCAGAATGGGCACGGGCTTGCAAGGGATCCTGATGAAGCTGCTGCTGGTCGACGATCACGCGCTGTTCCGCGAAGGCATGGAGCTGGTGCTGCGACACCTCGATCCGCAGGCCGGGATCCTGCATGCGGTGAATGTGCAGGAGGCCCTGCACGTGATCGGCCAGGAGGTCGGGCTCGACCTGGTCCTGCTCGACCTGCACATGCCCGGCATGGTGGGCCTGGATGCCCTGCTCACGCTGCGCGCGCGCGCCGAAGGCACTCCCGTGGTCGTGCTGTCGGGCAGCGAGGACGTGCAGGTCGTCTGGCAGGCGATCGAGGCGGGTGCCATGGGTTTCATCCAGAAACAAACCGACTCCCGCACGATGATGGCTGCATTGCGGGTGGTGCTGAGCGGCGGCATCTACCTGCCACCGGTGTGCCTGGCCGGCGGCGCACGGCGCCCCGGGGCCACGACCACTGAACTGCCGGCGCGTGAACGCATTGCGCGCCTGGGGCTGTCCGGGCGGCAGGCCGAGACCCTGGCCAAGGTCGTGCAAGGCAAGTCCAACAAGGTCATTGCACGCGAACTCGGCATCAGCGAGGCGACGGTCAAGACGCATCTGTCCGCGGTGTTCGCTGCGCTGGACGTGCACAGCCGCACCGAAGCGGTGTATGCGATCGCGCGCATGGGCCTGCGCCTGCAGGACTTCGAGGCATGAGTGCGGCCATGCCCGTCGACCCCCCTGGCGATACGGCGCCTGAATCGCCCGCCGAGGCCCTCGGCGCCGCCAGCGAGGTGCCGCCCACGATGCTGCCCGAACGGGTGCGACTGCTGGCCGAGCAATCGGTCGGTGCGGCTGCCTCCACGTTTGTCGGTGCGCTGCTGATCGCCGTGGTGCTGGCCTCGGACGTGGTGCCGTTGTGGGTTGCCGCCTGGGTGCTGCTGTACCTCGGACCGGCGCTGTGGCGGGTGCGCTTCAGCCGGCAGGTCATCGCCGGCCAGCGGGCACGCGACGACCGCGCGCTGCGCCACTACCTGGGCTTCGCGATCTTCAACGGACTGTGGACAGGCTCGCTGCCGCTGCTCTTCTTCGCGCACCTGTCGGTCGAGTCGCGCGTGGCACTCACGGTGGTGACGCTGCTGGCGCTGACGGCCGGCGCTGCGACGTTTGCGTCCTACCGCACCGGTTACCTGTGGGTGCTCGGCCTGGCGCTGCCGGCGCTCACCTACGACTGGGCCGTGTACGGCGGTGAACGCTCCTGGATCGTGGTGGTCACGCTGTGCGTGTTCGGTGTGCTGATGGTGCGCCTGTCGCGTCACCTGGGCGACGTGTTCGAACGCTCGGTGGTGATCCGGTTCGAGCGCGAGCAGGTGGTCGAGCAATTGCGGCGCGAAAAGGCACTGACCGATGCGGCACGCCAGCGCGCGGAGGAGGCCAATCGCGCGAAGTCGCGCTTCCTGGCCAATGCGAGCCACGATCTGCGCCAGCCCGCCCATGCGCTGGGCCTGTTCACCGGCGTGCTCGAAGACACCGCGCAGACCCAGCAGCACCGCGACATCGCACGCCACATCGCCGCGGCCAGCCGTGTGCTGGGCGAGCTGCTCGACAACCTGCTCGACATCTCCCGCCTGGATGCCGGCATCGTCGAGGTCGCGCCGCACCCGGTGGCCCTGCGGCCCTTGCTCGAGCGCCTGGCAGCCGATACGCGTCGTCTGGCCGGGCCCCGGCCGCTGTCGATCGAGGTGGAGTGCGACGACCTCATCGTCATGCTCGACCCGGTGCTGGTCGAGCGCTCGCTGCGCAACCTGCTGGACAACGCACTGAAGTTCACCGAACAGGGCCGCATCGTCCTGTCGGCCCGGGCCCAGGACACGTGGCTGGTGCTGGCCGTGGCAGACAGCGGCTGCGGCATCCCGCCCGAAGAGCACGCGCTCGTGTTCGAGGAGTTCTATCAGGTGGGCAATGCCGAACGGGACCACCGCAAGGGCCTGGGGCTGGGCCTGTCGATCGTCGCGCGGCTCACCACCCTGATGGAGGGCACGGTGCAGGTGTCGTCCGCTCCAGGTGAGGGCACACGCTTTGCGTTGCATCTGCCGCTGCGCCCGGTGAGTCAGGACGATGCCAGCCCAGGCACGATGGCCGTGCCGCGGGTCGAGCTGGCGGGCTGGCGCGTGCTGGTCATCGACGACGAAGAGCTGGTGCGCGCCGGCATGCGCGAGCTGCTGTGCTCCTGGGGCGCGCAGGTCGACGAGGCCGAGGGCCTGCAGGCCGCACTCGCCCGCCTCGATGCACTCGGCGACACCCCAACGCCGCCCTGGCGCGTGTGCCTGTGTGACCTGCGCCTGCGCCACGGCGAAGACGGCATCGTGTCGGCGCAACGCCTGCGCGAGCGCCTGCCCGACCTGCCGATCGTGCTGATCACCGGCGACACCGCTCCCCTGCGCATCGAGCAGGCCACCCGATCCGGGCTGCCCCTGCTGCACAAGCCGGTCAGCCCTGAACAGCTGGCCCACACGCTGCGCAGTCTGGGCGAGGCCTGACGTGGCGCCGCCGCTGTCGAGCGCCCTGGTCGACTGGCTCGTGCCCCAGGCACGCGATGCCGCGGGCTGCATCGAGCTTGACACGGTCATCGTCGGATCAGGCTACGGCGGCAGCGTGGCGGCGCTGCGCCTGAGTGAACGCGAGCATCGCGTGGTGGTGCTGGAGCGCGGCAGCGAGTACCTGCCGGGCGAGTTCCCGAACACCGCCGGCCAGCTCGTCAAGTTCGCCCGGGTCCACGGCCCCGACGGCCCGATCGGCAACCCCAACGGCCTGTTCGACTTGCGCGTCGGACAGGGACTGGGCGCGTTGGTCGCCAGTGGCCTGGGGGGTGGCAGCCTCATCAACGCCGGCGTGATGATGCGCCCCGACCCCGACGTGCTGGGCCAGCCGGAGTGGCCGGCCGAGATCCGCCACGCGCTGGACGGGCGCCAGCCTGACGGCGTGAGCCTTGAGGCCGGCTTCGAGCGGGCCGGGCAGATGCTCGGCACCCACAGCGCCGAATCGCTGGCCGGCCTGCCCAAGGCCCGGGCACATCAGCGGCTCGCCTCGGTGTTGAACGCCGCGACCTCGCCGGCCGAACTCACGATCGACCTGGCGCACTGCACGAAGTGTGGCGACTGCTTCACCGGCTGCAACGTGCCCGGCGCCAAACGCACGCTGACGAGCAACTACCTCGCAAAGGCCGAGGCACACGGCGCCGAACTCGTCACACGCTGCCTCGTGCATGCGCTGTGGCCCACCGACGACGGGCGCTGGGCCGTGCGGGTGCTGGCCACCGAACATGCCCACGATGCGCAGCGCCTGAGCGACGCCGTGGCCATGCACGGCCACACCCTGCTCGCCCGGCGCGTGGTGCTGGCGGCCGGCACCTTTGGCAGCACCGAGCTGCTGCTGCGCTCGCAGCGGCTGGCCGCCGGCCGCCTGACTCTGTCACCGGCCCTCGGCACCCGCCTGAGCGGCAACGGCGACAGCATCACTGCCCTGGCCGACCTGCCCGAGGTCGTCGGTGGTGTCGGCCGTGGCGCGCAGACCCACCCCGGCGCCGCAGCGGCAACTCGGCCGGAAGGCGCCGGCATCGGGCCCACCATCACCACCGTGATCGACCGGCGCGATCGGCTCGCACTGGACGAACGCCTCGTGATCCAGGACGGCGCAGCACCCGGCGCGCTGGCACGCGCCTACCAGGAGATCCTGGCAACGACCTGGTCGCTGCACCACCTGGGGCGAACATGGCGCACGCCGCGCAGTGTCGGCCGATCGGACCCGCTGGCCGCCTCACCGGCATTGGCACGCCACACCCAGATGCTGCTGACGATGGGCCACGACGGATCGGCCGGACGCATCGTGTGGCTGCCCGAGATGGATGGGGCGGTGCCGTACTGGGTGCGTCCCGAGGAGCAGCCCACGCACCGGCATCAGCAGCGGGTGTTCGACACCCTTCAACGCGGCAGCGGGGGGGCCGTGCACCTGCACACGCCGCTGTGGCGCGCCCTGCCCGCGGGTGTGGCCGCGCTGGCCGACCCGCCACTGCCCGAGCCGGTGTCGATGACCGTGCACCCACTGGGCGGCTGCCCGATGGGCGACAGCTTCGCTCAGGGGGTCGTCAACCACCTCGGCCAGGTATGGAAGGGGCCGAACGAGCTGTGGCCGGGTCTGCAGGTCCTGGACGGCTCGATCGTGCCGACCTCGCTGGGCTGCAACCCGCTGTGGACCATCACCGCGCTGGCTGAACGTGCCATGGCCTACGAACCTGCACATGCCCCGGCAGCATGCGGGCCGGGCGGGTCACCGCCGAAGGCCACGGCGCCCCGGGTGCCACGTGCACCCCGGGCGCCCGTGCTGACCGACAGCGAGGCACAGGTGTTCGACCTGTCGGTGAGCGAACGCCTGGTGCAGGCCCGGCTGCCGCTGCGCGGTGCCCTGCATGCGGCACTGGCCCGGGACGCGGTCCAGGCAGACCTGCAGCTCGACATGCGCGCGCATGACTGGTCGGCCGTCTGGGACCAGGATCCCCTGCACCGCCTGACGCAGGTGCAAGGGCGGCTGCGACTGGTGGCGGTGCCGGCCGACGATGGCGCACCGTCGCGTCGGGCCGAGTACCGCGTGGCCAGCGGCCACATCGACCTGTTTGCGTGGTCGCCATCCTGGCCGGTGCTGGGTGTCATCCGAGGGCTGGCCGGCCTGCCGCGGGTGGGGCTGACCTGGTGGCTGATGCGCGGCCGGCGCGACCTGGCGCGCGACGGCTGGCCCCTGGTGCAACGGCTGCTTCGCGAGCACCGCACCGTGCTGGCGCTGGCCTGGCAGGCCACGCAGCAGCGCCAGGTGCGGTATGACCTGCAACTCGCGCTGCATCACCAGCTCGATGCCCCCGCGGCGCCCCAGCACCTGCATCTGGTGGGCGTCAAGGACGTCGGCTATGCCGCGAGCTGGTCGCAGATCTTCACCCACATCGCCCGGCGCTGGGGCCGGCCGCGTGGCGACGATGACCACAGTGGTGTGCGCAGGCCGCAGCAGTTGCGCCTGCCGCTGGCCGAGCAGCTGACCCAGCCACGCCTGTGGCTGTACGCACAGAAGGGCGCAGGGCGTGGCGGGCTGCCGGCATGGCGTGCCGATGCGGCGGCGCAGTTTTCGATGGACCTGCAGTCGGCCCTGCGCGATACGCCGGCCGCGGTGCACGGTCCGGGCGACAGTGTCGAGGCGATGCAGTCGCTGCTGGCCTATCCGGCGCTGCTCGGGCGCTGGCTGCTGTTGACGCGGGGCATGGAATGGCGCCGCCCCGACTATTCCGACCGGCCGGTGCTCGACGACGCCAGCGCTGAGGACGTGGCCCTGCGCGTGGTGCTCGCCAACGGCAAGGTCCACGCTCTTGCCCCGGAAGAGACCACCTTGTGGGTGCCACGCGGCCACTCGTCCAGCGACGACGGCCGCGAGGACCCCTCTCCCCTGCCGCTGCGCCTGTGGCGTTACCGGCAGATCGATCTCCAGACACGGGAGCCGGTGCCCACGCCCGTACAACCCGGGTCCTGGTGCGGACATCCGGTGCGCCAGGCCCGGGTGGTGTTGCTGATGCACGCCTTCGACATGTCGGGCCTGTCGTTCACCTTCAAGACGACCGATCGCAACTTTGCCGAACACCTGCATGCGCAGGGCTGGGAGGTGTGGATCCTTGACTCGCGCATGAGTCCACGCACCCGCGCTGCGATCGAGCCCTGCACCGTCGACCAGCTGGGCCTGATCGACGCGCCGGCAGCGGTCGACCACATCCTGGCCGTGCTGGCCGCCGAACTCGACGGGCCGGCCACGGGCGTGCCGCCCGACCCGCTGCAGATCCATGCCTTCGGCCAGTGCATGGGCGCCGCGGCACTGCTGATCGGGCTGCTGCACGGCCGGCTGTCCTATCCGTTGCTGGAGGCCCCGCACGCTTGCTCCTCGGCCGGCCACAGGCCGCCGCTGTGCCCCAAGCTGGCGAGCCTGGTGACCAGCCAGACCCATCCGTTTGTCGTGGGTTCGCGCGCGGCGCAGACCAAAACACGCATCCCCGCCTGGCTGCGCGACCTGGCCGGCCGCACGATGGTGCCGCTGGCCGTTCGCGGCCCGGTGGTCTCGCTCGCCGAGACCCTGGCCGACCGGCTGTTCTCGGGCCTGCCCGTGCCCGCCGGCGAACATTGCCCGGCCGAGGGCGAGGTCGAGCGACAGCACGATGACGATTGCGCCACCTGCCGCCGCGTGCGTTTCCTGCTCGGGGGCATGTATGCCCATGCCCAGATCAATGCCGCCACGCACGCCGCCCTCCCCCGCCTGTTCGGCGCCGGCAGCGTGCGGCTGTTTGCCCAGGGTGCCAAGTTCTTCGACCAGGAGCGCCTGTGCTCCGAAGACGGTTTTCACGTGCATGCCACCGACGATGCGATCGCTCGCCACCTGGCCCTGCCGCTGCGGTTTGTCCATGGTGAACTCAACGATCTGTTCGACGCCGAAAGTGCGCGTCGATCGGCCGCCCACTTTCGCCGCATCCACCCCGGGTGGGCCGATGCCTTCGGGTGTCGTGGCCCCGGCGGGGACACGGTGGAGGTGTGCGACATCATCGAGGGCCACGGCCACCTGGACGTGCTGATCGGACAGCATGCGATGCGGTCCGAGAACGGCCGGGCGAGCACCTACGACCGCCTTGCGGCGCTCTTGAACGAGGCCTGGTCGCGTGCGCAGGCCGCGCCCTCGGCCGCTGCGTCACCGGCACCGGTGGACACGACGCTGCGGCTTCCCCAGGCCGGTCCGTTTTTCGGTCCAGTGGTTGAATCCGATGGACAGCGCCGCCTCGGCCTCGCCTTCGTGCTCGACAACGGCCAGGCCCACGGTCGCCAGGGTCCGGACGATCACGCGATCGCGCTGGTCTGGCCGCGAGGGCGGCGCTCGCTGGCACGCCTGGTGCCGCTTGAGGTCAGTTCGCTCGATCCGGCTGTGCCGGCGCTGCATGGCTTTCGCGGCCCGGGCCGTGGGGCCGGTCGGCCTGGCCTGCGTGTGGCGCATGGCCAGGTGGCGCTGGTTGAAGGCATGGCCGCGTGTGACCTGCGCATCGAGTGCGCCTCGCACACCGCAGGGCTTGCGCTGACGCCGGCGTCGGCCTGGCAGGCGATCGCCGACGCCCGAGCCGAGGCGGCCGAGCTGGTGCGCCTCATGGACCTGCCCTTTGCGCCCACGTTGTCCGCGCAGCGCAGGCAACCCGGCGCCTCCGCCGTGCCACGCGCGATGTTGCCGCGCGCAGCGCTTGCGTCGCCTGCAGCCACCGGGCCGGCACAGGCACCGACCCAGGAAGCTGTGCAGGTGCTGCTGGGCTGCTGCCGCTCGCCGGGCCTGGCGATCGACCATGTGCGCGCAGAGCAAAGCCTGCGTCAGGCCTGGCAGGCCCTGCACCAAGGTTCGATCCAGCCTCAGATGCTGCTGATGCTCGGCGGGCAGATCTACGCCGAGCGGCCACTCGCCCTGGCCGAGCCCCTCAGTGCGATGGAGCGCTATCTGCATCGCCACCATCAGTCATTCACCACCGCGGCGATGCGCCGACTGCTGGCGAGCCTGCCGGCGGTGTGCCTGCCGGACGATCACGAGTTCATCGATGACTATCCGGCGGGCAGGCCACTGTTTCGGGGTCAGGCGTCCCGGCCCGCCTATGCGCTGCGGCGCGAACGGCTGGCTCGCGAGACGGTGCGTCAGGCCGCACGCGCGTATCAGTGCATGGCACTGCCGGAGACGCTGCGCACACAAGGGTGGTTCACCTGCGAGCTGGGGGACGTTCGATTTTTCGTGCTCGACACCTGGTTGCACCGGCGCCGCAGCGCCCGCGCAGGCGTGCGGCACATCATTCATCCGCTGGCGCGCCAGGCCTTTGCAGCCTGGCTCGAGGCACGCGACGCACAACATGGCCCCGGGCGCCTGCATGTGCTGGTTAGCGCGAGCGCCCTGTTCCCGGCCCGCCTGCCCGGCGCCGATCCGGCCAGCCCACGGGTGAGCCATACCTTGATCGGCGAGCGCGACGAACGTGCCTGGCTGCTGACGCAGTTGATGCAGCATGTGCCTGGCCGCTTCCTGCTGGTGTCCGGAGACCATCACCACAGCGGCATCGGGACGATCCAGCTCGGCGACACCCCGGTCGGCGCCTGGGTGCTGGCGCCGCCATGGCACGCGCCGATGCGTGCCATGAATCTGCCGGGCGATGCCCTGTGGATGCAGGAGTCGGTGACGCTGCCTGATGGCACCTGCCTGAGCCTCGCGGCTGCCGGTGGCCTGCTGCCGAGACCCGGCTCGGGTCACGGTGTGCTCAGGTGCGTGCGCACCGATGACCGGTGGTCGATCTCGCTCGAGGTACGGCTCGACGACCCGGTGACGCAGCCACCCTGGCCACCCGTGCTGCTGTGAGGCCGGTGATGGCCGCACCGCACGGGCCCGCCGCAGCCGCTCAGTCGATCACGCTTTCCAGGGCCGCGCCGGCGTCGGTGATGTGCTGGCGCAGGGCTTCACAGGCCGCCTCTTGGTCACCGCGCATGATCAGTTGCACCAGGCTGAGGTGATCGGCCTGGGACCGGGTCTGCCAGCCCAGGCGCGCCCAGCAGGCGTGCAGGTAGCGCGCGCTGGCCAGATGCAGGTCGTCGATCTGCTGCATGAGGCGCGGCATGCGGCAGCCGCGGGTCAGTGCCCGATGAAAGCGCTGGTTGGCGGCCTCCCAGGCGACGATGTCACGCGATCGGTCGGCCTGCGCAATCGCCGCCTGGGCGTCGGCCAGCCAGTCGCGCTCGGGGTGTGCCAGGGCCTCGCGCAGGGCTGCGGGCTCCAGGGCCGCACGCATCACGGTGAGTTCGTGCACGCTGGCGCGATCGAGGCGGGGCACCCGCACACCGCGGCGCGGCAGGCTGATCAGCAGGCCCCGCGCTTCGAGGGCGCGGAACGCTTCGCGCACCACGGCCTGACTCACCTGGAACTCCGCCGCCACCTGCTCCTGCCGCACCCGTTCGCCTGCCGGCAGGCTCCCGTCGATGATGCGTTGGGCCAGGGCCTGCACCAGCGACTGGCTGAGGGCGGGTGCATGAGGGTCGTCGAGGGAAACCATGGTGCGCCGGGATCGTTGCGACTATATTATCGATAATCGATAGAAATTGAGCAACCAGGAGCCCCCATGCCTCACCGACCGGAACGTCTTCGCGACATCGTCAGCATCGGCGTGGAACGCATGGGCGACATTGCCGATCATGCCGCGACCGACCTGCTGCGCCTGGAGAACCTGGACGTCGACCTGCCGCCCTGCCCTGCTGCCATCGAACGCACGCGCGCCGCGGCGTCGAACGACACGGACAACAGCTACCTTCCGTTCCTCGGTCAGCCGGGGCTGCGCAAGGCAGCGGCCGCGCACGTGGCAGCCACCGCAGGCGTGAGCTACGACACATCGAACTGCGTGATCACCCCGGGTGGCCTGGCTGGCATCCTGAATGTCCTGCTGGCCTCGATCGAGGTCGGCGACGAAGTGATCGTCACCGACCCCACCTATGCCGGGCTGCTCAATCGCATCCGCCTGGCTGGCGGTGCCCCGCGCATGGTGCCCTTGCTGTTTTCGCCTGGCGCCCCCTGGCGACTGGATCGTGAGGCCCTGCGGGCGGCCATCATGCCGCGCACCCGGGCCATGCTGCTGATGTCGCCGTCCATGCCCAGCGGTGCCGTCTTCGATGCCGGGGACTGGCAGTTTGTCGCGCAGCTGTGCTGCTCGCACGATCTGCTGCTCATCGTCGACGCAGCCATGGAACGCCTGATTCACGACGGGCTGCGGGTCATCCATCCGGCCGGTCTGCCCGGCATGCACGAACGCACGATCAGCGTGGGCAGTGCCTCGAAGGAGCTGCGGATGATCGGCTGGCGTATCGGTTGGATCGTCGGCCCGTCGTCTCGCATGGCGGACATTGCCGCCGTGACCATCGCCAACTGCGTGGTCCCGGTCGGGATCGCCCAGGAAGCGGCGGCCCTGGCCCTGGCCGACTCGTCCGTCTCGATGGGCCAGTACGTCGGCGAACTCGAAAGGCGGCGCGATCTGCTCGCTCACGAGCTGCGCGGCCTGCCCTTCGGGCTGCCGCAAGGTGGATGGTCGATGCTGCTGCGCGTCAGCGACCATGGACTCGACGGTGCCACGATGTCACAGCGTTTGCTGGCCCAGGGCGTCGCCGCCACCGGCATGCAGGGCTGGGGCGTCGTGCATGGCGACCAGTACATCCGCTTCGTGTACTCGAATGAGCCGGTGGCGCGCCTGCGGGGCCTGGGCGATCGTGTGCGGCGTGCCCTGCGGGCCTGATTCCGGCAATCGGATGCAGCAAGCCGGGCTCGGGCGCAGGCGTCACGCGCGCACCAGTTCAACCACCAGTTCGGTCATGCCGTTGGGATGCGCCACACGCTCATAAGGCGGCCGTGGCCATTCCCAGTGCGGCGATGCAAACAAGGCCCTCATGGCGTTGATGTCGCAGTGATAGGGCGGTCCTTCGATCAGCCCTTGTGCCGCGCCATCCCTTGGCATCTGCACGAACAGCGCCAGCAAACGGCCCTGGGGCGCGAGCCAGCGCTGCAGCTGCAGCGCATACGCCACCCAGTGATCGGGATGCAGCGCGCACAGGCAGGTCTGCTCATAGATGACGTCCACGGGTTCTGGCGGTTGCCACTGCAGCACATCGGCCTGTTCGACCCGTGCCTGCAGACCTGCGGCCATCAGCCGATGTCGTGTGGCCTCGACGGCCGCTGGTGCGTAGTCGATGCCGGTGACGCTTGCGCCATGCGCAGCAAGGGCCGCCACTTCCCAGCCGTTGCCGCAGCCTGGCACCACGACACGCTGGCCGGAAGCCAGTCGTCCGGCGTCGACCCAGGCCTGGAGTTGTGGATGCACCGCACCGCGGTCCCAGGGCGTGGTGCCGGTCGCAAAACGCGACTGCCAGAAGTCGACGGTGGGTCCGCTCATGTCATGTCCTCGGATCGTGGGTCGGCCGTCTCGCCGTGCGGCAAACGGGGGCGTCAGCCACAACCGGGCACGCGCCGGAGGTGGCGCCGCAGCCAGTCCAGCTCGCGCCCCATCGCGTGACGGGTGGCCAGTTTTTCTTCGGGCGTCTGGTCAGCACGGAAGTCGAAGGCACGGCGTGCCAGCGGGTACATCTGCAACTCGGTGGGCACGCCGCGTTCCCACAGCGCGTAGAAGGCCCGCCCGTTGACCATGCGCCGCAGTTCATAGTCGGCGTCACCGATCAGCATCAGCACCGGGGACTGGATCCGCGCGAGCTCGGGTGCCACGGAAAACAGCTGCTGCGGTTCGGGTGCATTGGGATGCTGGAAGTGGCCATACCAGGCCACGATGGCCGCCACGTCGTGCGGTCGACGCGCGGCGAGCAGCACGGCGAAGTAAGGGCCCCGCGACTTGCCGACGATACCCACCGGTTGCCGGCAGGCCTGAGGATGACCACGCAGGGCGGTCAGGGCGGCATCGACGTCTGCTTCGGTTTCCGGCACATGCCGGTCAGGCCAGCGCTCGACCATGTTGGGTGTGAGCCAGTCCGGCGCCATGACCAGGAAACCTGCCCTGGCCAGGGCACGCATGTGCTCGCGGTCGACGTCCTCGAAGCCCCGTTTGGCATGGATGTAGAGCACCGGCGGCCAGGGCCCGTCGCCCTGCGGACGCGCGATCTCGACCGGCACGTCGATGTCGCCATGTCGGACGCTGGCCCGTTCGAGCGACTGCGCCTGCGCGTCGGGCAGTGCGCTCAGCGCCGAGGCGACAAGGATGGCACCAAGTGAGAAAAGCAGTCGACGCGTGCGGAGCATGGGAGGGTGTCAGTGCCGACCCGGCGCATGACGCGCGCCGGGCATCGAGCAAGTGTACGCACGCGACGGTGGCCCGTCACAGGCGCAGCGCATGCAGCATGGGCGGCAGTTGCGCCACCTGCTGCAGCAGTTCGCGCACGCTGGCGGTGCCGGTCTTGGAGCGGATCGTGCTCACGTGGGTGCGCACGGTCGACAGGGCCACACCCAGGCGCTCGGCGATGTCGGAGGGTGGCTGCCCGGCGCACAAGGCCTGCAGCACCCGGCTTTCCGTGGCGGTCAGGCCGTGGATCCGCGCAAACCACTCGGTCGACAAGGGCTCACACACATGGGGACGCGACATGAGCAGCATCACGCAGGCACCAGCCGGGGCGTCGCCCGGGATGGGCAGCACCGCGATGCCGATGCCGTTCTGCCCCTGCCCCAGGTGCAGCAGGCGGCGCAGCCCCCGGTCGGCCGCCAGCAGGACGGCGGACTCGAGTGCGTGACGGTCGGTCGCCTCGCGGCAGCTCAGTGCTCCGGTGTGCAGGCACAGGGCCGAGTGGCCGTCGATCCGCGCACGGGCGGCGCGATTGGCATGGGTCAGGCGCAGGTGACGGTCGACCAGCAGCACGCCGTAGTCGATCTCGTCGAGCAGCGCGGCGGGCCAGTGTCTCGCGGGCTGGCTGCGGCGCTCCGGTCCGGCATAGGACAGGGTGGGCCGCTCGGGCGGTGGCTGGCGTCTGACGGGCGACAGCAGGGCTTGCTCCAGCATGTGGGTCTCCAGTTAGGGTCCGACATGTGGAAGTTAGGCAGCTTCGGGCGGGCTGTCCTCAGACAAGAGGATGATCCCCCTCCCCCCTTGGTGGCAGACACCACGATCAGACTGCCGTGCCGTGCCGGGTTGCCGCGGCCGGTTCAGGCCCCGGGGCGCCGCGTGGCCCTGCGCCCCTGCTCGAATGTGCGGCATTCCAGAGCCGGCCCAGGACTGGCGCGGCTTCGCGGCCACCCCCGATCCCACGGCCACAGGCTGTCCACAGCCCTGTCCACCGTTGCTGTGGACAAGCTGCGGTTCAGCTGCCCTCGGTCTCGGCCAGTTCCTTGCAGGAGGGCTTGCAGACCATCTCGGTGCGTCCCAGGACGCGCTTGGCCTGCAGTTGGTCGGCAGGACGATGCTTGCCGCACTTGAAACACGAACGGGTATGGCCGTTTCCGAGGAAGGGCGAGCCGCCGACTTTGGAGGTGTAACGCAGGCCATCCTCCTGGATGCGCGTCTTCACGGGCTTGCCACTCATAGGTCTTGCACCGACAACAGTTGCTTCATGACGACAGTATAGGGACCCGGGGTGGCATCTGGCCATGTCTGGCGGACTGCGCGGGTCGCCAGGGGTGACAGATGGTGAGCGCGCCGGCGCGGGCGACCCGGGTGATGTGCCAGGGTTCGATCCGTATTCATGTCATTTTTTTAATGTGCTAACCTGCCGACCGTGTTTTTGACCTGGGGGTTGTGATGCGTGCGTCCTCTGCGGGGGCGTTTCCGACAGCCGGTTTTGCCAACGGTGACTTGGATCGGAGCACTGATGCTGGCGGGCATCGCCGGGGACGCCCTCGTGGTGCCAGGACCCAGGTGATTCGCCAGGAGCACTGCCTCGGGCGTCCGCAGGTGGCGTTTCTGCGGGCATGCTTCCAAGGCCTGGACCCCCGTGTGGCCTGGGTTCGGTACCTTGGCCGCGATGCAGCGGGCCTGGATCTTCGGCACATCGAGTCCCAGCGCAGACGCCTGCTGGCAGCCGTGGTCCGGGTGGCGCGCGCCGCCCATGCGAGCTTGCCGCCTGATCGTCGAGTCGAGGAGGCCTTGCATGTCCTCGAAGGCGCACAGGCAGCTCAGGCGGTGCGTGCCCTGCCCTCGCTGGCCGACTGGATCGAGGAACAGCAGATCGACGTGGACATGTACGGCGAGAGCGAACTGCTTGAACTGTTCCGCGAGCATTTCGGTCTTGACACGGTGGCGGACGACGTCATGCCTGCGGCCTTGTCGTCGGGTGATCCTGTGCGCGCCCTGAACGCGCTGGAGAGTCTGCTCCTCGCGCCGCCACGGCCCGGTGATCCCTGCAGCCTGTGGTTCAGCCCCCGCCTGGCGGCCGGTTTTCGTGCACTGGGGATCGCTTCGCTCGACGCCGCGCTGGCCCACATTCGGCAGACCGGCGAAGCCTGGTTTCACAGCATGTGGGCGGTCGGTGCGGTTCAGGCTCGCCAGGTGCACACGTGGTTGGAGACCCAGTCCGTCCATTGGCAACGCGGTTCCACGACATCCGCGCTGCCCATAGGCGCTGCGTCGGACAAGGTGTCATCGTCGCGCGTCGACCTTGCGACAGAGGCGGCCGCAGGCTCCGCCTGGCATGGCGGCTGGGCGATGGCGCACATGGAAGTCGAGCGCATGACACGGTGGCTGGACGCGCTGGGCATTGCCGCGGGAACAAGAGCCTTGTATCGACGTGAGCTGGAACGGTTCGTGTGGTGGTGCAGCATCGAGCGCCGGCAGTCATTTTTGGATCTGGCCGATACCGCCTTGCACGACTATGCGCACTTCCTGGCAGCCATTCCACAACGGTGGTCCTGTCGGCAGCCGGTGGCACGCCATGATCCGCGCTGGCGTCCTTTCCGTGGCAGCCTCGATCAGGGTGCGCGCCGGCTTGCCATCCGTGTTGTCGCCCGTTTTCTGGGCTGGGAGCCACCCGCCGTATCGACGGCAACGGCACCCCGCCGAAGCTTGAACTGGGACGCCGTTCAGGTGAGCCGCGCGGCGGAGTCGCTGAAGGAGTCCCGCCGGGCTCGGCGTCTGCGCGCCTTGCTGGCCGTCTGGCTCGAGGGCGGCGTGACATTCAGGCACCTGGCCGAGCTGCGCATGCCGCTGGACGGGGGTGCGCATCCGGATGGCACCAATGATGAAGTGCGGGTTCACGCTGGCGATGCAGCGACAACCGGCGGGGAAGGCCCCGCCGGGCTTCACGCAAACTCTCACGTGGGGCCTCACGCAAAGGCTCACTTGAGCGCACATGCGCGGGCGTTGTGTCACGCACATCGCCTGGACGTGTTGGCTCAGCCCGTCGGCTGGCGCGAGGCGTCTGTGGCCTTCGCATCAGGCCATATCGTTGGCCAGCCCTGCCCTGTGATCTTGCGCTTCGGTCGAGCCGGCAGGCCTTCCCGCGAAGACTCACGTTCTCAGGACTTGTCCGTCGCGGCGTGCTTGTCGGGCCCGACGCCCGCATCGCTGGGCCGTGTGGTGACGCGCTTTCTGCGCCGCCTGGCGCGGCAGCACAACATGGAGGCTCCCGATCAGCCACTGGACACGCGCGTGACAGGGGCCCGGTGGCGGTCGGGGCTGCGTCGCTCGGTGTGAAATTGGTTCCTGCTGGGGCTCACATACGACACCGGCCGGGTCTGGCAGGCACACCCTGAGCCTTCGCAACGGTGGCTTCAGGGTTGGGCACAGCGCGCGCTGCGAGGGCGCACAAGCCTGAGATGGCCGTGGTACGGTACCACGGCCCTTGTTTTTGAGGTTCAGCCCTGCAGCAGTTTGCGCAGGGCCTGTTCAAGCTGCTCGATCTCGACGGCGCGATGCAGCTCGATCGAGATGCGACCCGAACGGCGGGTGGTGATCTGGGCGAGCAGTTTGTCGCCGTCTTTCAGCTGGCGGACCACGTCTGCCGCGGGCGAGCCGACGCCGAGGAGTTCGTCGAGCACCTGCTTCGGCGGGCGTGGTACCGTACCACGCGCGGCAATGGCCTTGGCTCGTTCGACGACAGACTCCGGATCCTTCTGCAGCGCCTCACCCAGCGGGCGGGCCCAGTGAATCTGCAGGTCGGCCGGGGACGAGAACGCCTCGACCACCGCGGGTGGCAGCTCCGCGAGTTTCAGGGCCTTCGACGCATTGCTGTGGTCAATGCCCGCCTCTTCAGCGAGGCGACGCACTGAAGGAAACAGGCCCGCCTGCAAGGCGCGCTGAATGCTCTTTCCCTGCTCCCAGGGACTCAGGTTCAGACGCTCCCGATTCTCACGGTCCATCTGAAGCCAGAGATCGCGATCCTCCAGCGTCTCCACCATGGCCAGCACCTGAATGCCAAGGTCCAGGCATGCACGGTGGCGGCGATGACCATACACCACTTCATAGGTCACCCCGTCCACTTCTGGAACCGGGCGGACCTTGATGGGCTGGACGTTCACACCGGCAGTGGAGATCTCGTCCTTCAGTCGGGCAAACTCTTCAGACGCAAACTCCGACTCGTGGCGATTGGCAAGACGACTCCGCCCGATCTGACGCGGATCCAGCAGCTTGACGGGGACCGATCCTTCGAACTCCCGCAAGCGCGCCTTGACCTCCTCGAGCTCGCGGCCCAAGGGGCTGGTCTTGCCCAGCACCCCCATCATTTCACCGACGCCGGTGTAGCTGCGCTTGGCTCCCGCGCCCAGCGGTCCGAGCGACGCCGCCGGCGACGCGGGCGGCATGGCTGCTGAAGTCTCCTCCGCGGTGCGGGAGGGGGGCAGGCTGATCAGCTTGGATTTCTCGGCGAGCTTCTTGGTCATGTCATTTCCATCCGCGTGGTACCGTACCACAGCCTCACGCACTGATCTGGCGCAGCCAGGTGGCACGAATCAGCTGCTCGACCAGTTCAGTCACCTTGTCGTACGCTTCAGCCGCTCGCTTGTAGGTGCGTGCGTTGCCGTCGTACTTGGTGACGTCATACACCGTGCCGAACTCAGCCGCCGCAGACGCTGCCACGGCCGTCTTCGGAATCTCCACCGGCATCACCTTGCCCTCATAGGCCTGCCCGATCCAGTCGCGCACCACCGAGGCAGTCGCGTCACTGCTGTCCACCCGAGTCAACAGCACCCGGATGAAATCAAAGTCCTTTGCCACGCCGCGCTGCTGGACCAACTGCGCCGCCAGGTCGGAGAACAGCCGCCAGAACTGCGCCGCCGACGCCACATCCAAGGCGTTCGGAGGCAGGGGCATCAACATCCCATTGGCCGCCATCAGCGCATTGATGGTGACGTAGGAGAGTGATGGCGGCGTATCGATCAGGATCACGTCGTACTCGGCTCGCACATCGTCCAGGCCCAGATTCAGCACGTTCCAGAACTCGAACGACTCTTCCGACTGCTGACGACTGGGCAGTGCAAACTCGGCCCCGAACAACAGTGGCGCTGCGGCGACCAGATCGATGCCATCCCAGTACGTCGAGCGGATCGCCGGGCGGATCGAATCCGTCATGCCCACACACAGCGGCAAGATGGTGTCCTCATCCACCACCTCGGTATCCGGCAGGATGCCGAACAGCGTGGTCAGACTGCCTTGCGGATCGCAATCGATCGCCAGCACCCGATGTCCACGCAGGCTCAAGCCCTGCGCCAACGACATCGCCGTGGTTGTTTTTCCCACGCCTCCCTTGAAATTGGTCAACACGATCGTGACCGCCTCGGCGCCGGACGGACGCAACAATTCGGCGCGGTAATCCCTGACCCACTGACGTGATTCGCTCAGGGAAAATTCGCGCCGGGTACCCGACTCGTTGGGCGTACCCAAGGGCAGATCCCCCTTGCTCAGCCGATAGCTGATCTGTCCGCGCTCCACCCCACACAGGGCCGCGACCTGGCTGGCGTTGTAGGTTGGCGCGATTTTGCGTGCCGATGGGGACAGCATGGCCCCACGGACTTGCTCCATCAACATCCCGGCACGATCCGCCTGGTCGATGATGTGAGACAGGGACTGTGGGCGCAGCAGCGGGGCAACCAGGGCATCCATGATGCTCTCTCCGTCGATGTACAGTAATCCTGCTACTGTACAAGAAACGGGTTATCGAAGCCTAATCTGTCAACAGCAAACTTTCCTGAGCGAAATTCACAGCGGCCAGAGGGGTTCAAAGCATACAAGCACCTTCAATCCCTTCAATACCTTTAGCGAAGCAAAAACGCTTTTAAATCAAAGACTTAATGAGCAATACGTGAGGCTTGGCGGGAGTGAACGTGAGACCTTGCGGGAGTCCTTGTGAGATCCCACGGGAACATGCGTGAGCGCTTGCAGGACAGAACGTGAGTGGGCACGGGAAACGCACCTGTCCCGCTGCAATGCGCAAACGCTCCTGTATCCACTCACGCATGCACCGATCCGCCATCCGCTCCCTCCTCGAACCTCACCCGTGACCGGAAATCCACCGCCCCATGGCGCCCCCGGATGGTCGAGCGTCATAGGTGAGGTGAAACAGGAAGGCCCGGACTCACGCATCCTGAGCGATGCCCGCCGGAACGGACCGGATGCGTGAGCATTCACGGGAAGCCATGGCTGGGTGCAGCCTCCTTGCAACCCGGAATACGTGAGAATCGAGGCTGAAACTTCCTCACGCATTTGCTAGCATCACGCATGGCCAGCCAGACGCGACTGTTCGACGCCACCGACGAGCCTCGATCCCCTCCGATCGAGCTGGTGCGAAAGCACGTCAATGCGATCGCGATGATGCCGTCCGAGCGAAAGATTTCGCTGCTCACGCGCAAGACCTTCAATGTGCTGCTGCACATCGCCCAAGGGCAGGGCGACCAGGACACCTATGTCGCCCCGCTGCGTGAGGTCATCGAACTCACGCGCTTCGACTCGCGCGACTACGACCTGCTGAAGAAAACGCTGAAGCAGATGATCTCCACCGTTGTCGAATGGCAGAGCCCCACGGAAGGCGAATTCGAACGCTGGGACGCCTGTGGCCTGATCGCTGGCGCGTCGCTCACCAAACACAAACGCACGGGCGCCATCACCGTGGAGTGGAGCTACGCACCCCAGTTGCGCGCCCAGCTGCTCAGCCCGGAACGGTATGCCCGGCTGTCGCTCGAACTGATGACCATGCTGCGCAGCCACGCAGCCCTGGCGCTCTACGAGATCTGCACCCGCTACGTCGACAACCCCAGCCACCTCACCGCGCGCCAGCCCTGGCGGTGGTGGAAGCCCGTGCTCACCGGGCAGCCGGAAAACCCGAAGGCCAAGTCCGAATACCGCTACTTCAAGCGCGATGTGCTGCTGCCTGCCGTGGCCGAGATCAACGCCGTCACCGACCTGCAGATCGAGGGCCCGCTGGAAACCAAGGGGCCGGACAACAAGACCATCGTCGATCTTCAGTTCCGAGTGCATCGCAAGGCCCGCTCCAGACCCGCGAGCGACGGGCCGGCTCCTGGCCAGGTGCGCCCGGTCGACCTGCCGCTGGTGGGCCTGGCCATCCAGTTGGGCATCCGCCAGGAAGAGGCCGAGAAACTGCTGGAGGAATTCGGGCCCGAGGCCCTGCGCCAGGGCCTGGGCGGCCTGGAGCGACGCATCGAGATGTCCGCCCGTGTCGGCGACGTGCTCGAACCGGCACGCTGGCTGCGCGCCATCCTGCCCGCCGAAGTGCAAAAGCTCCAGCGTCGCAAGGAGGCGCCCGCGGCGGCGCTGGCCACCGGGGCACCCAAACGCCAGGCCAAGTGGCTCGAGGAATGGCTGCGCCGGCGCCGCGAACAGCTCCGCCGTGAGTTCACCGAGCTGCCCGCGGACGACCAGTCCCGCTGGGTGCAGTCCTACCGTGATCAGCTTGTGGCGCGCCGTTCGCCGCTGGTTCGGCGCCTGGACACCAGTGGCTGGAGCCACCAGATGGTGATGGCCGACTTCCTGAAGCACTATGCCGTGCAGACCATCGGCGACCTCTGGGACAAACCGGCGGCCGATGAGCTGCTTTCGCTGGCCGCCGAAATCGGCGACACCCTCTGATCGGCCGCTGCGGCGGTGCGCACCGCCGCAGCGCGTAGGACGGCACCTACACACGCATGCGCCGACCGGGCTCGCCACCCTGGCCCGAACTGCTCTAGACTGGCCTGACTGCGAACCCCCGGGGCCATCGGCCCGGCACACCGACATGACCTTCCATCCGCGTCGAGACCGCATCCGCCACCCGGTGGCCCACTTCCTGTCAGCTGGCGCTGCAGCACTGCTCCTTGCAGCCAGCGTGCCGGCCGTGGCGCTGCCGGCCGGAACGGCGCGCGAGGCCGACATCGCGTCCAGCGCCCAGGCCCGGGCCTGCCTGCAAGGCACGTCACATCAGGAAAGGGCCTGGTGCATGCGCCAGGCCGCCGTCCAGCCGGCAACGACCCGATCCACTCCGAAGCCCACCCGCTGGGCCCCGAGCGCCCAGCCGCCCGCGGCCGCGCATACCGAACCGTCCTGACCCGTGCCGGCCCCGGGCGGGTGCACTGCCCGGGCCGACCGCGCCCAGCACACCGACCCTTCGCCCATCGCCAGACACCGCCACACGATGTCGAATCAGCCCCTGGACGGTGAAGCTTCGCTGGAAACGCTCGCGCTGCGCCGCCACGCCATGGCGACGATCCGCACCCTGATGGAGTTCTGGGGCCTGACACCTGACGACCTCGAACGCGCGCTGGCGTCCGGGCCGCCCCTTGAAGCACAGACCCTTGCGGTGAAGTACCGTCATCCGGTGTCGGGCGACACCTGGACGGGGCAGGGCAGTCAGCCGCAGTGGCTGCGCCATGCACTGACGCGCGAGGGCTACACCGTCGAAGAACTCAGGGCTGCGGCTGCGTCGGCGGCTGCCACGGTGGATCCAGCGCACAGCTCGTAGCACCCCGCGCAGGCGCAGGCATCAGGCGGCGCAACGCCCCGGCACCACCTGCAGGTGGCGCAAGCCTCGGTACAGCGGGCTGCCCAGCCAGGCCGCGGCGGCAGGCCCCGACCCCGGCGCATCGGGCACCAGGCTCAAGCCCGGCCAGCGCGCCAGCATCTCGTCCAGCACGATCTGGCCTTCCATCAGACTCAAGGCGGCGCCCAGGCAGACATGCGGCCCCCGGCCGAACGCCAGCGAGCTGCCCTGGCGCGAGGGGTCGAACCGGTCCGGCTGCGGGTGCCGGGCGGGATCCCGATTGGCCGACCCGATCAGCACGATGACCGCGTCGCCTCGGCGCATGCGCTGGCCATGCAGCTCCAGATCACAGCTCAGCCGGCGCCCGGTGTACTGCACCGGGCACTCGTGGCGCAGTACCTCGCGCACGATGGCACCCAGATCAGGTGCCTTGCCGGCGGCTACCTCAGCGGCCAGCCGCGCCCAGCGGTCACCATCACGCAGCAGGCACCACACGGCATTGCCCAGCAGATTGCGGGTGGTCTCATGGCCGGCAAACAGGAGCATGGCGCATTGCGCGAGCAACTCGGCGGTGCCATGCACCCGTCCCTGCGACTGCGCTTGCACCAGCCGGCCGACCAGATCGTCACCCGGCGCCCGTTGCCGCTGCGCGATCACCGGCTCAAAACTGCGGGCCATCGCAAGCAGGCTGGTCTGGGCGCGACGGGCCTGATCAGCCTGCGGCCTGGGGTGCCCGATGAACGCGGCAAGGTCGTCCGACCAGGCTGCAAACGGCTCGTCCATCGACTCCGGCAGGCCCAGCAGGCGTGCCATCACCTGTGCCGGCAACGGCCGGGCCAGTTGTGCAATCACATCCAGCCCGGTGCCACCGGTGGCCTCGGCGCGCGCCAGCAAGGCGCGGGTGAGCTCGCGAATGGTCTCGCGCAGGCCCTGCAGCGCAGAGGGGGTGAAGGCCTGCTGCATCAAAGGGCGCAACCGCGCATGGTCAGGATCGTCGAGGAACAGCAGCGCACGTGCGAACAGTGGCTGGACGCCGCGCATCGCCTCGCCGGCCTGGTTCACCCAGGCACCGGTGCGGCGCGCTGAAAACCGTGGGTCCGCCAGCACCCGCTCGGCATCGGCATGACGCGTCACGAGCCACGCGCCATCGCCGAAGGCCTCGGACCAAAGCACCGGGCCGCGCTGGCGCAGCCGCGCATAGGTGGGGTAGGGGTCGTCAAGAAACGCGCGGTCGATCTCGAACGCGGCGTCCACACGCCGCGGTGCCAGCACCGCACTCATGCGGGTCCGGAATCACCCGCGGCCGCGGGCCGGGTCTCGGGGCGTGCACCCTGCGCCTTGAGTCCCAGCCTGCGAAACAGCGCGCGGTCGCGCTCGGCCTGGGGGTTGCTGGTGGTGAGCAGGCGGTCACCGTAGAAGATCGAGTTGGCGCCGGCTGCAAAACACAGCGCCTGCAGCGCTTCGTCCATCTGCTCCCGTCCGGCCGACAGCCTCACCATCGTGGTGGGCATCGTGATGCGCGCCACCGCGATGGTGCGAACGAATTCGAACGGGTCGATCGGCTCGGCGTCGGCCAGCGGGGTGCCGGGCACGGCCACGAGGTTGTTGATCGGCACGGACTCCGGATAGGGGTCCAGGTTGGCCAGCTGGGCGATCAGCCCGGCGCGCTGGGTGCGGGTCTCGCCCATGCCGACGATGCCGCCGCAACACACGTTGATGCCGGCATCGCGCACATGGCCCAGGGTGTCCAGCCGGTCCTGGTAGGTGCGGGTGGTGATGATGCGCCCGTAGTGGTCAGGCGAGGTGTCGAGGTTGTGGTTGTAGTAGTCCAGGCCGGCCTCGCGCAGGCTGCGCGCCTGCCCGGCCTCCAGCATGCCGGCCGTCACGCAGGTCTCCAGCCCCAGGGCCTTGACCTGGGTGACCATGGCGGTCAGTGCCTCCATGTCGCGCTCCTTCGGGCTGCGCCAGGCCGCACCCATGCAAAAGCGCGTGGCGCCCTGCGCCTGTGCGGCACGGGCCGCCTCGAGCACGTCGTCCAGGGCCATCAGCTTGTCTGCCTTCAGCCCGGTGTCGAAATGCGCCGACTGCGGGCAGTAGCCGCAGTCCTCGGCACACCCGCCGGTCTTGATGGACAGCAGCGTGGACAGCTGCACCTCGTTCGCGTCGAAGTTCGCGCGATGGACCTGCTGTGCCTGGAACAGCAGGTCCATGAAGGGCAGGTCGTACAGGGCCTCGACGGCCGCGACCGACCATCGCGCGCCGTGGCCGGGGTCGTGGCGGCGTGCGCTGGCCTGGAGCTGGGCGAGGGGAATGCTGGCAACGGTGTTCATGGCAAGACCTTCAGGCCCGAGGGCCGGCTGTGGAAACGGAATCCGCGCGCGGTGCTGTACCGGGCCGGCCCAGCACGGCGGCGCGCACGGTGTTGATGTCGAGGTGGCGGGCCACGGTCTCGGCCGTGGGGTCACTCAGGTGGGGCACCAGGCCGAGGCAGGGGGCCTGGAAGCGGGCCGACAGCAGATGCTGCAGGGTGTCGATGTTGGCCCGGCGGTGATCCATCTCGGGCGCCACCTGGTTGCCCACCCATCCGGCCAGGTGCAGCCCGCGTGCGCTGATGGCCTCGGCCGTGAGCAGGGCATGGTTCAGGCAGCCCAGGCGCAGCGCCACGACCAAGACGACCGGCAGGCCGATGGCAACCGCCAGGTCCGCCGTGTCGAAGCCACCGACGCCCGGTGCTGGCAGCACCAGCGGCACGCAGAACCCCCCCACACCTTCGACCACCAGTGCGTCGCAGCGGCTGGCCAGGGCCAAAGCGCCGCCCAGCAGCACCGCCGGGTCGATCGTGCGGCCCGCGATGCGGGCGGCCACATGCGGTGCGCAGGCGGTGTCCAGCAGGACGGGGCAGACCTCCTGGGCCGACACGGCCACATTCGATGCCTGCTGCAGCCGGCGGACGTCGTCGTTGTGACGCTGCGCGCCCACCGTCTCGGTGCCGGCAGCCACCGGCTTGTAGCCGGCCACCCGCAGGCCCGCCGCGCCCAGTCCGTGCAGCAGCCCGGCACTGACGCAGCTCTTGCCGACCTCGGTGTCGGTGCCGGTCACGAATACACCCCGGTGCAGGCGGCTGTTCAGCATGCGGGCTCTCCGGTCGCATCAGGCGGCAGCTCGTCGAGTGCATCGTCCAGCGCCGCCACCAGGCGATCGACGTCGGCCATCTGGTGGCTGGCGCTGAGCGTGACGCGCAGGCGCGCCGTGCCGGCCGGCACCGTCGGCGGGCGGATCGCCGGCACCCACAGGCCACGGGTCTCGAGCGCCGCGCTCAACATCACGCAGGTGGTGTTGGCCCCGACGATCAGCGGCTGGATGGCCGTGTGGCTCGGTGCCAGCTGCCAGCCGCGGGGGGCGCGACGTTCGATCAGCCTGGCGGCCGATGCCCGCCAGTGCGCGATCAGCGCTTGCAGATGGGCACGGCGGGCCCGGCCCTCGGGGCCGTCGATCAGCATCAGCCCGGCCAGTGCCGCATGGGCCACGGCCGGCGGGGTCGCCGTGGTGTAGATGTAGGGGCGTGCCGCCTGCATCAGCCATTGCACGATGGTCGGATGGGCCGCGACAAACGCACCGGCCACACCGGCGGCCTTGCCCAGCGTGCCCATCAGGATCAGGCGTTCGCTGCACAGCCCGGCCGCTTCGAGGCTGCCGCGGCCCTGGGCGCCGAGCACGCCCAGCCCATGGGCGTCGTCGATCACCAGCCAGGCATCGTGCCGCTCGGCCAGGGCCAGCAGTTCGACCAGCGGGGCGACGTCACCATCCATGCTGAAGACACCGTCGGTGACGATCAGGCGCACCGGCTTGTCGCAAGCCGACAGCAGGGCCTCGACCCGATCGAGCCGGCCGTGCGGGTAGCGCTGCACGTCACAACGCGCGAGCAGGGCGCCGTCGATCAGCGAGGCATGGTTGAGCCGGTCACACAACAGCGCGGTCTGGTCGTCAGCCAGGGCCGTCATCAGGGCCAGGTTCGCCATGTAGCCGGTGCTGAAGCTCAGCACACGCGCTTGGCGGATGCACGGCGCCAGCCAGGCAGCCAGCCAGTCCTCGAGCGCGGCGTGGGCCTGGCCGTGGCCGCTGATCAGGTGGGAGGCACCACTGCCGGCACCAAAACGACGTGCGCCGTCGGCCAGGGCCTCGACCACGGACGGATGCCGGGCCAGTCCGAGGTAGTCATTGCTGCAAAAGGCCAGCAGGTCGGTGCCCGCGGCAGCGTCATCGTCCAGCCGCAGGTGGGGCCCGCACGGCGTGGCCACGGTGCGGCGACGACGCAGCAGGCCCTGCTGCTCGCGTTCAAGCAAACGCCGGGAGAGGTGGTCGATCAGCATGGCCAGGGCGGTGGGCTTCGGGGTCGTCGTGCAGCACGTCGTGCAAGGTGGCCTGCAGCCGTTCGGCCAGCCAGCGGGCGAGTTCGGCATCCAGCACGTAAGGGGGCATCAGGTAGACGGTGCGTCCGATCGGCCGGATCAGCAGCTCGTGCCGGCGCCCCGCCAGGTGCATGCGTTCGGCAAAGCGCTCGCCGGCGAGGGCTTCGGGCACGTCGAAGGCCCAGATCATGCCGCGCTGTCGCCAGTGCTCGAACCGGGGGTCGGCCCTCAGCCCGGCCAGGGCCTCGTCGAGCCAGGCGGCCTGCGTGCGGTTGTGAGCGAGCACTTGCTGCCGTTCGAAGCGTTCCAGCACGGCCAGTGCCGCGCTGCAGGCCAGTGGATTGCCGCTGTACGAATGCGAGTGCAGGAAACCGCGGGCGACGTCGGTGTCGAAAAACGCCGCATGGATCTCGCTGCGGCACAGCACCACCGACAGCGGCAGCAGCCCGCCGCTCAGGCCCTTGGACAGGCACATCAGGTCGGGCCAGATCGGCGGCGCACCATCACCCGCGGCTTGCTCGAAGGCAAACAGCGTCCCGGTGCGCCCGAATCCCACGGCGATCTCGTCGGCAATCAGATGGACATCATGCTGGTCGCACAGGCGCCGGACCTCACGCAGGTACAGCGGGTCGTGCATCGCCATCCCGGCGGCACATTGCACCAGTGGCTCCAGGATCACCGCGGCGATGCGCCCGCGGCGTTCGCACAACAGGGTTTCGAGCTCGGCGGCCGCGCGCCGGGCCACGTCGGCCGCGTCCTCGCCGGGGGCTGCCTGACGGGCATCGGGCGACATCACCTGGTGAGCGCGCATCAGCAGCGGGTCATAGGCGTCGCGAAAGACCTTCACATCGGTGACGGCCAGCGCGCCCAGCGTTTCACCGTGGTAGCCCTGGCGCAGGCAGACGAACTCCAGCCGCTGGGTCTCACCGCGGTTGCGCCAGCTGTGAAAGCTCATCTTGAGTGCGATCTCGACCGCCGAGGCACCGTCGCTGGCAAAAAAACAGTGCCCAAGCGTTCCGCCGGTGAGGGCCGACAGCCGTTCGGCCAGTTCGATGGCCGGGGCATGGGTGCAGCCGGCCAGCATCACATGCGGCAGCCGGTCGAGCTGGGCCTTGACCGCGGCATTCAGGCCCGCGTCGGCATGACCGAAAAGGTTGACCCACCAGGAGCTCAGGGTGTCGAAGTAACGGTGGCCCTCGTGGTCGAACAGCCATGGCCCGCTGCCGTTTGCCATCGGCAGCGGCGGTACCTCGCCCAGGCGCTGCATCTGGGTGCAGGGGTGCCAGACCGCGGCGGCGCTGCGCGCCTGCCAGGGGGCGTTGCCGGGGGCGGCATTGAGATTGACTATCGAGTCTTGCACTTCGATCCTCGTCAGGGCAGACCAGCCTTGCGGGCTGGACGAGCGCCGGATGATACGGGGTCGGGTGCAGTGGGCGGTCAGCGCACGGCGGCGGCTTCGGCCATGGAGGGTGCAAAAACTGCCAGCGTTGTGGTGCCGGTCCGAGGTGGGGAGGCCGGGGCGCTGCGCGGCCGACCAAGGATCAGTCGGGCACGAGCGCGCCGACCAGCACCTGCAGGCGGCGCGACGCCATGCAGCGCCAGCGCTTGCCGCAGGCCGGCACGGTGATCTCCACCGGCTCGGCCGAACTCATCATGCGCTCGGCCACGTCGAGCAGGCTGCCCGAGGCCGCGGGCAAGGCGGTGGGCAGGCAGATCTGGGCCATGCGATCGAGGGCATCGCAGCCATGCTGGTCATGGTGCAGGGCCGCAAACACGTCGTGGCTGCCGGGTTGGCCGGTGACCGCGTCGCCGGCGGGTTTCACCAGCGAGGGCAGCACGGTGTCGGTCACCGCGTCATAGACACTCAGCAGCACCTGGCCGTCCGGGAAGGACACGGTGGCCAGGAAGCGGGCCGGTTCGCGGGGTGCCTGGGGCCCAGGCCGGGGGGTCGGAGGCATGGTGCGTTCAGTTGCTCGGGTCGTCGCGATCGCACTGGCCGTCGGACCAGCGCCGCAGGGTGTCGCGCAGTTCTTCGAGCGTGAAGGGCTTGCTCAGGTAGCCGTCCATGCCGGCCTCGATGCACTTCGGGCCGAACACCGATTCGGGGCAGGCGGTGCCGGCAATCACCGGCACATGCCGCGGGGCCGGCGTGCTGCGCAACAGCCGGGTCGCGGCCAGGCCGTCGATGCCGGGCATGTTGATGTCCATCAGCACCAGGTCCACGGTGGCCGGGTCGAAACATTCGACCGCCTCGTGCCCGCCGCGGGCGAGCAGCACGCGACAGGCGCCTGCCTGATGCAGCATGGCCTCGCCAACCATCAGGTTGATCTCGTTGTCGTCCACCAGCAAGACGGTGGGGCCGCAGGATGCGCGGGTGTCGGAATGCATGAGGGGCATCAGGGAGTCGACGGCAGGGGTGGCCTCTTGGAGCCGGCACCTCAAGTAGGAAACAGATGCGTGCCGCTGGCAAGCGCCCCCAATGGGGGGGTGCGTGGAACGCTTGTGCGACCAGCGCACGTCCGGGTCGGGGTTCGTTCACACCTTCTCAGGCGACCCGTCGGCTGGCCACCGGGCGCAGGTCCTTGTGCCACGGGTTGCGCGGGGCGGCGAGCGGCAGGGACAGCTCCGTGGGCAAGGGCTCGGGCGTGTCGAGCCAGTCGCCGATGCAGCGTGTCTGGTTGCGGTCGCACAGCACCGGGGTGTGACCGGTCTGCGGCACATGGGCCACCGACAACGGATGGCTGCGCTGCATGCGCGCGATGGTGCGCGCCGACAGGGCATCGGACTGCATGCCATGAATCAGCAGCACCGGGCAGCGCACGCGCTCCCACTGCGCCCATTGATCCACGCTCTGGTCGGCTTCCTGGCGGTAGGCCGCGAGGGCTCGCGGGTCGATCCGGTAGATGCGCCCGCCGTTCTCGGGTGACCAGCGGGTCTGGTGGTAGGCGAGGAACAGGCGGATGTTGTCGTTCAGCGGGCCGTCGTTCTTGTGCGCCGCCCCCACACGGCGCAGGATGTCCTCGGGGCTGTGGAACACATAGAAGCGTGCCAGCGTCTCGGCGCGGCGGCGGCGGCGCGACCGCGGGATCCACGGGCCCACGTCGTTGAGCACCAGGCGGCTGACCCGATGCGGCCAGCGGGCGGCGAAGTCCAGCGCCACCGAGCCTCCCATCGACGAACCGATGAGGGCGACCCGCCGGGCACCGAGCTGATCGACCACCTGCGCCAGCTGCTCGACATAGGTCTCGCGTTCGTACTCGCTCTCGTCGGCCAGCCAGCCGGACTGGCCGCGACCCAGCCAGTCCATGCACACGACCTGGCGGCGACGCGCCAGCTCGCTGGCCAGGAAGGCAAACCGCATCGCGGTGTTGGCCACCCCGCCACAGCACACCACCGGCTCGTCCCGGGCATCACTGTGGCCCCACAGCGTGGCGGCCACCGGCACGTCATACACCCGGCGCAGCCGTGCCGGCACCTTGCGCTGGCGCGCCAGCGGCTGGCGGTAGGTGTACTGGTGCCACCGGTACTCGCCGTCGAACCGGGCGGTGAGCCGGGCGGCCAGGGCATCGGCGGCCTGCCAGTGGGGTGGTGGCGCAGCGGTGGACCAGGGGGGCTCGTGCATCGGGGCCGGTTCAGCGGGGTTTGCGGGACGAGGCATGCGGCGCGCGCGGTGAACGTTCACGTTCGCGCTGGCGCAGCACGTCGATCATGACGTTGAAGGTGCGGGCGAGCTGCCCGATCTCGTCGCGCGAGCGCACGCTGACGCTTGCGGCGTCATAGTCGCCGCGCTTGAGGGCATCGGCCCCGGCAGTGAGGGCGCGCACCGGCCTCACCACACTGCGCGCGAAGCGCAGCGCCAGCCCGGTGAACAGCAGCCCCAGCAGCCCCACGCTCCACAGCAGGTGCTCGTACAGCGTCATGATCGGCGCCTCGAACACCTCGCGCGATTCGCTCACGCCCACCACCCAGTCGTGCCCCTGCACCGGGGCAAAGCCGGCGATCTCGTCCTCGCCGCTGACGGGCGAGGTGTAGCTCACATGGCCCGGCCCGACCGCACCGAGCATCGCGCCAGCCAGCTCGGGCAGGTCCAGGCTGTTCACGTTGTCGCGCCGGAATCGCTGGTCGGCGCGGATCGCCTGCAGCCGCTGCGGCGGCAGGGGCATCAGGCTGCTGTAGAGCAGACGGGCGTCGGGGTGGTGGATCAGCACGCCGTCCCCGTCGACCAGGAAGGGGGTCAGCGCCGGGTCGGTCTGCACGTCCTCGAGGATGCTCGCGAACGACGAGGCACGGATGCGCAGCACCACCGCGCCGATCACGTGCGGCGCCTGGCCGGGCAACGGCTCGGGGTGGAACACCGGCTGGGCGTAGAACATGCCGGCCGCCCCGGCCACCGCACCCACGACCATGCCGGTGACATGCTCGCGGCCCTGCATGGCCGCCTTGAAATACTCGCGAAAGGCGAAGTTGCGGCCCATGACCTCGGGGTCGCTCGAGACGGTGGCGACGCCTTGTGCATCCATCACCATGACCAGGTGGATGTCGGGGTTGGCCTTGACCAGCGCGGTGAGCTTGGCCTGGATCTCCTGGCGGTCGGCGGCGTCGGGGCGCGACAGGAAACGCACGAAATCGACGTCGGTGCCCATGATGCGGGCGAGGTTGCGGCTGTCGCGGATCAACTGGGCGACCTGGCCGGCCGTGCTGCGTGCCAGCTGTTCGAGGTTGTACAGCTCGCTGGCGACGATGGCCTCGCGGCTGCCGCTGAGGTTGTAGGTGGCCACGCTGAGCATCGGCAGCAGGGCGGTCAGCACCATCGCCACCGTCATCTTCACGGCAAAGGGCCAGGCGGCCGGCTGCACCATACGGCGCAGGGCAGCGGCGGCGCCACTCCACCAGCGGCGTGCCGAGGCGCGCATCAAGCGGCCCGTGCCCTCGCCGGACTCGGCCATCAGGGCTTCCTGCAGGCCCATGCTGGCCGCGTGCGAGGCGTAGAGCTTCACCCGCCATTCGTCGAGGTCCTGCGGACGTTCGGACGGCTCGGTGCGCAATGCCCAGTCGATGGCCTCCAGGAAACTGGCGCTGTAGCGGCCGGCCGCGGCCTTGCTGGCCGGCACCAGCGGGTCGAAGCCCTTCTGCCGCGTGTCGGCACCGGGCGGCTTGCGGCCGGTGACCAGCCAGTACAGCGTGGCCCCCAGGGCGTAGATGTCGGTCCACGCGCCTTGCTGCTGGTTGCGGTACTGCTCGATCGGCGCGTAGCCGGGCGTCAGCACGACCTGCGCCTGTTCGGCCGTGGCCGCGGCTTGGCGCGAGGAGCCGAAGTCCAGCAGCACCAGGCTGTTGTCGTGGCGGCGCACCTGGATGTTGTCCGGCTTGATGTCACGGTGCAGGAAGCCCGCCGCGTGCACGACCGACAGGCCGTCGAGCAGCGGCTGCAGCAGCATCAGCAGCTCTTTTTCGGAATGGTCACTGCGCCGGGTCCACCAGTCGCTCAGCGGGCTGCCACGCTCGTACTCGAGCACCATGTAGGCGGTCTGGTGCGCCTCGAAAAAGCGGGCCACCCGAACGATGTTGGGGTGGCGGAAGGTCGCCAGCGTGCGCGCCTCGACCAGGAAGCTGTCGAGCCCGAACTGGTAAAGCTCGCGATGCCGCGTGGCCGCGACCGACACCGTCTTGTCCGAGGTGCGAAACGCGATCTCGGCGGGCAGGTATTCCTTGATGGCGACCCGCGTGTTCAGGTGGACGTCGGTGGCAACGTAGGTGATGCCGAAACCGCCCTGGCCCAGCACACCGTCGATGCGGTACTCGTGCAGCCGGAAGCCGGCCGGCAGCGCGAGGTTCTGCGTGCCCTTGGGCAGCGGCGGCAGCCCGATCAGCGCCGAGCGGTCGAGCACGGCCGGGGCGGCGGGTGCCGCCGCGGCGGGCATCGCCGGCTGGGGGGCGGCTGAGGCGACGGCTGACTGGGCGGCGGCGGGCTGGACGGGCACCGCCGGGGGGGCCTGCAGCACCGTGGCATCCGGATCGACGCCGCCTGCCACCACCGGGCGCGCCGAGGCCACGACGGTCCGGTCGGGATTGTCGGGGATCACTCGGGTGCGGTCCTCGTCGATGCGGGTGCGGTCGTCGTCCAGCATCGCATCGAGCGGTTCGTTGGCTGCCATCGCGCTGTGGGTCGGGTCCCGGCCGCAGGGCCTGGCGCGATGCCGGCGGCGGGGACGGTTGTCCAAGTGCGCAGTATCGGCGCACTTGACCGGTCTCAAGCCACGAAGAGCCGGGTCAAACGGGGGTCAATTCACGCGCCGGGCCGGATCGCGGATCAGCGGCAGGCGAGGGGAGGGGGCGGTCACGCTGGCATCGAAGGGGTGGCTGTCCAGCCCGGTGGCAGCCAGGATGCGCCGCACATAGGCGCGTGTTTCGACATAGGGTGGCACGCCGCGGTAGCGCTCCACCGTGCCCTCGCCGGCGTTGTAGGCGGCGGCAACCAGGGCGACATCGCCCTCGAAGTAGGCCAGCAGCCAGCGCAGGTAGGCCATGCCGCCGCGGATGTTCTGGCTCGCGTCGTAGGGGTTGCGCACGTTGAACCGTTCGGCCGTGGCCGGGATCAGCTGCATCAGGCCCTTGGCATTGCGCGGCGACAGGGCCACGAGGTTGTAGTTGGACTCGGCCTCGATGATCGCCAGCACCAGTTGCGGCAGCACCTGGTACTCGGGGGCCATGCGGCGCACCAGATCGACCACCGTCGTGGGTGCCCAGGGTGGCACCACCAGGGGCCGGGGCGCCGGTGGCGCGGCGGCCACCCGCACCGGCGGGCGCGGCGCCACCGGCTCGCGCATGCACGGCGGCACCTCGGTGGGCGGGCCGCCCACGGCGGCCAGCATGCGCCGGGCCTGTTCATGGCCCTGTTCGGCGGCGGCATGAAAGAAGAATGCCGCAGTGCCGTCACTGCGCTCCACACCGCGGCCGTTCGCGTACATCCAGCCCAGGTTGAACTGCGAGTCCGGGTCGCCCAGGCGTGCCGCCTTGCAGTACAGCTCGGCTGCGCGGGCGCCGTCGCGCGGCACGCCGTTGCCGTGTTCCAGCGCCTCGGCATCGGCGCGCCACAGCGTGATCAGCACGTTTTCGGCCGGGGTATCGGCCGCGCGGGCCGGCGCAGCCGAGATCAGCAGGCTGGCAACGAGGGCAAGACCGGCGGCCAGGGCCCGCACCACGGACGTGGCGGGCCGGCATGGCGATTGAGCAAAGGCGGACGGCATGGCAGGGACAACTCGGCGCAAGCCTGCATGATGCCCGCCTCACCCGGGCGTCACCAGCGCTGCGGCCCCCTCATTCAGGTGGGCCTCATTTCAGCAGGCTGATCGCATCGACGGGCAACTGTGCGCCTACCGTGCCCGGGATCCGGTGGTAAGTGACCTGCCGCTGGGGTTTGGCCTGCGGCTCCAGGCTCATGTCGGTGATGCCGTAGGGCTTTTCGTACACGAACTGGTCGGGCGTCTGCCAGCCCTGCGGCTGGCGGGTGACCTCATAGTGTTCCATGCGGTTGCGCTTGATGCCTTCGAGCGGATGGGCACTCTTGAACTGGGTCACGTGCGCATGGTTGCCGACCGACGTGCGCTGCACCGTGGGTGCGAACGGCGTGCCGCGCATGGCCTTTTCACGTGCGCTTTTCGTGGGCAGCTGGGCGGCGGCGCTGTTCAGCAGCTCGGTCTGGCCCTGCTCCTGGGCCTGCATCATCTTGCCCGGTGGTCGGTTCTGTTTGTCCTTGATGTCGCGGAAGCCTGTGCGATGGCGCTCGTAGAGATTGATGAACCAGTCGTTGTGGCGGCGCACCAGGCTTGTGACGTTGTTGGCCGAACGATAGGTCGCCTCGGTCAGCGCGCAGGACGTGGGAAAGCGCTCGATCAGCGACTGGCGGAACAGCGCAACAGCCTTCGCGTTGTCTCGCACCAGCACGTCGTGCGCCCCCGCCTTGCCGCGCATGTCGACGACCTTTTCGCCCAGAGGCTTGATCAGGTTCAGGTTGAAGTAGCGGTTCACGAGGTCGTTGCCGCACCAGCGCTTGATCTGGGTGTCGAGGTAGCGGTCGACCGCACCTTCGACCTGTCCGTCCCACTTCGGCTGGTACAGCGTGCAGTCGACCAGCCATTCCCACAGCGGGATGGTCTCCAGGGCCAGCACACCATTGCTCACATGGAACACCGGCTCGACGCTCGACTGCCCGGCGGTGGAAGCATAGATGCCGGCCGTGGCCGGGCCCCATTTGGCCGCGCTGCCGCAGGCCATCCACTGGTACGAGTGTGAGAACTCGCCGTGGTCGAGCGCAAAGCTGTCCTTCCAGAGCACCTTGCCTTTTACCCGTTGCCCGAAGGCCGCGGCTGACAGCGGGCCGGTGAAGACCACGTTGTCCTGGCAGGAAAAGCCGTACTGGTAGGCCCCGAGGTTGATGATCGAGCGCGTGAAGCGGTTCTGCGCCATCGACATGATGCCGGTGTTGTATTCGGTCCAGATCGCAGCCGACACCCGCTCGAGGTGTTTCTCGAACTTGCCCGGGTTGTCGAACCCGCACAGCACGTTGAGCAAGGCGACGTAGTCGTCGGTATGGGCGAGCGTATTGCCGAACAGGCGGATCAGACGTGCACGTGCGTCGTCTGCGCCGGTGAGTTCCTTGATGGCCATGGGGGCACCTCCGAGTGCGCGACGGGGGGCCTGCGCAGCAGGCCTTGGGTACCGTCCCGATTCACTCTAGGTGCCGGTGCGCGGGGTGTCATTCCCCAAGAGGGGTGTGCCCCTCAGGCCTGGCTCACGTCCACCACGGTGCGCCCGCGCACCTGGCCGTCCAGCACCTTGGGCGAATACGCAATCACGTCGCGCAGGCCGATCTCGGTGGTCATGCTCTCCAGCCGTGTGGTGTCGACATGCCGGGCGAGCAGGTCCCAGGCCTGAGCCCGCTGGGCATTGGGGGTGATGACGCTGTTGATGCCGTACAGCGTCACGCCGCGCAGGATGAAGGGCATCACGGTGCCGGGGAAGTCCGCACCCTGGGCCAGGCCGCAGGCGGCCACCGCGCCGAACCAGCGTGTGGCCGCGCAGGCATTGGCCAGCGTGTGGCTGCCCACGGTGTCGACCACCCCGGCCCAGCGTTCGCCCTGCAGCGGCTTGCCGGGCTGGGTGAGCGGCTGGCGGTCGATGATCTCGGCAGCACCCAGCGTGCGCAGGTAGTCGGCCTCGTGAGGCCGGCCGGTGGAGGCGACCACCCGGTAGCCCAGGCCGGCCAGCAGGGTCACCGCAATCGACCCCACGCCCCCGGCTGCGCCGGTCACCAGCACCTCACCGTCGCCGGGCTGCAGGCCGTGGCGCTGCAGGGCCATCACGCACAGTGCCGCCGTGAAGCCGGCGGTGGCAATCGCCATCGCCTGGCGGGTGCTGTAGGCCGCGGGCAGCGCCAGCAGGTGCGCAGCCGGCAGGCGGGCCTTCTGGGCCAGCCCGCCCCAGCGGGTTTCGCCCAGGCCCCAGCCGGTCACCACGACCCGGTCGCCGGGCTGCCAGGCGGGGTCGCGGCTGTGCTCGACCACACCGGCCAGGTCGATGCCCGGCACCATCGGCCACTGGCGCACGATGGCACCGCGGTTCGTCACGGCCAGCGCGTCCTTGTAGTTCAGCGTGGAGTACTCGATGCGCACGTCGACGTCGCCGTCGGGCAGTTGCGTCTCGTCAAGCTCGGTCAGGGTGGCAGCGAACTGGGCGTTCTCTCGGGTGAGCAGGATGGCCTTGAACATGTGCGGTCCTTCTGGGTCGGTGCCGCCATGATAGGGGCGGCCGCGGTCGCAGCTCGCACGCGGGGAATGACGCGCTGCGCCAGAATCCAGGCCATGGCTTTCGACACTCCCACACGCCTGGCCGCCACCACCCTGATCGTTCGAGATCAGGCTGACGGTTTCGAGGTGCTCATGGTTCGCCGCTCGCTGCAGGCGAGTTTCGTGCCCGGTTCGCACGTGTTCCCCGGCGGTGCGGTCGACGATCTCGACGGGCATGACGAGGTGCTCGCCTGCTGCGACGAGACCGCTGCACAGGCCGCGGCCCGGCTGGGCGGCATGCCACGCGCGATCGATCACCTGGTGGCGGCGCTGCGTGAGTGTTTCGAGGAGTGCGGGCTGTGGCTGGGTGCGCCCGATGGCGTGCCCGCGGCCGAACTGCAGTTGTGGCGCGACCGGCTGCGCCGCGGCGAGGCCGGCGTGGCCGAGGTGAGCCGGGCCCTGGGCTTGCGGCTGTCGACGGCGCAGCTGGCCCCGTGGAGCCACTGGGTCACACCGATCGACCTGCCCAAGCGGTTCGACACCCGGTTCTTCATCGCGGCAGCGCCCCCGGGGCAGGCGCCCAGCGTGGATGCGTCCGAGACCATCGGCTTGAGCTGGGTCGCACCGCGCGAGGCCTTGCAGGCGCACGCGCGCGGCGAGTTCCCGATGGAGTTCGCCACCCGTCACACGCTGGCCTCATTGGCAAGCTTCGATCGGGTGGCCGACCTGCTGGCCCATGCCGGCATGCCCCGGCCGATCGAGCCCTACCACCCGCGAGCCGCGCGCGACGCGCGTGGCGACCGTGTGGTGCTGCTGCCTGGCGACCCTGCCTATGCCGAGGTGCAGCGGCTCGACCCGAAGGGCACCGCCTCGGCCACGGCGGCCATCGTGACCGGGGTGCCGGTGCGCCTGGGGGAGGCGGTGTGGCGTCTGACCGCGCCCAATGCGGGGCGCATGACCGGGCCGGGCACCAACACCTATCTGGTGGGCCGGGGCGGCCGCCACGTCGTGATCGACCCGGGCCCGGTGATCGAGTCCCACATCGAGGCGATCCTGCAGGCCACCGGCGGCCAGGTCGACGCGGTGCTGGTGACCCACACCCACCCCGACCATTCCCCGGCGGCTGCCCGCGTGGCGGCGCTGACAGGCGCCCCGTGCATCGGGCTGGCACCGCCGCCGCACGGCCGCCAGGACCACGGCTTTGCGCCCACGCGCGAGCCCGCCGATGGCGAGGTGTTCGAGTGGGCCGGTTGCCGGTTGCAGGCGGTGCACACCCCCGGGCATGCGTCCAACCATGTGTGCTGGTGGCTGGAGCAGGACGGGCTGCTGTTCACCGGCGACCACCTGATGCAGGGCTCCACCGTGGTGATCGACCCGCCCGACGGCGACATGGCGGTCTACCTGCGGTCACTGCGCATGCTGCCGCAGCGTCTGCCGGGCCTGGCCTGGCTGGCGCCGGGGCACGGTTTTCTGATCGCGCAGCCCGAACAGGCGATCGAGCGGCTGGTGCAGCATCGGCTGGCGCGCGAGGACAAGCTGCGGCGCGCGCTGCAGGCGGCTCAGCCCGCGTCGCTCGACGAGCTGCTGGGCCGGGTCTACGACGACGTGCCCCCGGCGCTGCACCCGGTGGCCCGGCGCTCGCTGTGGGCGCATCTGCTCAAGCTGGTGGCCGACGGCGAGGTGAACGAGGTCGAGGGGCACTGGCGCATCGCCTGAGCGGCCTGCGGGCCGGTCGCCGCGGGCTCAATGCACCGGCGGGTGCAGGCCGGCGGCGGCCCGCAGCATGCCGACGTGCAGGCCGTTCCAGTTGTGCATCGCGACGTTGACGAAGGGCTCGATGAAGCGGGCATCGGCCTCGTCGCACGCCGCAAAGGCGGCGATCACCGCGGCCATCACGACCTCGGCCGCACGGGCCGTGTTGCCATCGTCCATCTTGATCGCCACGCCCAGGCCCTGTTCGGGCAGGCTGGCGCAGTACACCCCTTCGGCGCCCACCTTGCAGAAGACGCGCTCGCCGAAGTGCTGCATCACGCGGGTGTCGAATCGACCCGTGCCGGCCACCGAAAACGGCGCGCGGGCCACCGCCTGACGCAGCCTCGCGGCTGCCCGCGCCTGGCCCGGGCGCAGGTGTGCGCCGGTGCCGGTGCGGGCAAATGCCAGGGCCAGATGCCGCAGGGGCAGGGCATAGGTCGGGATGGAACAGCCATCGATGCCCATGGGAGCGCCGGACAGCTCGCAGCCGGTTGCGGCCTCGATGGCTGCCGTCACCTCCCGCATCACCGGATGCGCGGGCTGCACATAACCCTGCACAAGCCGCTGCAGGTCCAGGCCCGGCCCGTTCATTGCGGTGGCCAGGCACACAAAACCGGCATGTTTGCCCGAGCAGTTGTTATGCAGCGCGCAGGGCGTGCGCCCGCTGGCGGCCAGTGCGCGCGCGGTGGCGTCATGCATCGGCCAGTGCGCGCCGCACTCCAGCACCCGCTCGTCCACGCCGGCCTTGGCCAGCATGGCGGCCGCCAGGTCGGCGTGGGTGTCTTCACCGTTGTGCGAGGCGCAGGCCAAAGCCAGTTCGGCATCGCTCAGCCCCAGGCGGTCGGCCGCGCCGCTTTCCACCAGCGGCAGCGCCTGCAGCAGCTTGATGGCCGAACGCGGGAAGACGGGCCGATCGATGTCGCCCCAGCGGGCCACGATTTGGCCGTCGGCATCCAGGATGGCCACCGCACCGCGGTGCGTGGACTCGACGGTCGTGCCCCGCAGGGCTTCAACAAGGATCGGGTTCATCCTTGCGAGCATAGCGCCGCGCGGCCGCTGCGATGCTTGCGGCATCGACCCCGAAGTGCTGGCGCAGCGCGGCACGCGTGTCGCTGCGGCCGAAGCCGTCGGTGCCCAGCGTCACATAGCGGCGCGAGGCGGGCACCTGGGCACGCACGCTCTCGGGCACCGCGCGCACATAGTCGCTGGCAGCGATGACCGGGCCGGTGCTGCCGGCAAGCAGGCGGGCCAGGTGTGCGCCGGCCGACGGGTTGCCCAGGGAGCCTGCGGCCTGGGCCTCGGCTTGGACCTCCGCCTGGTGGCCGTCGCGCGCCAGTTCACTCCAGCTGGTCACGCTCAGCACCTCGACGTCCAGACCCTCGGCCTGCAGTTGCTGCGCGGCACGCACCACCTCGGTCAGGATCGCACCCGACCCCATCAGCGTGATGCGGGCGGGGCCTGGCTGAGCCGGTGCGGCGGCGCCGTCGCGCCAGGCCTCGTAGCGGTAGGCGCCGCGCAGCACGTCGGCATGCACCTCGGCCGGCAGGCTGGGCTGGGCATAGTTCTCGTTCATCAGCGTGACGTAGTAGAAGACGTCGCGCTGCTCCACCAGCATCTCGCGCATGCCGGCATCGATGATCACGGCCAGCTCGCCGGCAAACGCCGGGTCGTAGGCCTTGCAGTTGGGGATGGTGGCGGCCACCAGGTGGCTGCTGCCGTCCTGGTGCTGCAGGCCTTCGCCGCCGAGGGTGGTGCGCCCCGACGTGGCGCCCAGCAGGAAGCCGCGGGCGCGCTGGTCGGCCGCGGCCCAGATCTGGTCACCCACCCGCTGGAAGCCGAACATCGAGTAGTAGATGTAGAAGGGCAGCATGGCCAGGCCGTGGGTGCTGTAGCTGGTGGCCGCGGCCGTCCAGCTCGCGAGTGCACCGGCCTCGCTGATGCCTTCTTCAAGGATCTGGCCGTCGGCCGCCTCGCGGTAGCTCATCACCGAGCCGATGTCTTCGGGGGCATAACGCTGGCCCACGCTCGAGTAGATGCCGATCTGCTTGAAAAGGCCGGCCATGCCGAAGGTGCGGGCCTCGTCGGCCACGATGGGCACGATGCGCGGGCCCAGCACCGGCGCCTTCAGCAGGTTGCCCAGCAGTCGCACGAAGGCCATCGTGGTGCTCATCTCCTTGCCCGCGGCCTCGGTGGCAAAACCGGCATAACCGGCCAGTGGGGGTGTGGGCACCACGTCACAGGCGGTGTGCCGGCACGGCAGGCTGCCGCCGAGTGCCGCGCGGCGCTCGCGCAGGTACTGCATCTCGATGCTGTCATCGGCCGGCTTGTGGAAGCTCAGCGAGGTGGCCTGTTCGTCGCTCAGCGGCAGCTGGAAGCGGTCGCGGAAGGCCAGCAGCTCGGTGGCGTCCAGCTTCTTCTGCGAGTGGGTGGTCATCCGGCCCTGGCCGGCACTGCCCATGCCATAGCCCTTTTTCGTGTGCGCGAGGATCACCGTGGGCTGGCCGCGGTGCGCACAGGCGGCGGCATAGGCGGCATGGATCTTCACCGGGTCGTGGCCGCCGCGCTTGAGCGTGTCGATCTGCTCGTCGGTCATGCCCTCGGCCAGGCGCGCCAGGGCGGGCGACTGGCCGAAGAAGTGTTCGCGGTTGTAGCGGCCGTTCTTGGCCGCGAAGGTCTGCATCTGCCCATCGACGGTGTGGCCCAGGGCATCGACCAGGGCACCGTCGGTGTCGCGTGCGAGCAGGCCGTCCCAGTCGCTGCCCCACAGCAGCTTGATGACGTTCCAGCCCGCGCCGGTGAACAGCCGCTCCAGCTCGTCGATGATGCGGCCGTTGCCGCGCACCGGCCCGTCCAGGCGCTGCAGGTTGCAGTTGACCACCCACACCAGGTTGTCCAGACCCTCGCGTGCGGCCAGCGTCAGTGCACTCATGCTCTCGGGCTCGTCCATCTCGCCGTCGCCGAACACGCCCCAGACCCGCCGCCCGCTGCAGTCCAGCAGCCCGCGGTGGCTGAGGTAGCGCATGAAGCGCGCCTGGTAGATCGAGCTGATCGGCCCGATGCCCATCGAGCCGGTCGGGAACTGCCAGAAATCAGGCATCAGCCACGGGTGGGGATAGCTGCTCAGGCCGCGTGCGCCGCGGCTCGGGCCGGTCAGCTCCTGGCGATAGTGGCGCAGGTCGTTTTCGCTCAGCCGGCCTTCCAGGAAGGCGCGCGCATAGACACCCGGCGCACTGTGCGGCTGGAAGAAGACGAGGTCGCCGCGATGCGTGTCGGTGCGGCCGTGAAAGAAGTGGTTGAAGCCGGTCTCGAACAGGTCGGCCGCGCTGGCATAGCTGGCGATGTGGCCGCCGAGTTCACCGTAGGCCTCGTTGGCACGCGCCACCATCGCCAGGGCGTTCCAGCGCATCAGCGCCGCCAGGCGCGTCTCCACGGCCAGGTCGCCGGGGAAGGGGGGCTGGTCGGCGGCGGCGACCGTGTTGACGTAGGGCGTGACGGCCTGCGGCTTCCAGCCCACGTGCAGCTCGCGTGCCTGTTCGGCCAGGCGATCGAGCAGCGTGCGGGCACGGGCCGGGCCGTGCACCTGGACGAGTGCGGCAAGGGCCTCGCACCATTCGGCCGTTTCCTGGGGATCCGGGTCGTCGAAGGGGGCGAGCAGCTGATGGGCGGGGGTGGCGGCGTTCATGCGGGAAATTCTGGGATCTGCGGCGGCGCATGTGCTGCCGCAATGTGTGCCATCACGCCATGCTTGCGGCAGTTTATGCTGCCAGGATTGATTTTTGAGGCATGAGTGCGCCGTGCAACTCGATCTGACCGACCTTCGTATCCTGGATGAACTGCAGCGCGACGGCAGCCTGTCGAACGTGGCGCTGGCGCGCCGCGTGCACCTGTCGCCCTCACCTTGCCTCGCGCGGGTCAAGGCGCTGCGGGCGGCCGGGGTGATCGACCGCTATGTGGCCATCGTCAACCCGGCGGCGCTGGGGCTGGGGCTCAATGTGTTCATCTCGATCAGCCTGACCACCCAGAGCCGGGCTTCGCTGGCCGAGTTTGAACGACGCATCGCCGAACACGACGAGGTGATGGAGTGCTACCTCATGACCGGCGACAGCGACTACCTGATCCGCGTGGCCGTGCCCGACATGGCGGCACTGGAGCGCTTCATCCTCGAACAGCTCACGCCGATCCCGGGGGTGGAGAAGATCCGCTCCAGCTTTGCGCTCAAGCAGGTGCGCTACAAGACGGCGCTGCCGATCCGCCCGCAGCGCGGCGGCTGAGGCAGGCGCTTCGCTACCAGCGGCAGCCCTTGTCGCTGCCCAGGGCGGCCGCGGCCAGTGGCACGGCGGCCAGCAGGCCCTTGTCGCGGTGGGCGTCGCGGCAGTCCGGTCGGGCGGCCTTTTCGAGGTCTTCGGTCAGCTTGGACTTGCGCGGCGGCGGGGGTGGCATCAGCGAGAGCGCGCCTCGCGATCCCTGGGCGTTCATCGGGCCGTAGCGCGGGCGGCTCAACTCGAGATTGAGCGGTGGGGGGGTGGTCGCGCCAGTGCCTGGCGCGGCCCCCGGCGCTGGCGGTGCACCAGGCGCGGCGCCGGCGGGGCCGCTGGCCGGGCCTGGCCGGCCCGGGTCAGGCGTGTCGTTGCGCGGGCTGGTGCCTGCAGGGGGGCGGCTGTCAGCGCCCGGCGTGGGGGCCTCGGCCGGGGCGGGTGTTGATACCGGCGGGCTTGCAGGTGCTGGCGGTGCGGGTGGTGCCACCGACTCCGGCGGGCGCTCGGTCACGGGTGGCGCGGGGGGTGCGGCCGGTGTCAAGGGTGCGGAAGGGGCCGCGATGGGCGCCGTAGCCGGGGGCGGTGTCGGTGTCGGTGGCGCCTCGGCCGGGACCGGCGGCAGTGGCTCAGGGATCGGCGTTGGCAGGGGCGGCGGCTGCACGGGGGCCGGTGTGGGCGGTTCGACCGGTGGGCGCGGGTCCACGGCCGGTGGGGGCAGGGTGGCCGCCGGGGCCGGCCGGGGTGGCGGTGCGGGCAGGTCGACCGGACGTGTCGGTTCCACCCGGGGCACGGCCGGCTCCGGCACGGACGCAGCCGGTGCCGGGAGGTCGCTGCGGGCAGCCGGGCGCATCGCCGGTATCGCCGGGGTGGGGTCCGGCTGTGAGGCGGCAGGCTCCGGTGTCGGTGCGGCCTGCGGTGCCGAGGCGGCTGCGGGCAGGGGCACCGGTTCGGGGGCTGATGCGACGGCCGGCGCGGTGGTTGCGGCGGGGGCGGCTGGCGCAGGTGAGGGTTCCCGCTCGGTGCGCGGCTGGGGTTCGCTCAGCAGGGGCGTGATCGGGGTGTTGGCGAGCGAGCCGGCCGGGTCGGGCAGGCGCGGTGCGGGGCGGGCAGCGGGTGCGGGGTCGGCCTGCACGGGCGCCGGCTCAACCGGCGGCACCGGCAGCGGTGCATCGGCGGCAGCCACGGGTGTGGGCAGCGCCGGCCCGGTGTCGATCGGGGCCGGCTCGGCCGGGCGCGCCGGTGGAACCGCACCGTCCTGATCCGACAGGCGCTGCGGCGGGTCCACAGGTTCGGGCGGAGCCAGCCGGGCGGTGGTGCCGGGTTCGGCCACGTCGGGTGCCGGCGCGGGTGCCGGTGTGGGTACTGGTGTGGGGGGCGATGGCGTCGGGGCCGGGGCCGGCACAGCGGGCGCAGGTTGGGCCGCTGCGGCAGCCGGCACGGCGGTCGGCCGCGGTGGAGCCGGCGTGGCCGACGTGGCCGACGTGGCCG
>CBFGPV010000017.1:0-44487 GCA_965650765.1 uncultured Burkholderiales bacterium
ACCGGTCATCCCCGCGCAGGCGGGGATCCATAGCCGTCAGTCTCTGCAACCACATGGATACCCGCCTTCGCGGGCATGCCACTGCGGCTACGTCGCCCCCGACGCACCCACGCGTGTCACCATGACCTGGTCGATGCGGAAGCTATCGACGTCCATCACCTCGAACTTGTAGCCGGCCCAGGTGACCGAATCGGTGCGCTTGGGGATGCGGCGCAGCATCACCATCAGGAAACCGGCCAGGGTGTCGTACTGCCCCTGGTTCGGCAGGTCGTAGTGGTCGATCGCCCGCATCACGTCCACGATCGGTGTGATGCCGTCGATCAGCCAGGAGCCATCGTCCCGCCGCACGATCTGTTCCTCGTCGTGGGGGCCCACCAGGCTGCCCATCACCGTGCTCATCACGTCGTTCAGCGTGATCACACCCACGACCAGGCTGTATTCGTTGACGATCACCGCAAAGTCCTCATGGGCCTGGCGGAACTGCGTCAGCACCTCGGACAGCGTGATGCGGTCGGGCACGATCAGCACCTTGTGCATCAGGTCCGTGTCCTTCAGCGAGATCCGCTCGTTGCGCAGCACGCGCAGGAACAGATCGGTGGCATCGACATACCCCACCACCTGGTCGATGTGGCCGTCGCACACCAGGTAGGTGGAGTGCGGATCGGTGGCGATGCGCGTGCGGATCAGCGCGTCGTCGTCATCGAGCAGGAAGTACACAATGCGCTCCCGCGTGGTCATCGCGCTCTCGACGGTGCGGGTGTCGAGTTCGAACACGTTCTCGATCACCTCCTGCTCATTGACGGCCAGCAGGCCCGCCTGGGCCGTGAGCGCCAGGATGTCGGTGTGGGTGATGCGGTCGTCGCGCTTGGCCGGCAGCCCGAACAGCGTGAACAGGCCGTTGGCCAGGCTGTTGAAGACCCACACCACCGGCTTGAGCAGCACGATGCACCACTGCATCGGCCCGACCACCCGCAGGGCCAGGCGCTCGGGTTCGGTCATGCCCATGCGCTTGGGGAACAGGTCGGCAAACAGGATGAACAGCCCCGTCACCACCATGAACGACAGCACAAAGCCGGCGGTGTTGGCCGTCTCGGGTGGCAGCGCAAAGCGCAACACGTCCGCAAAGTAGGGCGTGAGTGTCCCCTCGCCCACGATACCGCCCAGGATGGCAATGGCATTGAGCGCAATCTGCACGACGGTGAAGTAGTGGCCCGGCTGCTCCTGGATCTCGATCACGCGCTGGGCGCGGGCGTCGCCATCGTCGGCGAGTTGCCGAAGGCGCAGCCGCCGCGAGGCGGCCAGGGAAATCTCTGCGATGGAAAAAAAGGCACTGGCGCAGATGAGCAGTGCGATCACGAGCAGGCTGCCGGTCACACCCATTGCGGGCTCCGCGATTGATTGTTCTGGGCGCTAGTGTACGCAGGGCCTCGGCCTTGCGCCTCGACCGGGGCACACGGACGGCATCACAGCGGCCGGACCTCGTTCACCGGCGCGCCCCGCTCGAGCCAGTCATGCCACTCCTGGGCCAGCCGCTCGCTTTCCTGGACCGCCCGCCCCCAGGCCGCCACCCGCGCGGCCAGGTCGGTGCCGTAGCGCTTGAAGTCGTTGCGATCGGGCAGTTTGCCGTGAGGCAGCGTGCGCACCCATTGCGGGTTGGGCGCCAGCACGATGACGTTGTCGAGCGCCGGGGTGGCGCGATGCCGGTGGCGCAGCGACTTGTCGAGCCAGCCCGGCACCACTGACTGCTGGAAATGCGGATACAGCACCAGGCCGCCACCGGCCATGCCGCGGTAGTTCCAGTGCAGGTGGTAGTCGGTGATGCCGCCGTCCCAGTAGGCACCGGGTGGCCCGCCCGGGATGTCATGCACGGCCTTGAGCACGAACGGGATCGAGCACGACGCCAGGAGGGCCGGTCGGAAGTTTTCGGCCGACAGGCGCACGCTGCGGTGCCGCAGGTCGCTCAGGTCGACGGGAAGCGACTCGCCCTCGCCCGAGAACACCACACGCTCCAGCCAGGCGCCCAGCGCCTTGCGACTGGCCATGTTGCTGAGCAGCGCCCCGAGGTAACCCACCGGCGTGCGCAGGCGCCCTTCCCGCCCGAGCACATGGCGCCCGCGAGAGGTCACGATGTGCAGCAGATAGCGCGGATGCCTGACCAGCCCTTCGACGTGGCCGTCGAAAAACGCCGCCAGCTCGCGGCCGAACTCCCGACTGACCTGTTCGGCCGTCGGCATCCGGCGACCCGGCTCGAGTTCGTAGGTCTGGTGGATGTAGTCGTGGGCCAGCCGCTCGAAGTGCCGCACCGGATCGCTCATCGCGCCGGTGGCCATGCGCCAGGCGCCGATCGATGCGCCCACCAGATGCACCGTGTGCCGGCTCGAGGCCAGCCAGGTGCCGAAAATGTGCCGGTCAAGGTGATTGAGCACCAGGCCCTTGGGCCCGCCGGCGGCGCCCGCCACGACCCGCACGTCCTGGGGGCGCAGGCCGTCGCGTGCGATGTGGGCGAGCGCGGCGGGGCCGGCGTGGATCTGCAGGGCGTGCATGACATGGGGGGCCGACGGCGGCCCGGCTACACCGGGCCGACGCGGCGCTGGATGCTGAGGGTCAACCCGCCTTGATCACCGCACACGCCAGCCGGCCACCGGCGTTGCCGACGGGCTGGGAGGTGTAGTCGTCGGGGTTGGCATGCACGATCAGGCCGCGCCCGACGATGTCGGTGGCACCGGAACCGACGGTGATGCCGCTCATGTGGAAGCGGGCCTCGGCCACGCCGTTGGCATCGGCCTTCAGGTTGGGCATGTCGCCCGCATGGCGTTCGCTGCCACTGTGGTGTCCGTGCGGCTTGCCCAGCGGGTTGAAGTGCCCGGCCGCGCTCATGCCGTCGCCGCTGGAGCAGTCACCCTTCTCGTGCACGTGAAAGCCGTGCTCCTGATTGGGCTTGAGGCCGGTCACGCGGGCGAACACCATGACATGGTGGCCATGCTGCTCGAACCGCACCGTGCCTGCCGTGGCGTTGCCACGCGTGGGCTGCAGCTCGGCCACCGCCGCCGGGCCACCGCCGTGGCGGTGCGGATGTCCGCAGGCTGCCAGGGTCAGCAGCGCGGCGACGCCGAGGATCGTTTGCATCGTCTTCATCATCAGGGTCTCCATGTGACGGAACGCACAGTAGACATCAATCGGCGGTGCCGCGCCACGCCCTGGCGGCGTTCAGCGCTTGGTCTGCAGCTTGGCAAATGCCGCAGCCATCGCCGACTGGCCACCCGCCGACGCTGCGTGCTGCCGTGGGCCGCCCGCACGCTCATGCCGGGCCGCCGGTCGGAAGCTGTTGTCGCTGCGCCCCTGTCCGGCCGAGCCTTTGGCCGGCGCCGCGGTGTCGAGCTTCATCGTCAGCGAGATGCGCTTGCGTGCCAGGTCGACCTCGAGCACCTTCACCTTGACGATGTCACCGGTCTTCACCACTTCGCGGGCGTCGTTGACGAACTTGTTCGACAGCTGGCTCACATGCACCAGGCCGTCCTGGTGCACGCCCAGGTCGACGAAGGCACCGAACTGCGCCACGTTGCTCACCGTGCCTTCGAGCACCATGCCGGGCTGCAGGTCCTTGATGTCCTCGACCCCGTCGTTGAAGCGGGCCACCTTGAAGTCCGGCCGCGGGTCACGGCCCGGCTTTTCCAGTTCGGACAGGATGTCCTTGACGGTGATCGCGCCGAATCGGTCATCGGCAAAGGCTTCGGGCTTCAGGGCCTTGAGCACGTCAGAGCGGCCCATCAGCTCGGTGATGGGCTTGCCGGTGGTCGCCAGCATCTTCTCGACCACCGGGTAGGTCTCGGGGTGCACGCCGGAGAGGTCCAGCGGGTTGTCGCCGTCGCGAATGCGCAGGAAGCCCGCCGCCTGCTCGAAGGTCTTGGCGCCCAGCCCGGCCACATCGAGCAGCTGCTGGCGGTTGCGGAAGGCGCCGTGCGCATCGCGCCAGCGCACGATGCTGGCGGCCACCGCCGAGCTCAGGCCCGAAACGCGCGACAGCAGCGGTGCGGACGCCGTGTTCAGGTCCACGCCGACGGAGTTCACGCAGTCTTCGACCACCGCGTCCAGGCTGCGCGCCAGCTCGCTCTGGTTCACGTCGTGCTGGTACTGCCCCACCCCGATGCTCTTGGGCTCGATCTTCACCAGTTCGGCCAAGGGGTCCTGCACACGCCGCGCGATGCTGACGGCACCACGCAGGCTCACATCCAGGTCCGGCAGTTCCTTGCTGGCGAATTCGGACGCCGAGTACACCGAGGCGCCCGCCTCGCTGACCACCACCTTCTCGATCGGCGTGCCCGGGGCCAGTTGCTGGATGCGCTTGATCAGGTCGGCGGCAAGCTTGTCGGTCTCTCGGCTGGCGGTACCGTTGCCGATGGCGATCAGGTTCACGCCATGCGTGGCGCACAGGCGCCCCAACGCATGCAGCGAGCCTTCCCAGTCGTTGCGGGGCTCGTGCGGGTAGACGGTGGAGGTGTCGACGACCTTGCCAGTCTCGTTGACGACAGCGACCTTCACGCCGGTGCGGATGCCCGGGTCCAGGCCCATCACCACACGCCGGCCGGCCGGTGCGGCCAGCAGCAGGTCGCGCAGGTTCTCGGCAAACACCTTGATCGCCACCTTCTCGGCTTCTTCGCGCAGCCGCGAGAAGAGGTCACGCTCCAGGCTCAGGCTGAGCTTGACCTTCCAGGTCCAGGCAATGGTCTTGCGGATCAGGTCGTCGCTTGCACGCTTGCCGTGGCTCCACCCCAGATGGCGTGCGATGCGGCCTTCGGCCAGCGTGGGCTGGCCAGGCACCAGCTCCTCGTCGAGCACGAGCTTGGCATCCAGAAACTCCAGCGTACGGCCGCGGAACACCGCCAGCGCCCGGTGCGACGGCACGGTACGGATCGGTTCGTCGTAGTCGAAGTAATCGCGGAACTTGGCGATCTCGGGGTTGTTCTCGTCCTTGCCATCCATCAGCTTCGAGCGGAACAGGCCTTCTTCCCAGAGCCACTCGCGCAGCAGACGCACGAGTGCGGCGTCTTCGGCCCACCGCTCCGAGAGGATGTCGCGCACGCCGTCGAGCACGGCGTGGGCATCGGCAAATCCGGCTTCACCGTTCACGAAGGCCGCGGCCTCGGCCGGCGGGTCGAGCGTCGGGTCGGCGAACAGCTTGTCGGCCAACGGCTCGATGCCGGCCTCGCGGGCGATCATGCCCTTGGTGCGACGCTTGGGCTTGTAGGGCAGGTACAGGTCTTCGAGCTCCTGCTTGGTCGGCACGGTCTCGATCGCCGCACGCAGCTCAGGCGTGAGCTTGCCCTGCTCGTCGATGCTCTTGAGCACTGCGGCGCGGCGATCTTCAAGCTCGCGCAGATAGCTCAGGCGGCTCTCGAGCTCACGCAGCTGGATGTCGTCGAGCCCGTCGGTGGCTTCCTTGCGATAGCGGGCGATGAAGGGAACAGTGGCGCCGCCGTCGAGCAGTTCGACCGCAGCGTTGACCTGGGCGGGTCGAACCTTGAGTTCGGCCGCAATTTGGAGAAGGATCTTGTCCAGCACGTCTTTGAGGCGGGCGGCGGAGCGCCCCGGGTCACTACGAAGAAGGCGCGGAGTTTGCCATAGGGCACCGGGCGATCCTGTCTCCAGAGGTACGGCGGGCCACCGCCACGCTGCCCGCAGCATGCTCAGCGTGACTTGTTGCCGCGTCGGCGGGCCTCGTGATCGTCCAGCAGGCGCTGCAGGGCAGGATCGACAGGCATCGGCGCCAGTGCGCTGACCCGCGACAGCCCGATGTTGCCCAGCGGCAGCCGCCCGATCAGGTGCCCCACGGGCACCAGCGCCAGGCGCAGCAGCTGGCCGGCCAGCTCGCCCCCGTTGCGCTGCTGCCAGGCCACGACCAGCATGCGCCAGTGCACCACGGTGTGCCGCGTGAATTCACGCTGGCCGAGGATGTGTGCCGTCGCCAGGGCCTGCAAGGCCGCCTCGAAACGCCGCGCGCGGGCGTGCTCGCGGGCCTCGTCGAGTGCGGCAAGGTAGGCCCGATCCAGGGGGGTGGTGGTGAAAGGTGAGGTGCTCATGGCGCGAATTTCAAACCCTGCAACCACTTCAGGGTCAAGCACTTTTTTCTAGAATGCCTTTGCCCACCGGAGAGCTGCATGCGCATCGGCCAACTGTCTCGCGCGACCGACACGCGTGTCGAAACCATCCGCTACTACGAGCATGAGGGGCTGCTGCCCTCCCCGCCTCGCTCTGAAGGCAACTACCGGCTGTACGAGCCTGCCCATGTCGAGCGGCTGCTGTTCATCCGGCATTGCCGATCGCTGGACATGACGCTGGACGAAGTGCGGGTGCTGCTGAAGTTCAAGGACAACCCGCAGGCCGACTGCGGGCAGGTGGACGCGGTGCTCGACGAACACATCGGCCATGTGGCTGCCCGCATCGCGGAGCTGCAGACTCTGCAGCAGCACCTGCTGGAGTTGCGCACGCAATGCAGCCATGCCCAGGGCGCCAGCGCCGATTGCGGGATCCTGCAGGAGCTGACGGCGTCGAGCCGGCGAGCATCAGCGGCCGGCGCAAGCGACGAGGGACAGGGCGGGCCGAGGCATGTGCATGGGAGCCATGGCGGGGTGCATCGCGTGGGGTGAGGTGCGGTGAAGGGGGGTTGAGGTGTGGGGCGGCCGGGTGCCCTCTCCCCGGCCCTCTCCCGCGAGCGGGAGAGGGAGAAGCTCGTTGCACTATCGCCAGCGGGAGAGGGAGAAGCTGGTTGCACTCCCGCCATCGGGACAGCGAGATGCTGGTCGCTCTCCCGCCAGCGGGAGAGGCAGAGGCTGGTTGCACTCCCGCCATCGGGACAGGGAGACGCTGATTGCTTCCCTCTCCACCGGACACGGGGGAGAGGGTCAGGGAGAGGGGGTGCAGCGCGGTGCACCGGCGCCCCTACCCCCCGGCGCCCCTCACCCGTTCATCGCCGCACGCAATGCCTCGCGCAGCTTCGCACCGATCTCAGGCTTGCCCTCGAACGGATCGCTCGGGTTGCGCCCCATCACCACGTCTTCGAGGCGCTTTTGCACCATGCCCAGCGCCTTGGGGTGGCTGTAGATGTAGAACTGGCGCTCGCGCACGGCATCGAGCACCTTGGCGGCCACCTCGGCGGCGGTGATCTTGCCCGAGCTGACGGCCTTCTCGCTCATGGCCTGCGCGATCATCTGGCTGGGCGTGGCCTGGCCGCCCTCCGGCTCATGCGGACGGTTGCGATGCGACAGGTGGATGCCGGTGGGCACGAAATACGGGCACAGCACCGAGGCGCGCACCTGGTCGGTGACGAGGCACAGGTCCTGATAGAGCGTCTCGGACAGCGACACCACGGCATGCTTGGTCACGTTGTAGACGCCCATGTTGGGTGCATTGAGCAGGCCGGCCATCGACGCGGTGTTGACGATGTGCCCCTCGTAGGACGGGTCGGTGCGGGCGGCTTCGAGCATCATCGGCGTGAAGACGCGCACGCCATGGGCCACGCCCATGAGGTTCACGCCGACCACCCATTCCCAGTCTTTCAGGCTGTGCTCCCAGATCAGGCCGCCAGCGCCCACGCCGGCGTTGTTGAACACGAGGTGAGGCGTACCGAAGTGTTCGAAGGTGGCGGCCGCCAGCGCCTCGATGTCGGCGGACTTCGACACGTCGACGCGGCAGGCCAGCACCTTGGCCCCGAGCCCGCGGATCTCTTCGCTGGCCACGTCCAGCGCATCCTGCTGGACGTCGGCCATCACGACGTTCATGCCTTCGTGCGCGGCCAGGCGTGCCAGTTCGAGGCCGAAGCCGGATGCGGCACCGGTGAGGACGGCGGTCTTGCCCTTGAGGTCTTTCATGGGTGTCTCCTGTGTCGATGAATCGGGGTTGTCAGCGGGCGGCTTCGGGCTTGTACTTGCGCACCTGGAAGCCGATGCGGGGGAAGTGGACGGTGACGGCACCGGCACGTTCGTCGTGGCGGCGCACCGAGACCGACCGCATGTCGAGGCCGACCAGTTCACCCTGGACCGGGTCGCTGCCATAGTCGGTCGCGCAGACGGTCACGATGTCTCCGGGCTCGAGACCCTGGCCGGGTTCGACGCGGGTATCGGCAAACGACGTGCAGGTGGCCGCCACCTCGATCGCCTCGGCTGAGCTCATGCGCCGGGCCTGGCCATGCCCGAAGGCCAGCACCCGGTCATGCCAGGCGAGCACCGCCGGGTAGGCGTCGAGCACACCGGCCACCGGCGGCGCGCGTCGCACGTACCACAGGCACTGGGCGACCGAGAAGTCGGCGATCGAGGCCTCGCTGCCACACATGAAGTGCCGGCCATCGCGCAGATGCTCGGCAAGCCAGCCCAGACAGGTCAGCAACTGGGCCGTGGCATCGGCCGGCGTGGGGCGTTTGAGGTGGGGCGCAAAGCTGGCTCGATCGGCCGCGAAGGCCTTGATCGCCTCGGGCGGGGCGCCCTCGAAGATGCTGGCCAGCCCGGCCGGCTGCATGGTGTACGGGATCGCCGTCCAGAAGAGCTGCGTATCGGCCCACTGCGCCAGCATCTCGGCCGTGCCGGACGCGCTGGCTGGATACAGCGACGGCGCCGGCGCAGCCGCCTCGATCACCCGGGCCATCAGCAGGGTGTCGCAGTAGATGTCTCGCCCGACCTGGAGGAACGGTGTGCGCCGGTAGCCGCCCGTGAGCGCCACCACGTCGGGCTTGGGCATGATGGGCGGGATCATGACCGAGTGCCATGCCAGCCCCTTGAAGCCCAGGATCAGGCGGATCTTTTCCGAAAAGGGCGAGCTCGGGTAGTGATGCAGGATCAGTTCGTTCACAAGGCGTCCGTGGTTGGGTCACAGGCAGGGCCTGATCAGTGGAATGGCATGCACGCGCGCGCGGCTCAGTGCGGCAGGGCCCGCCGGACGAGCGCGTCGTGGTCGGCGGACGCGGGCAGCGTGCCGAAGGCATGGCCCCAGTCGGTCGACAGCCGCGAGTCACAGAAGGCTTCAAATACGAAATCGGGAGCATGGCGGCGCAGCATCGCCGCCTGCACGCCGAGCGCCACGTCCTGGGCCAGGCGCCGGGCATCGGTCTCTTCGACCCCCTCGTCGATGCGCGTCAGCAGCGAGGTCACCAGCCGATCGCACGACGGGTTCACCTCCCGCAGCACCGAAAGTTCGGCCTCGAGGGCGGCCACCACGTCCTGGGATGCATCGCTGGAGACATCCCGCCGGCGCAAGGCCCGCAGCAGGTCGAGTGCCATGATGTTGCCGGCCCCCTCCCAGATCGAGTTGAGCGGCATCTCGCGGTAGATGCGGGCCATCACGCCCTGCCCCTGTTCCTCGACATAACCGTTGCCGCCCAGGCATTCCATGGCCTCCTGCCCGAAGGCAGCGCCGCGCTTGCAGATCCAGTACTTCGCCACCGGCGTGAGCACACGGCGCATCAGGGCCTCGAAGGGGTCGTCGTGCCGGTCGAAGGCACGCGCCAGGCGCAGGCTCAACGCGGTGGCGGCTTCGCTTTCCAGGGCCAGGTCGGCCAGCACGTTGCGCATCAGGTCATGCTCGACCAGCGGATGGCCGAAGGCGTGCCGCTGCGTGGCGTGATCCAGCGCCAGGGCCAGCGCGCCGCGCATCAGCCCGGTCGTGCCCAGGGCGCAGTCGAGCCGGGTGAGCGTGCCCATCTCGAGGATCTGCTTCACACCGCGGCCCTCTTCGCCCACCAGCCAGGCCTGGGCGCCGGCAAACTCGACCTCCGAACTGGCGTTGGCCCGGTTGCCGAGCTTGTCCTTGAGTCGCTGCACCCGCAGCGCATTGCGGCTGCCGTCCGGCAGCACGCGTGGCAGAAAGAAGCAGCTCAGCCCGGCCGGGGCCTGGGCCAGCACGAGGAAGGCATCGGACATCGGCGCCGAGAAGAACCATTTGTGTCCGACAAGCCGGTAGCAGCGACCCCAGGGAGTGTCCTGGTCGAAGACTGCCTGGGTGGTGTTGGCGCGGACGTCCGAGCCGCCCTGCTTTTCGGTCATGCCCATGCCCATGGTCACGCCATGCTTGTCGCCCAGGGGCGCCAGCCGTGCGTCATAGGTGGTGCCGGTCAGCTTGGGGAACCAGGCCTCGAAGATGGCCGCATTGCCGCGCAGTGCGGGTGTCACGGCATACGTCATCGAGATCGGGCACAGGATGGACGGCTCCAGCTCGGTGAACGTGATGAAGCCGGCCGCACGCTCCAGGTGGGCGCCAGCACCGCGCGCCCACGGCGCCGCATGCAGGCCATGGCCGACGGCCGCGTCCATCAGGGCGTGGTAAGCGGGATGGAACTCGACCTCATCGATGCGACGCCCCTGGCGATCATGCGTGTGCAGTACCGGCCCATGCAGGTTGGCCAGCCGCGCATGCGCCTGCATCGATGGCGATCCGGCCAGGCGGCCCAGCTCGTGCAGACCGGCGAAGCTGTGGCCCGGCAGGTGCCAGGCCAGTGCATCGCGCAGCGCCCGGTGGCTGCCGAAGACATCGTGACCGGAGAGCGGCGCGCTCTGGTTGGTCACCTCATGGGTGTGGTCCAGGGGCCAGGGGGTCATGACGCTGCCCTCCAGGGTTGACCGGAATCAGACGAGCTTGACGAGCTGCTTGCCGAAGTTGCGCCCCTTGAGCAGGCCCAGGAAGGCTTCGGGGGCACTGGTCAGCCCGTCGGCGATGCTCTCACGGTACTTGAGTTTGCCGGTGGCCACCAGGGTGCCAAGTTCTTTCAGCGCCTCGGGCCAGTCGCCCATGTGCTCGCTGACGATGAAGCCTTCGAGCTTGAGGCGCGACACCAGGATCAGCTGCGGGTTGAGCATCGGGATGGGCTCACCGTTGTAGCCGGAGATCATGCCGCAAAAGGCCATGCGGCCGAAGGCATTCATGCGCATCATCACCGCGTCGAGCACCAGGCCGCCCACGTTCTCGAAGTAGCAGTCGATACCGTCCGGAGTCGCTTCGCGCAGCGCGGCATGCAGCGACTTCAGGTCCTTGTGCTGCTTGTAGTCGACACAGGCATCGAAGCCCAGCTCCTCAGTGACATAGGCGCATTTGTCGGGGCCGCCGGCGATGCCCACGGCACGGCAGCCGCGGGTCTTGGCCAGTTGCCCCACCACACCGCCCACCGCACCGCTGGCGGCACTGACCACCACGGTTTCACCGGCCTTGGGCTGGCAGATGCGGGTCAGACCGTACCAGCCGGTCACGCCCGGCATGCCCACCGCACCAAGATAGGCCGACAGCGGAATGTGGGTCGTGTCCACCTTGCGCATCAGGCCGGGCTGGGTGGCGTCGACGATCGAATACTCCTGCCAGCCACCCATGCCGACGACCTTGTCGCCAGCCCGGTACTGCGGGTGGCGCGACTCCACCACCTCGCCGACCGTGCCGCCGATCATCACCGCGTCCAGCGGCTGCGGCTGGGCGTAGCTCTTGCCTTCATTCATGCGCCCGCGCATGTACGGGTCGAGCGACAGGAAATGGTGGCGCACCAGCACCTGGCCGTCGACCAGCGCCGGCAGGGTCTGCTCGACCAGCCGGAAGTTGTCGACACTGGGTTCGCCCTGGGGGCGGGAGGCCAGCACCAGCTGGCGATTGATGATGGACATCGTGGTCTCCTGAACGAACGGCGGCGCCGGCATGACGCCTGCCTGGAAGATCGCGCGCCTGGCCGGCAGGCGGGCGCCCGGTGATCAGTCCGAACCGTCGCCGTCGAGCTTGCGCTGCAGCGGCTTGACCGCACGCCCTTCGGCAGGCAGGGCCCGGACGTACTTGAAGGTGCCGGTGGCATGGGCCGCCAGGTCCCCTTCACTGTTGTAGATGCTCGCTTCACAGAAGGCCAGCGTGCTGGTGCGGTGCAGCAGTCGCCCGACGGCACGCAGCTCGCCCTCGCCTGGGCGCATGAAGCTGGTCTTCATCTCGATCGTCACCACGCCGGGCCCGAAGTGCGGCTGGTCGCGGTTCACGCTGCGTGCGGCATGGGCCATCACGACGTCGAGCAGGGTCATGCTCACCCCGCCGTGGGCGACGAGGAACGAGTTGTAGAGCTCATGGCGCAGCGGCAGCCGGATCTCGGCCTCACCCTCGCCCATGCGCACCAGCTGCATGCCCAGCGATTCGACAAAGGGGATGTGGATCGGGAAGTCCATGTGCCGGGCTCAGCCGCCGGAAACGGCACTCACGCCGCCATCGATCGCCAGGATCTGTCCGGTGATGTGCTTGCCCGCCTGCGACGCGAACAGCAGCGTGGCGCCCTTGAGGTCTTCGTCGTCGCCGATGCGCTGCAGCGGCGCATGCTGGGCGATGTTGTCGGCGCCGACCTTCTCCAGCGTGCCGCGTGTCATCTTGCTCGGGAACATCCCCGGCGCCAGCGCATTCACGGTGATGCCGTACTTGCCCCATTCGCAGGCCAGTGCCCGCGTGAAGTTCACCACCGCACCCTTGCTGGTGTTGTAGGCGATGGTGGTCATGAACGGCGGGTTGCCCCCCAGTCCGGCAATCGAGGCCACGTTGATGATGCGACCGTGCCGGCGCGGGATCATGCAGCGCTTGCCGATGATCTGGCTGAGCAGGAAGATGCCCCGGATGTTGAGGTTCATCACCTTGTCCCAGGCTTCCAGCGGGTGATCTTCGGCCGGTGCGCCCCAGGTGGCCCCGGCGTTGTTCACCAGGATGTCGACCGGGCCGAGCCGCTGCAGCGTCTCGTCGGCGATGCGCTGCACATCGGCCTCGCGGCTCGCGTCGGCGGCGATCCAGCGAGCGTCGATGCCGCGGTCCTGCAGGTGGGCCACGGCCTCCTCGAGGTCTTCGGCCTTGCGCGAGCTGAGCATCAGCTTGGCGCCGGCTTCACCCAGCGCTTCGGCCATCTGCAGGCCCAGTCCGCGAGAACCGCCGGTGATCAGGGCCGTGCGGCCGCTCAGGTCGAACAGGGATGGCAGGCTCATCGTGGGACGCTCCGCATTGAAAGGTTCTGACTGAATGGGACTACAGGGGACTAGAGGGGACCGGGTGCCGTGGGCGCATACGACAGATCGTCGGCCAGGTCGACGTCTGCGTTGCGCAAGGCCTGGGTCGGGTAGTCCACGACCGTGCGCTGCGAACGCAGCTTGCCCAGCTGGGCACTCACGGCCTTGTGGTGAGGATGGTTCTGGTAGGCGTCGAGTGCCGCGCGGTCGAGGAAGGTGGACACCAGCACGACGTCCATGTTGGCCTCGAGCCGGGCGGTGCGCACACCCACCTCCCACTCGAGCATGCCCGGCACCAGGCTCTTGCAGGTGTCGAGCAGCTCCTTGAACTTGGCAGCATCGGCCGGATCGTGCAGTTGCCACATCACGACGTGCTTGATCATTGGGGATCCTCCGGTTTCATGCGCGCACGAAGGAAGATCAGCACCACGCCGACCACCGCTGCGACGCCACCTGCGAGCATAAGCCCGTAACCCAGTGTTTCGGCGCGCGGCGCAGCGAAGAATCCCAGACTCAGTGACAGAAGCCCGCCGTAGATCAGCACCCACACCAGGGTTTCGACGCGTGTTGCCTTCATGGTGTCGCCTTCCGGTCAGAACCAGCCGTCGCGCATCTCGGCGCAGGTCATGTCGCGCCGCTCGACCACACCGAGCCAGGCGCCGATGCGGGGCAGCTCGTAGCGGAAGAAATAGCGCATGGCCGCCACACGGCCGCGATCGGCGTCGGCGTGCGGGGCATCGTTCGCCCCCTGCCCCAGCCGGGCTCGGGCACACAGGGCCACATCCAGCCAGATCCAGGCCAGCACCGTGTGCCCGAAGGCCTGCAGGTAGGGGGTGGCATTGGCCAGCGCCTCGCCCGGCTGCCCGGTGGCCCAGGCCGCCTTGGTGGCAGCGCCCAGTTGCTGCAGGGCCTGGGCCAGCGCATTGGCGTGTTCGGCCAGTTCGGCATCCTGCAGGGCCTGTTCGATGGTCTGATTGACCCGGCTGGCCAACAGTTTGAGCCCCTTGCCGCCGTCCATCACGACCTTGCGACCGAGCAGGTCCAGGCCCTGGATGCCGTGCGAGCCCTCATGGATCATGTTCAGGCGGTTGTCGCGCCAGTACTGCTCGACCGGGAAGTCGCGCGTGTAGCCGTAGCCGCCGTGCACCTGGATAGCCAGGCTGTTGGCCTCGAGGCACCACTCGCTCGGCCAGCTCTTGGCAATCGGGGTGAGCATCTCCAGCAGCAGCGCCGCATCGGCCGCCGCTTCGGGCGCGCCGGTGTGCTGCTCGTCGACCAGCCGCGCGCAGTACAGCGCCAGGGCCAGCGCCCCTTCGCAATAGGCCTTCTGGGCCAGCAGCATGCGCTTGACGTCGGCATGTTCGATGATCGGCACCTGCGGCTGGGAGGCGTCCTTGCCACCCACGCCAATCGGGCGGCCTTGCGGGCGCTGCCGGGCGTAGTCGAGCGAGGCCTCGTAACCCGCATAGCCGAGCATGGTCGCGCCCAGGCCCACACCGATGCGGGCCTCGTTCATCATGTGGAACATGTAGCTCAGGCCTCGCCCGGGCTCGCCGACCAGGTAGCCGATGGCGCCGGCCCCCCCGCGCACCGGGAAGCGCCCTTCGCCAAAGTTGAGCAGCGTGTTGGTGGTGCCGCGGTAGCCGCACTTGTGGTTCAGGCCCGCCAGGGCCACATCGTTACGCTCGCCGGTCAGCTCGCCGTGCTCGTTGACCAGGCGCTTGGGCACGATGAACAGCGAAATGCCCTTCACCCCCGGCACGAGCTTGCCATCGGCGCCGGGGATCTTGGCCAGCACCAGATGCACGATGTTCTCGGTGATCTCGTGCTCGCCGGCCGAGATCCACATCTTGTTGCCCTTGAGTCGGTAGCGCGGGCCGAGCGGATCGTCGGCATGGCCCTCGCCATCGGGCACGGCCCGGGTGGCCACGTCGGACAGGCTGGAGCCGGCCTGCGGTTCGCTCAGGCACATAGTGCCGAACCAGCGGCCGGCAAACTCGTTGCGCGCGAACACCGCCTTCTGCCGCTCGCTGCCGTGCGCCATCAGCAGGTTGGCGTTGCCGTTGGTCAGCATGGCGTATCCGCCCATGGCGACGCTGGCCTTCGAGAAGAAGCTGTTGGCAGCCATCTCGATCACGCAGGGCAGCTGCATGCCGCCGATGTCGTAGTCCTGGGCTGCGGCCAGCATGCCGGACTCGACATACGCCGCCATCGCCGCGTGGGTGGCCTGCGGCAGGTGGACGCGCTCGCCGTCGAAGTGCGGCTCCTCGACGTCGGCCAGGCGGTTGAACGGCGCGAACTTGTCGCGGGCGATGCGCTCGCAGGTGTCGAGCACCGAGTCGAAGGTCTCGCGCGTATGGTCGGCAAACCGCGTCCGGCCGGACAGGTTGGCGGCGTCGAGCCAGTCGTACAGCAGGAAGTCGAGGGTGGAGCGCATCATGCCGGTTCCGTTCAGGCCGCCGCAGGCATCACAGCACTTCGAACACGCCGGCCGCACCCATGCCGCCGCCGATGCACATCGTCACGCACACCCGCTTGGCACCGCGGCGCTTGCCTTCGATCAGTGCATGGCCGGTCAGGCGCTGACCGCTCACGCCGTAGGGGTGACCCACCGCGATGGCGCCGCCATTGACGTTCAGCCGGTCCATCGGGATGCCCAGGGTGTCGGCGCAGTACAGCACCTGCACCGCAAAGGCCTCGTTGAGCTCCCACAGGTCGATGTCGGCCACCGTCAGGCCCAGGCGCTTGAGCACCTTGGGCACGGCAAACACCGGGCCGATGCCCATCTCGTCGGGCTCGCAACCAGCCACCGCAAACCCCAGGAAGCGGCCCAGGGGCTTCAGGTTGCGCTGCTCGGCGAGCTTGGCGTTCATCAGCACGCAGGCGCCGGCCCCGTCGGAAAACTGGCTCGCATTGCCCGCCGCGATCACACCGCCAGGCAGCGCCGGGCGGATGCCCGCCACCGCCTCATAGGTGGTGCCCGGGCGCAGGCCCTCGTCGGCCGTGATGGTGACTTCCTTGGTGCGCATGCCCATGACCGGATCGGCCACACCGGCCGTCACCGTCATCGCGATCATCTCGTCGTTGAACTTGCCGGCCTCCTGGGCAGCACAGGCGCGCTGCTGGCTGGCAGCGCCGTACTGGTCCATGCGTTCGCGCGCGATGCCGTAGCGCTTGGCCACCTGCTCGGCCGTCTGCAGCATGCTCCAGTAGATCTCGGGCTTGTGCTGCATCAGCCAGGACTCGCGCAGCATGTGGGTGTTGGCCTCGTTCTGGACGCAGGAGATGCTCTCCACCCCCCCGGCCACGTAGACGTCGCCTTCACCCGCGATGATGCGCTGCGCGGCCATCGCGATGGTCTGCAGGCCGCTGGAGCAGAAGCGGTTCACGGTGACGCCGCTGGTGGTGATGGGCAGGCCGGCGCGCAATGCGATCTGGCGCGCGATGTTGCTGCCGGTGGCGCCTTCGGGCGTGGCACAGCCCATCAGCACGTCATCGACCTCGGCACCGTCGATGCCGGCCCGCTCGACGGCGGCCCGCACGGCCGCGCCGCCCAGCGTGGCGCCATGGGTCATGTTGAAGGCGCCTTTCCAGCTCTTGGCCAGCGGCGTGCGTGCGGTGCTCACGATCACTGCATCGGTCATGATGTCTTTCCTCGATCCGTCGTGTGTCTCTTTGCAGTCCCGCCGCAGCGGGACCGGATGTTCAGCTGAAGGTCTTGCCTTCGTCGGCCAGGCGTGCCAGCAGCGGCGCGGGCTGCCAGAACTCGGCATCGTCGCGCGGGTTGCGGGCAAAGCGCTTCATCGCCTGCACCACGTTGAACAGCCCCACGGTGTCGGCGTAGCACATCGGGCCGCCGCGGAAGAGCGGGAAGCCGTAACCGGTGAGGTAGACCATGTCGATGTCGGAGGCGCGCAGCGCAATGCCCTCTTCCAGGATCTTGGCGCCTTCATTGACCAGCGAGAACACCAGGCGGCCGACGATCTCCTCGTCACTGATCTTGCGCGGTGTGATGCCCAGCTCGGCGCGGTGCTTCTCGATCATCTCGACGACCACCGGCGAGGGAATGGCGTCGCGCTTGCCCGGCTTGTAGTCGTACCAGCCGGCACCGGTCTTCTGCCCGAAGCGGCCCAGTTCGCACAGCAGGTCGGCCGTCTTGCTGTAGCGCATGTGGGGTTTCTCGATGTAGCGGCGCTTGCGGATGTACCAGCCGACGTCGTTGCCGGCGAGGTCCCCCATGCGGAACGGGCCCATCGCGAAACCGAAGCGCTCGACGGCCTTGTCGACCTGCTCGGGCGTGCAGCCCTCTTCCAGCAGGAAGCCGGCCTGGCGGCTGTATTGCTCGATCATCCGGTTGCCGATGAAGCCGTCGCACACGCCGGACACCACCGCCGTCTTGCGGATCTTCTTGGACAGCTGCATCACCGTGGCCAGCACGTCCTTGGCGGTCTTGGCACCGCGCACCACTTCCAGCAGCTTCATCACGTTGGCCGGGCTGAAGAAGTGGGTGCCGATCACGTCCTGGGGCCGCTTGGTGAACGCTGCGATCTTGTCGACGTCCAGCGTGGAGGTGTTGCTGGCCAGGATGGCGCCGGGCTTCATCACCTCGTCGAGCTGCTTGAACACCTGCTCCTTCACGCCGATGTCCTCGAACACGGCCTCGATGACCATGTCGGCGTCACCGATGTCGGCATAGCTCAGCGTGGTGGCGAGCAGGGCCATGCGCTGCTCGTACTTGTCCTGCTTGAGCTTGCCCTTCTTCACCTGGGCCTCGTAGTTCTTGCGGATGGTGGCCACGCCACGGTCGAGGGCTTCCTGCTTCATCTCGAGGATGACCACCGGGATGCCGGCGTTCAGGAAGTTCATCGCGATGCCGCCGCCCATGGTGCCCGCACCGATCACGGCCACCTTGGCCACCGGGCGCACGGGGGTGTCCTCGGGCACGTCGGGGATCTTGCTGGCGGCACGTTCGGCAAAGAAGGCATGGCGCAACGCCTTGCATTCGGGCGTCATCATCAGCGAGATGAACTGCTCGCGCTCGAAGGCCAGGCCCTCTTCGAAGCGCTTGGTCAGCGCCGCCTCGACACAGTCGACACACTTCGACGGCGCCGGGAAGTTGCGCGCCACGGCCGCCACGGTGTTGCGGGCGAACTGGAAGTAGGCCGCCGCCTCCGGGTGCTCCGCCTTGAGGTTGCGCACCAGCGGCAGCGGGCGCTGGTCGGCGATCTCACCGGCAAAGGCCACCGCACCGGCCAGCAGGTCGGTGTCGATGATGCGGTCGAACAGCTTCTGGCCGTGAATGGCCGCCAGCATCTCGCTCTTGACCGGCTCGCCGCTGACGATCATGTTCAGCGCATGCTCCACGCCGATCACACGCGGCAGACGCTGCGTGCCGCCGGCGCCGGGGACCAGCCCGATCTTCACTTCAGGCAGGGCCACCTGGGTGCCGGGTGCCGCCACACGGTAGTGGCAGCCCAGTGCCAGTTCGAGACCGCCGCCCATGCACACGCTGTGAATCGCTGCGACCACCGGCTTGGTGCAGTCCTCGACGGCCTTGATGACGCTCAGCAGATTGGGTTCCTGGATCGCCTTGGGCGAACCGAACTCGCGGATGTCGGCGCCGCCCGAAAAGGCCTTGCCGGCACCGGTGATGACGATGGCCTTGACGGCGTCATCGGACGCAGCACGGTCCAGGCCATCGGTGATGCCCTTGCGGGTGTCGTAACCCAGGCCGTTGACCGGCGGGTTGTTCAAGGTGATCACGGCAACCTGGCCGTGGAGCTCGTAGCTGGCACTCATCCGTAGCCCCCAGTGTTAAAAATAGAACGATCGTTCGATTCTAAGGAACAAAAAAGCCGGCGCATTGTCGCCGGCGTGACAAGAGAGAAGCCTTTTTGAGCCGCCCTGCCCGAAGGTGCAGGGCCCCGCATCGGCAGGGCCACAACCCGAGGGCGCCCGGCTTCAGACCTCCAGCCACTCCTTGCGAATATAGGCGTTGCCACGCAGGTCGTCAGGCGTGCCCTCGAACACGATGCGCCCATGGCCCATCACGTAGCAACGTTCGGAAATCTGCAACGCGATGGTGAGCTTCTGCTCGACCAGCAGCACGCTCACGCCACGACGCTTCAACTCCTTCAGGTACTCGGCCACCAACTCGACGATCTTGGGGGCCAGGCCCTCGGTCGGTTCGTCGATCATGATGAGGTCCGGGTCGCCCATCAACGTGCGGCACAGCGTGAGCATCTGCTGCTCACCGCCGGACAGCACGCCCGCCTCGGTGTGCTGGCGCTCCTTGAGCCGCGGGAACATGCCGTACATGTCGTCGAAGCTCCAGCGACCCGACTTGTTGGCCCGCTTCTGACCCAGCGCGAGGTTCTGGTGCACGGTCAGCTTGGGAAAGATGTCGCGGTTCTCGGGCACATAGCCGATGCCCATGTGGGCAATCTCATAGGCTTCCTTGCCGAGGATCTCCTTGTCCTTCCACTTGATCGAGCCGGCACCATCGACCAGCCCCATCACGGTCTTGACCGTGGTGGAGCGCCCCGAGCCGTTGCGCCCGAGCAGGCTGACGATCTCGCCGGGCTTGACGTTGAGCGACACGCCGTGCAGCACATGGCTCTTGCCATAAAAGGCGTGCAGGTTCTCCAGTTGCATCATGCGTGGGCCCCCGTGGCCGCTGCGGCCTGTTCTTCTGCCAGCACCGACCCGAGGTAGGCCTCCTGGACACGCTGGTTGGCACGCACCGCATCGGGCACGTCATACGCGATGACCTCACCGTACACGAGCACGGCGATCTTGTCGGCCAGGCCGAACACCACGCCCATGTCGTGCTCCACCGTCAGCAGCGTCTTGCCCACCGTGACCTCGCGGATCAGCTGGATGAAGCGCTTGGTCTCCGACTTGCTCATGCCCGCCGTGGGCTCGTCGAGCAGGATCACGTTGCCGCCACCGGCGATCGTGATGCCGATCTCCAGCGCACGCTGCTCGGCATAGGTCAGGTTCATGGCCAGCACGTCGCGCTTGCGGTCGAGCTTGATCATCTCGACGATCTGTTCGGCGCGTTCGTTCGCATCGTCCAGCCCGGCCAGGAACTTCCAGAACGAGTAGCCGTAGCCCATCGACCACAGCAGGGCGCAGCGGATGTTCTCGAACACCGACAGCCGGTTGAACAGGTTGGACACCTGAAAGCTGCGCGCCAGGCCACGGCGGTTGATCTCGTAGGGCTTGTGCCCGTCGATGCGCTGACCGTTGAGCAGGATCTCCCCACTGGTGAGGCCGAAGCGCCCGCTGATCAGATTGAAGAGCGTGGACTTGCCCGCCCCATTGGGACCGATGATGGCCACTCGCTCACCGGCGTTGACCTGCAGGCTCGCGCCGCGAATGATCTCGGTCTTGCCGAAGCTCTTGCGCACGTCCTTCAATTCAAGCGCAAAAGTCATAGCGCCTCCCGACGACGGATTTCTTTCTCGATTTCTTCCTGAATCTCGCCCCACTGCCGGGTGAACTGCCGGCGGGTCAGCTCGAACAGGGCCAGGCCAGTGACCAGCACGAACACCGATCCGAACCAACTGTCGAAGCTCTTGGCATTGAGCATCGCCCCCATGAACTTCATCTCCGGGCCCAGTGCCGCATTGAGCTGCAGGTGGTAGACCATCTCGATCATCGCAGCCGCTCCGGTGATCATCACCGCCGCGGTGCCCGCCAGCGCCAGGTACGACACCCACAGCCGCCGCAGCTTGCCGAACGCCGCCACACGCAGGTTCATCATGATCAGGCTGGCGATGCCGCCCGGGGCATACATCACCATGAACAGGAAGATCAGGCCCAGGTACAGCAGCCAGGCCTTCGTCAGCTCGGACAGCAGCACAAAGGCCACCACCATCAGCACCGCACCGATGATCGGCCCGAAAAAGAAGGTCGCGCCACCGAGGAACACGAACAGCAGGTAGGCCCCCGAACGCGCCGCCCCGACCACCTCGGCCGTCACGATCTCGAAGTTCAGCGCACCCAGTCCGCCCGCGATGCCCGCAAAAAAGCCCGACAGGATGAAGGCGATGTACCGCACCCGCTGCGTGTTGTAGCCCACGAATTCCACCCGCTCGGGGTTGTCGCGCACGGCATTGAGCATGCGCCCCAGCGGCGTGCGGGTGAAGGCGAACATGGCGGCCGTGCACAGGAAGGCGTAGACCGCGATCAGGTAGTACAGCTGCACCTGCGGGCCATAGGTGATGCCCAAGGGCTTGGAGCCTGTCACACGGTTGCCGGTGATGCCGCCTTCGCCCCCGAAAAACTCTGGGAACATCAGCGACATTGCCCACACCAGTTCGCCGATACCCAGCGTGATCATCGCAAACGGGGTGCCGGCCTTCTTGGTCGTCACATAGCCGAGCAGCACCGCAAAGACCAGGCCGCTCAGGCCGCCCACCAGCGGCAGCAGGCTGACCGGGAACCAGCCGAGCTGCCCCTCGGACACCATGTTGAGCGTGTGGATCGTCAGGAACGATCCCAGGCCCGAGTACACCGCATGACCGAAGCTGAGCATGCCGCCCTGCCCGAGCAGCATGTTGTAGGCCAGGCAGGCAATGATGGCGATGCCGATCTGCGACAGCATGGTCGCCGACAGGCTGCTCGTGAACAGCATCGGCGCCACCAGCATCACCAGGGCATAGAGACCCCAGATGATCCAGCGCCCGACGTTGTAGGGCTTGAAGTGGAACACGGCCGCGGTCATGGCTGCACCTCGTGCGATGAACACATCGTGCGTGGCCGCTGGGGCATGCGGGAGCGCTTGGGAGCGGCCGGGAGGCAGGCCCGCTCGAAGATCACCAGAGTCGTCAGGATCATGATGTCAGTCCTCCCGCGTCCCGAGCAGCCCCTTGGGCCGGAAGATCAGGATCAGCACGAGGAACAGGTAAGGCAGGATCGGTGCGACCTGGGACAAGGTGAGCTTGAGCACCGGGTAGCCGAAGGTTTCCGGTGTGATGGCCCAGCCCAGGACGCTGAAGAAGTTGATGAACGAGTAGTCGATCGCCACGGCAAAGGTCTGGATCACGCCGATCAGCAGCGATGCCAGAAAGGCGCCCGCGAGCGAGCCCATGCCACCGACCACCACCACCACGAAGATGATGGAGCCCACCGTGGCGGCCATGCCGGGCTCGGTCACGAAGGCATTGCCGCCGATCACGCCGGCCAGACCGGCCAGTGCCGCACCGCCACCGAACACCAGCATGAACACCCGGGGCACGTTGTGGCCGAGCGATTCAACCATCTCGGGGTGGGTCAGCGCGGCCTGGATCACCAGGCCGATGCGGGTGCGCGTGAGCACCAGCCAGATCGCCACCAGCATCAGCACAGCCACCAGCATCATGAAGCCGCGGTATTCCGGGAACTGGGTGCAGCTCACGATGACGCTCGGGTCGGCCGACTTGCACATCTCGGCGGGTGCCATGTCCCAGACGAAGTCGAGCGCACCGGCCGAGGAACTCACGATGGTGAACATCGGGCCTTGCAGCATGTCGGGCACCCGGTAGTCGACCGCGGAGCGCCCCCACACGAGCTGGGTCAGCTCGAGCAGCACATACGACAGGCCGAAGGTCACCAGCAGCTCGGGCACGTGGCCGAACTTGTGCACCTTGCGCAGGCAGTACTTCTCGAACAGCGCCCCCACCACACCGACCAGCAGCGGCGCCACGAACAGCGCCGGCACATAGCCGACAAGCTGCGTGACGGTGAACGCGAAATAGGCCCCCAGCATGTAGAAGCTGGCATGGGCAAAGTTGAGCACGCCCATCATGCTGAAGATCAGCGTCAGGCCCGAGCTCAGCATGAACAACAGCAGTCCGTAGCTGACGCCGTTGAGCATCGAGATGGTGAAGAACTCCATCGTCAGTTTCCGCGCCGCAAGGCGCCCAGGTCGGTCATCGGAGTCGATTGCCCGTCGAATGAGACGGTCGAGAAAAAGGGCCCGACGAGATCACACTGCATCGGGCCCTGTCCAGGGGAGGCCGCGGCCTCAGTCAGGACGCTTCATCTGGCAGGACGTGGGCGTGCTGGCGACGTAGGCGTCGTACTGCTTGACCGGCACGAAGGTGTAGCCGGTGTTCTCGGGGCTGTACGGGTTCTTGGCGTCGGCCTTCTGCCAGCGCGCGATGTACAGGCCCTGTTGCAGCTGGTGGTCGGACTTGCGCATCTCGACATCACCGTTGAAGCTCTTGAACTTCAGGCCCTCCATCGCAGCCGCGACCTTGACCGGGTCGGTGGACTTGGCCTTGGCCATCGCCTCGCTCAGCAGGGCGAAGGCGTGGTAGGTCGCGCCGGTGTACCAGTCGTCGTTGAAGCGCTTGCGGAACTCGTCCTGGATCTTGGCGACCTCACCACCCATGTTGTAGTGGTTGTAGGACACCTGGTAGACCCGGCCGTCGGCCGCGGAACCCATGGCCGTGGGCGTGCCGCTCACGCCGCCGTAGTAGACATAGAACTTGGCGTTCAGGCCGGCGTCGTTGGCGGCCTTGACCAGCAGCGTGAGGTCCGAACCCCAGTTGCCGGTGATGATGGTGTCGGCACCCGAAGCCTTGATCTTGGCAATGTAGGGCGCGAAGTCACGCACCTGGGCCAGCGGGTGCAGGTCTTCGCCGACCACCTGGATGTCGGGGCGCTTGCGCTGGAGGTTTTCCTTGGCGTAGCGCGCCACCTGGTGGCCGTGCGCGTAGTTCTGGTTGATCAGGTAGACCTTCTTGATGTCCGCCTGCTCCTTCATGAAGGTGGTCAGAGCTTCCATCTTCATCGAGGTGTCGGCATCCAGACGGAAGTGCCAGTAGCTGCACTTGCTGTTGGTGAGGTCGGGGTCGACGGCCGCGTAGTTCAGGAAGACGACTTCCTTGCCGGGGTTGCGCTCGTTGTGCTTGGCCACGGCGTCGGACAGCGCCAGCGCGGCGCCCGAACCGTTGCCCTGCACGATGTAGCGCACGCCCTGGTCGATGGCCGACTTCAGGGCGTTCAGGCTTTCCTGGGGGCTGAGCTTGTTGTCGATCCCGATGACCTCGAACTTCACGCCCGCCGGGTTCTTGCGGGTGAAGTACTCGGCCATGAACTGGAAGCTCTTGAGCTGGTTCTGACCCACGGTGGCCATCAGGCCGGTCAGGGGGTCGATCCAGGCGACCTTCACCGTCTCGCCCTTCTGGGCAAGAACGGACGTGCAGCAAAGGGCCGCTGCCATGGCAATCGACGCTTTGATGTGGGCTCGACGGGTCTGCATTGCTTGCTCTCCTAGGTTGTGTTCTGGCACGCGAGAAAGGCTACCGGACTTGCCTTTCGGTACGTACAGGGAATGCCCGTACCGAGGTTGTCTCGGGGGTGACAGGGGCCCGTCGCGTGCCCTTGGAACGGGCGGCGTCCATCATCGAATCAGGCCCCGGGAAGCACGTGCGACGCGAACTGCTCGCGCAGCTTGAGCTTCTGGATCTTGCCGGTTGCCGTGTGCGGAATCTCGCTGACGAACACCACGTCGTCAGGCACCTGCCACTTGGCGATGCGGCCCTCGTAGAAGCCCAGCAGCTCCTCCTTGCTGACGCTCTGGCCGGGCTTGCACACCACGACCAGCAGCGGGCGCTCGTCCCACTTCGGATGCCGGCAGGCGATCACCGCGGCCTCGTGCACGGCCGGGTGGGCCATCGCGATGTTTTCCAGGTCGATCGAGCTGATCCATTCGCCACCGGACTTGATCACGTCCTTGGAGCGGTCGGTGATCTGCATGAAGGCATCAGGGTCGATCGTGGCCACGTCGCCGGTCGGGAACCAGCCATTCACCAGCGGCGACTCCTCGCGCCGGAAGTAGCTGCTGATGACCCACGGGCCGCGCACGACGAGGTTGCCCGACGCCGCACCATCCCAGGGCAGCGCACGGCCGTCGTCGTCGGTGATCTGCATGTCGATGCCGTAGATCACCTTGCCCTGCTTTTCCAGGATGCGGCGCTGCTGCTCCTGGGGCAGGTCGAAGTGCTTGGCCTTCAGCTTGGACAGCGTGCCCAGCGGCGAGAGTTCGGTCATGCCCCAGGCGTGGATCACGTTCACGCCGAAGTCGTCCTCGAGTGTCTTGATCATGGCCGGCGGGCAGGCCGATCCACCGATCACCGTGCGCTTGAACGTGCTGAACTTGAGGTTGTTCTGCTTGGCATAGGTGATGAGGCCCAGCCACACGGTGGGCACGCCGGCGCTGAAGGTCACCTTCTCGGACTCGAACAGCTCGTACAGCGACTTGCCGTCCAGGTGCGGGCCGGGCAGCACCAGCTTGGCGCCCACCAGTGCCCCCGAGTACGGCAAGCCCCAGGCGTTGACGTGGAACATCGGCACGACCGGCAGGATCACGTCCTGTGCCGACGAGCCCATGGCGTCCGGCAACGCCGACGCATACGCGTGCAGGATGGTCGAGCGGTGGCTGTAGACCGCGCCCTTGGGATGGCCGGTGGTGCCCGAGGTGTAGCAGATGCTCGATGCGGTGTTCTCGTCGAATTCGGGCCAGGTGTAGTCGCCGTTTTCGGCGTCGACCAGATCGTCGTAGCACAGCAGGCCCGGCAGCGCGCTCTGGGCCGGCATGTGAGCTCGATCGGTCATCAGCACGAAGTGCTTCACCGACGGCAGGTGGGCGGCCAGCTTCTCGACCAGCGGCAGGAAGGTCAGGTCGAAACACAGCACCCGGTCTTCGGCATCGTTGATGATCCAGGTGATCTGCTCGGGAAAGAGCCTGGGGTTGATCGTGTGGCACACCAGCCCCGAGCCCGAGGTGCCGTAGTAGATCTCGAAGTGGCGGTAGCCGTTCCAGGCCAGCGTGCCCACACGGTCGCCCGCCTCGCAGCCCAGCCGCGCCAGCGCCTGGGCCAGCTTGCGCGAGCGCAGTTCGGCATCGCGATAGGTGTAGCGGTGGATGTCACCCTCGACCCGCTTGGACACGATCTCGGTGTCGCCGAAGTGGCGCGCTGCATGGGTCAGCAGCGACGAGATCATCAGGGGCATTTGCATCATCTGGCCCATCAGGCGTGACATTGGCATCTCCGGAGCAAGGGGTGAGGCGGATACGAAAATCCGAATGAAGGTTCAGGGGATGATAGGAATCGTGTTGCAGCGCAACGCATGCGGTTTTCCCTAGGGAACTGTCGCGGTCACGACAGAACTGCAGCGGGCCTTGCCGCAGTGCAGCATGGGCCCGCGCTGAGATTCGCCCTGACGCCCATGCAGCCATGCGTGCGTCGCTACACTGCCGGGGATGAACCCGGCCTCTGAAGCCTTGTCCCAGCCGCACTGGCGCGCCTTGCGCTGGATCAACAGCTACGCTGCCCTCGGCAGCGACTTCCATACCGCCCTGCCCCCTCAGCCGCTGCCCGAGCCCCGCTGGGTCGTTGCCAGCGATGGTGCCGCCCGGATGCTCGGCTGGCCCGCCGACTGGTGGGCTGATGCCGATCTGCAGGCCACCCAGGTGTTCAGCGGCAATGCACTGTGGCAAGGCATGCAGCCGGTGGCCACCGTCTACAGCGGACATCAGTTCGGTGTCTGGGCGGGGCAATTGGGTGACGGGCGCGCGCTGCTGCTGGGTGAGGTCGACACACCGCAAGGTGGCGTGGAGATCCAGCTCAAGGGCAGCGGGCTCACGCCCTACTCGCGCATGGGCGACGGCCGCGCCGTGTTGCGCTCGTCGATCCGCGAGTTCCTGTGCTCGGAAGCGATGCATGCCCTGGGCATTCCGACCACCCGCGCGCTGTGCCTGACCGCGTCGCCGCAACCGGTGCGGCGCGAGTCCATCGAAACCGCCGCCGTGGTCACACGTCTGTCACCGTCGTTCGTGCGCTTCGGGCATTTCGAGCACTTCGCCCATCACGATCTGCACGAGCCGCTGCGCGTGCTGCTCGATCATGTCATCGAGCGGCACTACCCGGATTGCCGCGACGCGCCCAACCCCGCCGCGGCCCTGCTGCAGGCCGTGACCGAGCGCACCGCGCGCCTGCTGGCCCAGTGGCAGGCGGTGGGCTTCTGCCACGGGGTGATGAACACCGACAACATGTCCATCCTCGGGCTCACGATCGACTACGGTCCCTATGGCTTTCTCGACACCTTCGACCCTGGCCATGTGTGCAACCATTCCGACCACCAGGGCCGCTACGCCTATGCCCGACAGCCCAACGTGGCTTTCTGGAACCTGCACGCGCTCGCCCAGGCGCTGATGCCGCTGATCGGCGACACCGACGTTGCACTGGCAGCGCTGGAACCCTACAAGACGGTGTTCCCTGACGCGCTGGAGGCCCGCATGGCGGCCAAGCTCGGCCTGAACGAGGTTCGCCCCGGCGACCGCGAACTGATCGACGACCTGCTGCGCCTGATGGCCGCCGACCGCTGCGACTTCACCATCACCTTCCGGCGGCTGGCGCGATTCGAGTCGGCGCCCGGCGCGGCCAACACGGCGGTGCGCGACCTCTTCATCGATCGCGCCGGCTTCGACACCTGGGCGCAACGCTATGCCACGCGGCTGCGCGAGCAGGCCGGGACGGACGCCGAACGCGCACAGCGCATGGACCGGGTCAATCCGAAGTTCGTGCTGCGCAACCATCTTGCCGACGTGGCCATTCGTCAGGCGCAGGCGGGTGACTACGACGAAGTGCGGCGACTGCTCGCCATCCTGGAGCACCCCTTCGACGAGCAGCCCGAGCATGCGGCCTATGCCGACTTCCCGCCCGACTGGGCACGGACCATCGAGGTTTCCTGTTCATCATGAGCCAGCACGACACCCCCGACGACACCCCCCGCAAGGTGGTCAAGACCGACGAAGAATGGCGCAGCCAGCTCGACGCCACGCAATACCAGGTGACGCGCCACGCCGCCACCGAACGCGCCTTCACCGGCAAGTACTGGGACCACTTCGAAGACGGCGTCTACCGCTGCGTGTGCTGCGGCGAACCCTTGTTCGACTCCGGCACCAAGTTTGATGCCGGCTGCGGCTGGCCGAGCTACTTCCAGCCGATCGAGAGTGAATCCATCGAACGCGTCGTCGATCGCAGCCATGGCATGGTGCGGGTGGAGGTGCGCTGCCAGAGCTGCGGCGCCCACCTGGGCCATGTGTTCGACGACGGCCCGGCTCCCACCGGGGAGCGCTACTGCATCAACTCCGCCGCGATAGACTTCGCGCAACGCAAACCCTGACGCAGCCCGCTGCCCCGAACGGATGAAGCTGTTCTTCGACTTCCTGCCGGTCATCCTGTTCTTCGGGATGTTCAAGTACGCCGAGTCCGACAAAACCTGGGCGGCCAACCAGGCCACCGAATGGCTGGGCTTCATGGTCTCGGGCGGCGTGGTCGGCCCGGACGAAGCCCCGGTGCTGCTGGCCACCGTGGTGGTCATCCTGGCCACGCTGGCACAGATCGCGTGGCTGGTGGCCCGCGGGCGCAAGGTCGACACCATGCTGTGGGTGAGTCTGGGCCTGGTGACGGTGCTCGGCGGCATGACGATCTGGTTCCACAGTGAAACCTTCATCAAGTGGAAACCCAGCGTGTTGTACTGGGTGATGGGTGCGGCCTTCTGGATCAGCAGCGCCTTTTTCGGCAAGAACCTGCTGCGCACCCTGATGGGCAGCCAGCTCGAGCTGCCCGATCCGGTGTGGCAGCGGCTGAACATCGCCTGGATCGCCTTCTTCACGCTGATGGGTCTGCTCAATCTTTACGTGGCTTACAGCTTCGCCACGTCGACCTGGGTGAACTTCAAGCTGTTTGGCGCACTCGGACTGATGGTGCTGTTCATGCTGGGCCAGGGGGTCTATCTGAGCCGGCACCTGAAGAACGAGGAGCAACCCTGACCATGGCCGTGACCTCCGAGCAGATCGAGAGCTGCCTGCGCGAGTCGCTGGCGCCCGTGTCGCTGAGCGTGCAGGACGACAGCCACCTGCATGCCGGCCACGCCGGAGCCCGCGAAGGGCGCCACTTTTCGGTGCATGTCGTCAGTGGGCGCTTTCACGGCTTGTCACGCGTGGCGCGACATCGCCTCGTGTATGATGCCCTTCGCTCGTTGTTCCCGCAGGGCATTCACGCCCTGGCGCTCCACGCCCAGGCACCCGAAGAGACCTGACTGCCCCGCAGATCGCTCACCATCGTGCATTCCGACTCCCGCTGCGACATCCGCTGCGACAACCGCTGCAGCCACCGTGCTGCTGCAGCACCCCAGCTCCCCGAATTCCATCCACCGAGGTTTCCCATGAAGAAGTCCGTTGCAGTCATTCGACCCTTGAGCCTGGCCCTGGTGGCCGCCATGCTGTCGTTTGGCGTGCAGGCCCAGAACGTGGCCATCGTCAACGGCAAGGCCGTGCCCAAGGCGCGTGTCGATGCACTGATCAACCAGGTCACCAAGCAGTCGGCCGCCACTGGCCGTCCGCTGCCCCCTGACGTCGACCGTCTGGCGCGTGACCAGATCGTGCTCAACGAGATCTTCGTCCAGGAAGCTGAAAAGCGCGGCCTGGCCACCACGAGCGACTACAAGCAGCAGATGGAACTGGTGCGCCAGAACGTGCTGATCCAGGCGCTCTTCCAGGACTTCGAGAAGAAGAACCCGGTGACCGACGCCGAGATCAAGGCCGAATACGACAAGTTCAAGAGCCAGGCCGGCGACAAGGAATACCGCGCACGCCACATCCTGGTCGAGAAGGAAGACGAGGCCAAGGCGCTGATCGCCCAGATCAAGGGCGGCGCGAAGTTCGAGGACGTCGCCAAGAAGAGCTCGAAGGACCCGGGCTCGGCCGAAAACGGCGGTGACCTCGACTGGGCGGCTGCCGGCAGCTACGTGCCCGAGTTTTCCCAGGCCATGGCCGCACTGCAAAAGGGCCAGATGACCGACGCGCCGGTGAAGTCGCAGTTCGGTTACCACATCATCAAGCTCGAAGACGTGCGCGACGCGCAGTTCCCGCCGCTGGACGACGTGAAGCCTCAGATCCAGCAGCGCCTGGGCCAGCAGAAGATGGCCAAGTTCCGCGAAGACCTGCGCAACGGCGCCAAGACCGACTACAAGTTCAGCCAGTAAGCCGCTTCGAGCGACCGGGGTTGCCGCCAGCAGGCGCGGCCCCGGCGCGTGCAGTTTCGGCCATCGCCACCCTGCCCCCGCCTGTGGTCCTCACCGTCCGCGCGGGGCCTCCCTGCGTGGCCCACGCCCCGATTCAGCGGGTCAGCGCCACCACCGCCATCAGCAGCCCGATCAGCACCGGCTGGTGGACCATGTAGAAACTCAGACTCCAGCGCCCCAGCACGGCCAGCGGCCGAAGCGCCTGTGGCAGAGCGCCGGTCAGCCAGCCGGGTCGGTGCGCCAGCACCCATTGCCCGGCGGCCATGCCCCACCACATCACGCCCAGCCACGGCAGGATGGGCACGTAGTCTTCGGTGACTGGCTTGCGCGTGACCAGGCCCGTCCAGTTGGTCCAGCGTGAGTCGAACACTGGATGCTGCACCAGTTGCGGCAGCAGCACGGCCACCAGGCCGGCCAGCCACAGCCACCGGCCCCAGCCGGCGCTGATGCGCGTGATCAGCAGCATCGCGGCAATGCCGTGCAGCACCCCGAAGTAGATGAAGCTGCGCGGAAACATCACCGCCGACCCGGCACTCACCAACAGCGCGCAGCCCAGCACCTGGGCCCAGCGGCGCCAGAAACGCTGCCAGCTCTGCTGCTGGTGCCATGCGACCGCCTGTCCCAGCCCGGCACAGAACAGGAACAGCGACACGATGCAGCTGCGCTGCACCGTCCACACCGGGTCGTCGTAGAAGTTCTGTCGGATGAACCCGAAGTGGTTCAGGTCGAACATGAAGTGGAACGCGGCCATCCACAGGATGGCCACGGCCCGCAAGGCATCGAGCCGGTCAAAGCGCGCGGAGACGGTCATGGGGGCAGTCGGGTCACTCACAGTGCGGGCGATGGTAGCGGCTCGGGACATCGCCAGGAAGCTTGATGCAATCGAGGTTGCCGGCCGGCTCGGGGTGCGATAACCGCGCCATGTTCACTTCAGTCATGGAGACCGAGATGCGGCAAGCTGAATCCACCGACCTGCGGGGTCACCCGACATGCCCGGCCGGCGAGGTGTCGGCATGAGTGCGGCACGGCGCATCCTGGTCATCCAGGGGCACCCCGACCCCAGCCGCAATCACCTCGGCCATGCGCTGCAGGCAGCCTATGTCGACGGCGCGCTCGACGGCGGCCATGAGGTGCGGATCGTCGAGGTGGCCCAGCTGGACTTCCCGCTGCTGCGCAGCCAGGCCGACTGGGAAACCGGCAAGCTGCCGCCCAGCCTGGCCGAAGCCCAGGCCGAACTGGCCTGGGCCCAGCACATCGTGATCTTCTTCCCGCTGTGGCTGGGCGGCATGCCCGCCCTGCTGCGCGGCTTTCTTGAACAGGTGGCGCGCCCGGGGTTTGCGTTCACACGCGAAGAGGGCAACCCGTTCGGGCGCAAGGGCCTCACCGGCCGGTCGGCCCGCGTGGTGGTCACGATGGGCATGCCGGCGCTGGTCTACCGCTGGTACTTCCGGGCCCACAGCGTGAAGGCGCTGGAGCGCAACATCCTGGGATTTGTCGGCATTGCGCCGATCCACGAGACCTTGATCGGTTCGGTCGGTGACCTTGGCGACGATGCCGCCCGGGCCTGGCAGCACAAGCTGCGCAGGCTTGGAGGGGCGGCACACTGAGCCCGCGGCGCGGTGCTGCGGCTCAGCTCACCCAGCGGCGGGCGTTGTCGAACATGCGCATCCAGGGGCTGTGGGCGCTCTTGTCGCCGGAGGTCCAGCTCATCTGGATGTTGCGGAACACACGCTCCGGGTGCGGCATCAGCACCGTGAAGCGACCATCGGCCGTCGTCACCGACGTCAGACCCTCGGGGCTGCCGTTCGGGTTGTACGGGTAGACCTCGGTCGGTGCGCCGGCGGCGTCCACGAAACGCATGGCACGGTGCACCTGGGCGGCGTCCCCGCGCTGGGAGAAGTCGGCGTAGCCCTCACCGTGCGCCACGGCGATCGGCAGGCGGCTGCCGGCCATGCCGCTGAAGAAGATGGAGGGTGATTCCAGCACCTCGACCTGGCTCAGCCGCGCCTCGAACTGCTCGCTCTTGTTGCGGGTGAACTTCGGCCAGGCCTGGGCGCCCGGGATGATCGGCGCCAGTGCGGCCATCATCTGGCAGCCATTGCACACCCCCAGCGCGAAGGTGTCGCTGCGCCCGAAAAACGCCGCGAACTGTTCGGCCAGCACCGGGTTGAACATGATCGAGCGGGCCCAGCCCTCGCCGGCACCCAGGGTGTCGCCGTAGCTGAAGCCGCCGCAGGCGACAAAACCCTGGAACTGGTCCAGGCGGGCGCGCCCGGCCTGCAGGTCGCTCATGTGCACGTCGAAGGTGTCGAAGCCCGCCTGCGACATGGTGTAGGCCATCTCCAGGTGCGAGTTCACGCCCTGCTCGCGCAGGATCGCCACCTTCGGGCGCCGTGCGGCCAGTGCGGGGGCGGCCATCGGCTCGGTCAGGTCGAAGCTCGGCAGCACGACCAGGCCGGTGTCCGCGGGGGCGCCAGCGGCCGCATGTTCGCTGTCGGCGCAGGCAGGGTTGTCACGCAGGCGCGCGATGCGCCAGCTCACCTCGTCCCAGGCCTGGTGCAGTGCCTGCAGGGGCGCGGTGAACACGGCCTTGGTGTCGCGCCAGACCTCGACCGCGCCGCGGTCATTGGGCTTGCCGATCACATGGCTGTGCCGCGACAAGCCGAATTCGCGCAGCGTGGCCATCACGACGTCGCGCTCGGCGCTGCGCACCTGGATCACCACACCGAGTTCTTCGTTGAACAGCGCCCGCAGGGTCAGCTCGTTGCGGCGCTCGCTCACCTGCGAGGCCCAGTTCTTCGAGTCGCCGTATTCGGCCCGGCTGTCCTGGATGCCGTCGCCTTCGGTCACCAGCAGGTCCACGTTCAGGCTCACGCCCAGGTGGCCGGCAAAGGCCATTTCGCACACTGCCGCCCACAGCCCGCCGTCACTGCGGTCGTGATAGGCCAGCAGCCGGCCTTCGCCGCGCAGGCGGTTGATCGCATCGACCAGGGATTTCAGGGCGGCAGGATCGTCCAGATCGGGCACGGCGTCGCCGAACTGGTCGAGCGTTTGCGCCAGCATCGACCCCGCCATGCGGTTGCGGCCCTGCCCCAGGTCGATCAGGATCAGGGTGGTGTCACCCGGCTGCAGCTGGGGCGTGAGGGTGCCGCGCACGTCATCCAGGCTGGCAAAGGCCGACACGACCAGCGACACCGGCGCCGTGACCTGGCGCGCCGCCTCGCCGTCGTGCCAGCGGGTGCGCATCGACAGGCTGTCCTTGCCCACCGGCACGCTGATGCCCAGGGCCGGACAAAGCTCCATGCCCACGGCCTGGACGGTGTCATACAGTGCCGCGTCCTCGCCCGGCTCGCCGCAGGCGGCCATCCAGTTGCAGGACAGCTTCACGCGGGCCAGCTCGATCGGCGCCGCCAGCAGGTTGGTGATGGCCTCGGCCACCGCCATGCGGCCCGAGGCCGGCGCGTCCAGGCTGGCCAGCGGTGTGCGCTCGCCCATGCTCATGACCTCGCCGCGGAAACCGGCGTAGTCGGCCAGCGTGACGGCGCAGTCGGCCACCGGCACCTGCCAGGGGCCGACCATCTGGTCGCGGTGGCTCAGGCCACCCACGGTGCGGTCGCCGATCGTGATCAGGAAGCGCTTGGATGCCACCGTGGGGTGACGCAGCACGGCAAAGGCCACCTGGTCGAGGGCCACGCCGGTGAGGTCCAGCGGCTGGCCTGTGCGGGCCACACGCTGCACATTGCGGTGCATCTTGGGCGGTTTGCCCAGCAGCACGTCCATGGGCATGTCGATCACCCGCTCGCCGCCGGGGCCGTCTTCCAGGATGAGTTCGGGGGCGTCGGTGGCCACGCCGACCACCGCAAACGGGCAGCGCTCGCGCTCGCACATCGCCTCGAACAGCGGCAGCGCCTCGGGCGACACGGCCAGCACGTAGCGCTCCTGGCTCTCGTTGCACCAGATCTCCTTCGGGGCCAAGCCGGACTCTTCCAGCGGCACGCGCCGCAGGTCGAAGGTGGCGCCCTTGCCGGCACCGTCGACCAGCTCGGGGAAGGCATTCGAGATGCCACCGGCGCCCACGTCATGGATGGCCAGCACCGGGTTCTTCTCGCCGAGGGCCCAGCAGTGGTTGATCACCTCCTGGGCACGACGCTGGATTTCCGGGTTGCCGCGCTGCACCGAATCGAAATCGAGTTCGGCCGCATTGGCGCCGGCGGCCATCGAGCTGGCCGCACCACCGCCCATGCCGATGCGCATGCCCAGGCCGCCCAGCTGGATCAGCAGCGTGCCGGCACCGAACGGCAGCTTGTGGGTTTGACCATCGCTGATGGTGCCCACGCCGCCGGCAATCATGATGGGCTTGTGATAGCCACGGCGCACGCCGTCGACCGTCTGCTCGTAGGCGCGGAAGTAGCCACCCAGGTTCGGTCGGCCGAACTCGTTGTTGAACGCCGCGCCGCCCAGCGGGCCGTCCAGCATGATCTGCAGGGCGCTGGCGATGTGCTCGGGCTTGCCGTAGGGGCGCTGTTCCCAGGGCTCGGCGGTGTCGGGCAGATGCAGGTTGGACACCGAAAACCCGGTCAGCCCGGCCTTGGGACGCGCGCCCTTGCCGGTGGCACCTTCGTCGCGGATTTCACCGCCGGCACCGGTGGAGGCGCCCGGGAACGGGGAAATCGCGGTCGGGTGGTTGTGCGTCTCGACCTTCATCAGCACATGCGCCACTTCCGGGCGGGCGCCGTACTGCGGGGCGTTGGTGTAACCCTGCGGACCCCAGCGTTCGATCGGGCCGCCTTCCATCACCGCGGCGTTGTCGGAGTACGCCACCACGGTGTGCTGCGGGGCCAGTTGATGCGTGTTGCGGATCATCTGGAACATCGAGCGCTCCTGCTCGACACCGTCGATCGTGAACTTCGCATTGAAGATCTTGTGGCGGCAGTGCTCGCTGTTCGCCTGGGCGAACATCATCAGCTCGACGTCGCTCGGGTTGCGCTTCAGCGTCGTGAAGGCCTGCACCAAGTAGTCGATCTCGTCGTCGGACAGCGCCAGGCCGAACTCGCGGTTGGCCTGCTCCAGCGCGCCGCGGCCCTGGCCGATCACGTCGACGTGGGCCATCGGCTTGCCCGGCTGCTCGTCGAACAGGTGCACCGCGTCCTCGCGCACCAGGGCGGCGCTTTCGGTCATGCGGTCATGCAGCAGGGTTGCCACCGCCTGCAGTTCGTCGGCCGCGAGGTGCTTGACCCCGCCCAGCAGGCCGCTCTTGACCGTGATGCGGTATTCGGTCACCCGCTCCACGCGCTTGATCGCCAGGCCGCAGTTGTGGGCAATGTCGGTGGCCTTGGACGCCCAGGGCGAGACCGTGCCCAGGCGCGGCATCACCACGACCAGCTCGCCGTCGGCCGGGCCGGCGTACGGATCGCCGTAGTTCAGCAGCGCGGCGAGCTTGTCCTGCGCGGCGCGGTCCAGCGTCTGCTCGCTCCAGACCCAGTGCACATGGCGCGCATGCACCCCCACGATGCGGGGAGCCGCAGCCTGAAGGCGGGGCAGCAGGGCCTGGGCGCGGAAGGCGGAAAGGGCATTGCCGCCCTCGAAGTGGAGCAGGTGTTTGGCAGAAGCAGTCACGCGGAAAGCTCGGTAGGTGGTGGCGGGTCAGCCGGGGATGAGCAGGGCTGCCCGGTCGGCATCCCCACGAAACCCGCCATTTTAAGGGCCCGGTGCGATAATCCCGCGCCATGAGCAAGACCATCAAGACCGGCGCCGAAATCGACGGGATGCGGCTGGCCGGACGGCTGGCCTCCGAAGTCCTGGACTATCTGACGCCCCACGTGAAGCCCGGGGTCACGACCGAGCACCTCGACCGACTCGCGCACGAGTACATCGTGAACGTGCAAGGGGCCATTCCCGCGCCGCTGAACTACCAGCCGCCGGGTTACACGCCCTACCCCAAGTCGATCTGCACTTCGATCAACCACCAGATCTGCCACGGCATCCCGAATGACCGGCCGCTGAAGAACGGCGACATCGTCAACATCGACGTCACCGTCATCAAGGACGGCTGGCACGGCGACACCAGCCGCATGTTCCTGGTCGGGGAAGCCTCGATCGCCGCAAAGCGCCTGTGCCAGATCACCTACGAGGCCATGTGGCGCGGCATTGCCCGCGTGAAGCCCGGCGCGCGCCTGGGCGACATCGGCCACGCGATCCAGACCTTCGTCGAGAACGCCGGCTATTCGGTCGTGCGCGAGTTCTGCGGGCACGGCATCGGCCGCAAGTTCCACGAAGAACCCCAGATCCTGCACTATGGCCGCCCCGGCACGCTGGACGAGCTGGAGCCGGGCATGACCTTCACGATCGAGCCGATGGTCAATGCCGGGCGCCGCGAGATCCGTGAAATGCCCGACGGCTGGACCATCGTCACCAAAGACCGCTCCCTGTCGGCCCAGTGGGAGCACACCGTGCTCGTCACCGACACCGGCTACGAGCTGATGACGGTGTCGGCGGGCAGCCCGCAGCCACCCGCCTTCATCACGGCCTGAGCCCGCGATGGCTGCGCTTGCCGGCACCTCGGACAGTGCCCCCTCGGTGGTCGACCTGCGTGCCCAGTTCCGCAAGGGCAAGGCCGAGATCATCGAGCGCTTCCGCCAGGCACGCCCGACCGTGCCGGCCACGACACGGCTGCTTCGCGACCTCACCCGCCACGTCGACCAGACCCTGGGCGAACTCTGGAACAACGCCTACCTGCCCAAGGGCGCGGCACTGCTGGCGGTGGGTGGATACGGCCGTGGCGAGCTGTTCCCCTACTCCGACGTCGACGTGCTGGTGCTGCTGCCGGACGACACATCGCTGGCCCATGACGCCAATGCCGCGCTGAAGTCGGGCATCGAAGGCTTCATCACCGCCTGCTGGGACATCGGCCTGGAGATCGGCTCGAGCGTGCGCAGCGTGCAGGAATGCCTCGAGGAGTCCGAGCGCGACGTCACGGTGCAGACCGCCTTGCTGGAGTCGCGCCTGCTGTGCGGTTCGAAGGCACGCTACACCCAGTTCCGCAAGGCCTACGACGCACGCATGGATGCAAGCGCCTTCCTGCGTGCCAAGACGCTGGAGATGCGCCAGCGCCACCAGAAGTACGAAGACACGCCCTACTCGCTGGAGCCCAACTGCAAGGAAAGCCCGGGCGGCCTGCGCGACCTGCAGGTGGTGATGTGGGTCGCGCGCGCGGCCGGCCTGGGCAAGACCTGGGCGGCCCTGGCCGCCAAGGGGCTGGTCACGCCCTTCGAGGTCAAGCAGCTGCAGCGCAACGAAGGCACGCTCAAGGTGATCCGCGCGCGACTGCACACCGTGGCCGGCCGGCGCGAGGACCGGCTGGTGTTCGACCTGCAGACCGCCGTGGCCGAGAGCTTCGGCATGCAGTCCACCAAGGCCCGGCGCGCGTCCGAGGCGCTGATGCACCGCTACTACTGGGCCGCCAAGGCGGTGACCCAGCTGAACCTGATCCTGATGCTCAACATCGAGGAGCGCATCAGCGGCTCGCAGGACGCCCCGATGCGCCCGATCGACGCACAGTTCCTCGACCGCGGCGGCATGCTCGAAGTCGCCAGTGACGATCTGTACGAACGCGACCGGCATGCGATCCTGCGCACCTTCCTGCTCTTCCAGCAGACGCCCGGCATCAAGGGCCTGTCGGCGCGAACGCTGCGCGCGTTGTACAACGCCCGGGAGCTGATGGACGCCGAGTTCCGGCACGATCCGGTCAACCGCCAGACCTTCATGCAGATCCTGCAGCAGCCGGTGGGCCAGACCCATGCGCTGCGCCTGATGAACCAGACCTCGGTGCTCGGGCGTTACCTGTGGGTGTTCCGGCGCATCGTCGGGCGCATGCAGCACGACCTGTTCCACGTCTACACGGTCGACCAGCACATCCTGATGGTGCTGCGCAACGTGCGGCGATTCTTCGTGCCGGACCATGCCCACGAGTATCCGTTCTGCTCGCAGCTCGCCTCGCAGTTCGACCGCCCTTACGTGCTTTACGTGGCGGCGCTGTTCCATGACGTGGCCAAGGGGCGGGGTGGCGACCATTCCGACCTCGGTGCGGTCGAAGTCCGCCGCTTCTGCCGTGATCATGGCGTCGACAAGGACGATGCGGGCCTGATCGAGTTCCTGGTCAAGGAACACCTGACACTCTCGCGCGTGGCCCAGAAGGAAGACCTGAGCGACCCCGACGTCATCGAGTCGGTGGCGCGCCGGGTGAAGTCCGAGCGTCACCTCACGGCGCTGTACCTGCTGACCGTGGCCGACATCCGTGGCACCAGCCCCAAGGTGTGGAATGCCTGGAAGGGCAAGCTGCTCGAAGACCTGTACCGGCTCACGCTGCGCGCGCTGGGCGGCGCCAAGCCCAGCATGGACAGCGAGATCGAGGCCCGCAAGCAGGAGGCGCAGCACACGCTGAACCTGTATTCCATGCTGCCCGGCGCGCAAAAGCCGCTCTGGGACACCCTGGAGCTGAGCTACTTCGCCCGCCACGAAGCGGCCGACATCGCCTGGCACGCCCGGGTGCTGTCACGCCATGTGCAGACCGAGCAGCCGATCGTGCGGGCCCGCCTGTCGGCGGTTGGCGAAGGGCTGCAGGTACTGGTCTACGCGCCCGACCGGCCCGACCTGTTTGCGCGCATCTGCGGCTACTTCGATGCCGCCGGATTCAGCATCCTGGATGCGCGCATCCACACCACGCGCTCGCACTACGCGCTGGACACCTTCCAGGTCATCTCGCCCACGCTGGACCACCACTACCGCGACCTGATCTCATTGGTGGAGACCCAGTTGCTGCAGGCCCTGGTCAACCAGGGCCCGCTGCCCGAGCCGAGCCGCGGGCGGCTGTCGCGGCGGGTGAAGTCCTTCCCGGTACAGCCCCGCGTGCTGCTGCGCCCCGACGAGCGCGCCCAGCGCTGGCTGCTCAGCGTGTCGGCCAGCGACCGCTCGGGGCTGCTTTACTCGATCGCCCGGGTGCTGGCCAAGTACAAGCTCAACCTGCAGCTGGCCAAGGTCACGACCCTGGGCGAACGGGTCGAGGACACCTTCCTGATCGACGGCCCGGCCCTGCAGCAGAACCGGCTGCAGATCGAGATGGAGTCCGACCTGCTCGACGCCCTGGCCTGAGGCGCCCAGTGGCGGAGGCACCGCCACGGCGCTTCAGTCGTCGCTGTCGGGGTCGAGCTCGGGGAACAGCACCGACGTGAAGCCGAAGTGCGTGAAGTCACGCATGCGCATCGGGTAGAGCTTGCCGATCAGGTGATCGCACTCATGCTGCACGACGCGGGCGTGGAACCCGTCGACCTCGCGGTCGATGCGCCGGCCCTGCACGTCGAAGCCGGTGTAGCGAATGCGCTGAAAGCGCGGCACCACACCGCGCATGCCCGGCACCGACAGGCAACCTTCCCAGTCTTCGTGTTCCTCGTCGGTCAGCGGCGTGATCTGCGGGTTGATCAGCACCGTCTGCGGCACCGACGGCGCGTTCGGGTAGCGCGTGTTGCGCGAGAAGCCGAAGATCACCACCGCCAGATCCACGCCGATCTGCGGCGCAGCCAGGCCCGCCCCCTTGGCCGCATGCATGGTGTCGAACAGGTCGTCGACCAGGGAGCGCAGCTCGGGTGTGTCGAACTGCCTCACCGGTTTGGCCACGCGCAGCAGGCGCGCATCGCCCATCTTGAGAATCTCCCGCACTGCCATCGGCTGTCTCCCCAGCTGTGTCCGTGTCGTCGAATTACCATGTCGAACCCGGGATGATGCCTTGAGTGACGCCGTGATGACCACCCCCCTTCGACATGCCCTATTGTGTACGGTGCTCGCCACCTGCGGCGCGCTTGCCCAGGCCTCCCCGCAGGCCTGTGACATCGACGGTCAGCATGTGAACCCGTCCAACGGCCACACGACGGCTGGCAAGACCGGCATCATGCGCTGCCGCGACGGCAGCACCGGCCAGCTCCAGCGCGAGGAAGAACTGCGCAATGGCGCCTTTGTCGGCCTGGTGCGCTTCTACAAGGACGGGGTGCTGCTCAAGGAGCACCAGCGCAACGAACGCGGCAATCGCGACGGGCTGGCGCGCGAATACGCGGGCACACCCGGCGCCAACCCGGTGGTGCGCGAGGAAACCCTGCGCAATGGCACGACGGTGGGTGTGGCCCGTTCGTGGTACCCGGACGGGGTGCTGCGCCGGGTCTCCCACCATGGCGACGACGGACGCGAGACCGCCGTGGCCGAGTTCACCCGCAAGGGCCAGCTCAAGGAGCTGCGCTGTGCCGAGCGCGCCGTGCTGGCACCGCATGCCGACGACGCCCAGTGGTGCGGCCACCAGGGCGCCGCCCGACCGGTGACCCTGCATGCCGAGGACGGCCAGGTGGCCGCCCGCCTCACCTTCGAGCGAGGCCAGCGCCGCGCCGCCGAGTGGCTGTGGCCCAACGGCAAGCTGCGCGGCCAGGAGGACACCACCGCCGCCGGGGGCACCGAACGCAGCTTCCGCCAGGACGGCAGCCGGGCCCGGGAGGTCGAATGGGTCGGCCAGGGCCGCGAGCGTCGCACCGTGGCCGAGCGCGAATTCCACGACAGCGGCACGCTGGTGCGCGAGCGCCGCTTTGCCGACGGTGTGCTGCGGCTGGAGCAGCAGTGGTACCTGAATGGCCAGCCCCGGCAGAAGATCGAGTACACCGGCCGGCCTGGTGAACCCGCCCAGCGCAACGAATCGGGTTACCACGACAACGGCCGCCTCGCCTACGAAGGCAGCTGGGTGATGACCAACCGCTACGACGGCCATCGCACCGGCGTGCACCGCCGTTTCGACCCGCAGGGGCAGTTGCGCCAGGAAACCCACTTCGACACCCGCGGCCGGGTGAACCGCGAGCGCGAGCTCGACGAGAACGGCCGTGTGCTGCGCGACGAAGAAGTCTTCGAGGACGGCTCCCGCAAGGCCTACACCCGCTGACACCCCGTGACACCCGCCTGCATCCGCTGACACGCCCCATGAGCGCACACGCCGGCGATTCGATCTGGAGCACCCTGCGTCACCGGCAGTTCCTGGGCTTGTGGGGCAGCGGCGGCGTCTACTTCATCGGCAATGCGATGCAGTCGATGGCCGCCGCGTGGCTGATGGTCGAGCTGACCGGCTCGTCCTTCCTGGCCGCGCTGGTGCAGACGGCCGTCTTCCTGCCGATGTTCCTGCTGGCCCTGCCGGCCGGCGTGCTGGCCGACATCACCGACCGCAAGCGCCTGATGAGCATTGCGCTGGTCGTGCAGGCCGTGACCGTGGCGGTGCTGGCCGGCCTGCTGCTGGCCGGCTGGGCCGGACCGGCCGCCCTGCTGTTCTTCACCTTCGTGGCCGGCTGCTGCACCGCAGCCCTGTCGCCGGCCTGGAATTCGGCCATCGGCGAGGCCGTGCCGCGTGATGAACTGCCGCAGGCGATCACCGCGGTCGGCATCGCCTACAACGCGGCACGCGCCCTGGGCCCGGCCCTGGCCGGTGTGGTGTTTGCAGCAGCCGGCGGTGCCTGGGTGTTTGTCGCGGCGGTGGCCAGTGTCGTGGCCATGCTGTGGGCGATCCACCGCTGGCCGCCGGCCGCCCATCCGCCGTCGCGCCTGCCGCCGGAACGACTGTGGAGCGGCACCGTCAGCGGCCTGCGCTACGCCTGGCACTCGCACCTCATCCTGGCCCAGCTCGTGCGCACCATGGCCTACAGCGGTGCCGGGTCGGCCCTGTGGGCCCTGCTGCCGGTGATCGGCCAGCGCCAGCTCGGGCTGGGCGCCGAGGGGTTTGGCCTGCTGATGGGTTGCCTGGGCACCGGCGCGGTGGCCGCCGGCCTCGTGATCGGCAAGGTGCGTGCCCGTGTGGGACTGGAGCGGCTGGTCGGCGCGGCCTGCCTGCTGTTCGCTGGCGTGATGCTGGTGGCCGCCTTCGTGACCTGGCGGCCCGGGGTCTATGTGGCGCTGGTGCTGGGGGGCGCCTCATGGATGTCGGTGCTGTCGACCTTCAACACCGCAACCCAGACCAGCGCGCCACGCTGGGTGCGGTCACGGGCCACCGCGATGCACATCCTGTGTGCGCTCGGGTCGTTTGCGCTGGGTTCGGCACTGTGGGGTGCCGTCTCCGGGCTGGTGGGCCTGCCGGCCACGCTGGCCGCCGCCGCCTTGTGCATGGCCGCCGGGTTGCTGCTGGTGCGGCGCTTTCCGCTGCGCATCGGCATCGAGACCGAAGTGACCCAGGCCCGCCCCTGGGAGGACCTGTTTGTGGTCGACCAGCCCCATCCGGACGCCGGCCCCGTGGCGGTGGAGATGGCCTATCGCATTCGCCCCGAAGATGCCGACGCCTTCCTGCGTGCCATCGGTGAGCTGCGTGCACCGCGCCGCCGCGATGGCGCCAGCTTCTGGCGCGTCTACCGCGACCTGAGCGACCCGTCGCGCTACTTCGAGCGCTTCATCGTCTCATCCTGGGCCAGCTACCTGCACCAGCGCGAACGGGCCACAGTAGCGGACCAGGAAGTGGAGGCCCGCGTGCGTGCCTTCGTGCTGCCGGGCGAGACGGTCACGGTGAACCACTACATCGCTGAGCTTTGAGCTGCGCCAGCCCTGGCCCGCGGTGAGCGGCAGCAGCCCACTCAACGACAGGGCCAGCCGATGTGCCAGCCGTGCCGGCCGCGTCTTGCATCTGTGCGCCAACGCGTGAGTGCAAACGGTCAGGCGCCGTCTTCAGGCTGCTTGTCGTCTGCCGCGGCCGCCGCCCACATGCGCTGAATCTGCCAGAGCGCCAGCGTCCATACCGGAAGGGCGATGAGGAGCACCTTGATCGCCGGTGCGGCGTAGGCAGGGTCGGAGCCGAAGATCGAAGATGTGAAGACCAGCAGCGGTGTTCCCGTCAGGGTGCCGTTGCCACCCTCGATGCTCAGAGGCGTCAGCACCAGCGCCGACCAGCCACCCCAGATCAGTGCGCGCGCGAACCTGGACTGACAGGCACGCGCGGAAAAATAGGCGGCAAGTGTCAGTGGCAGCGCGACCAGGACGCACAGGCCATACAGAAGGTAGAGGAGCACACTGAAGTCCGAGGCCTGCGCGAAGCCCGGGGTACTGCAGGCCAGGGCGGCCAGCGCCAGGCGAAGGTAACGAACGGAATACCTTGCCGCGACACCAGCGAAAGATGCACCTGCCATGCTGTTCAGCCCGCCTTCTGCGGTAGCCCACAGCGCACCGCAGGCGCACTTTCAGCCGCACCCTTGTGCCTCACGGACGTGCTGCGCAGTTGCGCCAAACCTGAAGCGCAGCGGATCATGGCCGTGTCCTCCATCACCTTGTTCACGATTCGGCAGGTCAGTCGCCCCGCACGTCAGCCACCCGAGGCCAGCAGCGCCCGCAGCCCATCCTCGTCGATCACGGCCACGCCCAGCTCCTGCGCCCGGGCGAGCTTGCTGCCGGCTTCTGCCCCGGCCACCACATAGTCCGTCTTGCGGCTCACTGACCCCGAGACCTTGCCGCCGGCCGCCTCGATCAGGTCCCGCGCCTCGTCACGGCCCAGTGTGGGCAGCGTGCCGGTGAGCACGAGCGTCTTGCCCAGCAGCGGGCGCGGTGCATCGCTCGCGGTGCCCTGCCCCTCGGGCCAGCTCAGGCCGGCGGCGCGCAGTTGCTCGACCACCTCGCGGTTGTGCGGCTGGTCGAAGAAGGTCCGGATGCTGGCTGCAACCACCGGGCCGACGTCGTTGACCTCAAGCAACTGCTCGACGCTCGCATCCATGATGCGGTCCAGGGTGCCGAAATGCCGGGCCAGGTCCTTGGCGGTGGCCTCGCCGACATGGCGGATGCCGAGCCCGAACAGAAAACGCGCCAGCGTGGTCTGCTTGGATCGCTCCAGTGCATCGACCAGGTTCTGCGCACTCTTGTCGGCCATGCGGTCGAGCGCCGCCAGCTTGGCCACCCCGAGCTTGTACAGCTCGGGCAGGGTGCGGATGATGCCGGCGTCGACGAGCTGTTCGACGAGCTTGTCGCCCAGGCCTTCGATGTCGAGTGCGCGGCGCTGCGCAAAATGCAGCAGTGCCTGCTTGCGCTGCGCGGGGCAGAACAGGCCGCCGCTGCAGCGCCAGTCGACCTCACCTTCCTCGCGCACGATGGTGCTCTGGCACACCGGGCACTGTCCGCCCAGGCGCTGGTACAGGCTGAAGGGTTCGCTGGCGACCGCCTCTGGCGGACGGCGCTCCAGCACCACACCCACCACCTCGGGAATCACATCACCGGCCCGCCGCACGATCACCGTGTCGCCGATGCGCACGTCCTTGCGACGGGTTTCGTCTTCGTTGTGCAGCGTCGCATTCGTCACGGTGACCCCGCCGACAAACACCGGCGCCAGCTTGGCCACCGGCGTCAGCTTGCCGGTGCGGCCCACCTGCACCTCGATGCC
>CBFGPV010000018.1:0-43604 GCA_965650765.1 uncultured Burkholderiales bacterium
AGAGCAAGAAGGCCGTCACCATCAAGAGCCACCACAACGTGGGCGGCCTGCCCGAACAACTGGGCCTCAAGCTGCTGGAACCCCTGCGTGACCTCTTCAAGGACGAAGTGCGCGAGCTGGGCGTGGCCCTGGGACTGCCGCACGAGATGGTCTACCGCCATCCCTTCCCGGGCCCTGGCCTGGGCGTGCGCATCCTGGGCGAGGTCAAGAAGGAATACGCCGACCTCCTGCGCCGCGCCGACGCCATCTTCATCGAAGAGCTGCGCAACTACCGCGACGAGGCCACCGGCAAGTCCTGGTACGACCTCACCAGCCAGGCCTTCACCGTCTTCCTGCCGGTCAAGAGCGTGGGCGTGATGGGCGACGGCCGCACCTACGACTACGTCGTGGCCCTGCGCGCCGTGCAGACCAGCGACTTCATGACTGCCGACTGGGCCGAGCTGCCCTACGCGCTGCTCAAGAAGGTCTCAGGCCGCATCATCAACGAGGTGCGGGGCATCAACCGCGTGACCTACGACGTGTCGAGCAAGCCGCCGGCGACGATTGAGTGGGAGTGAGCCGGGCTCGGCCCGCTCCAGCCCGCGTGTGAAGGTATCGGCGGCGCCCGGCATCGGCTGGCGTGAGGCTGGTCGTGTGCTCGTGCACGTTCAGTCCGACACACCCCATGCGGGCAGCATTCGGGGCACATCGTCGCGCAAATCTGCAACGAGCAGAACGAAGTGCGTGAGTGGGCCCCGGCCATCCAGATGGCTGCTCTTCTCCGTCGAATTCACCGTCAAGAAGTGGGAGCCCATCGAGCCGGCGGTTGGCGAGGGCGCTGCCTGTCTTCTGGGCGTGCTCGAGGGCTTGGAGAATGCGCCAAACTAGTTCAGAATCGTTTTTGAACGGGTGTGACGTTTTCTAATCGTTTTGAGGCGTCTGCAATCCACTTTGCATGAGCGATCCGCCTGCATCATTATTTTTGAGCAGGTAGAAGCTGCTTTTCAGGAGATGCCTCATGGCTGATCTGCCCGCAGAGACGATCGGCGCCGCCTGGTTGGCGCGTACCTATGGCGTGAAGTCGCTCGGTCGTCCGCCTGTGACGAGCCAACTGGGAGGTCGGCGCGCCACAAGGGTCGACGAGGGGTTCCGGCTGGAAACCTTTACGGAGGCGATGCGCCCACCCGCCGATCCGGCCGCGCACCTGCAGTTTCATCTGCGGCATGAGGTCCCCCATCTGGAGTTCCTGGCCCGCCTCTTCGAGCAGACCGGGCCTGGCTTTGTCCAGGCCTGGGTCATGAGCGAACCCACGGGGCAGTACGCCCGCAGGGCGGCCTTCCTGTACGAGTGGCTGACGGGACAGACGCTGGAGGTGCCGGAACGTCTGGGCGGCAACTATGTCGATGCCATTGACAGTGCCAAGCTGGTCGCTGCTTCCACCAACCGGGTCGTCAAGGTGCAGCGTTGGCGAGTGAACGACAACCTGCCTGGCACGCGGCACTTCTGTCCCTTGGTCGTCAAGACCGACGCCGTGACCCGGGCCTGCGGCCTGGATGTGCCGCACCTGTTCGGAGCGTTGAAGGCTGAGTTTGGCGAAGACCTGCTGATGCGGGCGGCGGTGTGGATGACCCTTCGGGAGAGCAAGGCGAGCTTTGCCATCGAAGGCGAAGCTGACCGGGTAGGGCGCGTGCAGCGTTTTGCGGACGTGATGGCACGGCGTACCGGTCAGGGCGAGCTTCCATTGAGTGATGCGGTCCTGGCCGAGTTGCAGCAGGAGATCCTGGGCGACCGGACAACAATCACACGTTTCGGCGTGCGCCAGTCGCCCGTGTTCGTTGGCGAGACGGTTCGGTACCAGGAGGTCGTGCACTACGTGGCGCCTCCGGCCGGGGAAGTCGCCGCCATGCTCGATGGGCTGCGCGTGTTCCTCGAGAAAACGGAAGGCCAGTCGTCCACGATGCGCAGCGCGGTAGCGGCCTTTGGCTTCGTCTACATCCACCCGCTGGCCGACGGCAACGGGCGCGTGCATCGGTTCCTGGTCAATGATGTCCTGCGACGTGACGGCGTGATCCCGGACCCCGTGATCCTGCCCATATCGGCAGTCATCACGGACGACGTGGGCGAGCGGCGAGGCTACGAACAAGTACTGGATCTGGTGTCCAGGCCCTTGGTTCAGGCCGTTCGTGACCAGGTCGTGTTCGAGTCTGTGCAAACCACCTACCCGGACGGCGTGGTGTCGAACTTCGCTTTTTCTGGTGCGCAACAGGCCAGGCCTCTGTGGCGCTATCCCGATCTGGGGCCGCATGTGGCGTTCCTGTCCAACATCATCGGCCGAACCTTGACGGAGCAGATGCGTGAGGAGTCGCGCTATCTGCGCCGCCATGCGCGGGCGCGTGTGGCGCTGAAGGAGGTGGTCGAGATGCCTGACCCGCAGGCAGACAGAGTGCTGCGCTCGCTTGAGCAGAACCGCGGTGAACTCAGCCATGTGCTTGCCAAGGAGATGCCGGTGTTGCTGCAGCCCGGGGTGTGGGCGGAGATCGTCCGTGTCGTTTCTCAGGTCGTTCAGGAGGGCGGCACTGCGGACGGTGCTGCGGTCGATCGCTATCGTCCGGAAGCACCTGCGGGGCGCTGAGGGTTGGGTCGGCGACGACAGCCCATTGCAGTACCCGCCATGGGAGGGTGCGGTTGCGCTGACGCCACGGGAAGATGAGAAGCTGGAGCCATCGCGATGGTTCGCGATGTCACATTGGCCCACGGGGCTGCAGATAGATCGCGTTGCCTTGCGAGGGTGATGCGGGGCGTACCTCCAGCACCGCTGCTTGCCGCGGCAGTCTCAGCACACCCGAGTGCGTCAGGAAGTGCCCGTTGCGACGCGCATGTCGCACGTAGCGGGCACGCTGCTTGCCTTCGTCGAGGAACACCAGGAGGAACTCAGCTTCTGGCACGCCTGCCGGGACATCTTCCATGCAGTGCGGCGCCAGTGCGCCCAGGTCTTCGCACACGGCCTTCCCGGTGGTGTAGGGCGTGTAGACGCGCACCTGGGTCCAGGCAAAGTCTGCCGCCTTGGTCATGTCCACGACCCCGGTTTCGCGTGCTTGCCGGCCGATGTGCTCGGACACCGCGGACCCGCCACATGCAACCAGCACCGCCACAACGCTCAGCAGCGCGAGCAGTGGCAATAGACGCCTTCCTCTCGGGGTGGCCAGGGCAGGGCGCGCGGAGCGGGCCCTATCGTTCATGTTCCGCCCCCAGCATCGAATGCAGCTCCCGGCTCTCTTGTGCGGTCAGGCTGCGCTGATGCTGGCCCACGATCAGCACGTTGCGCATGAGGTTCACACGTGAAAACGTGCCGTCGCCGTGTGTGACTGAAATCAGGATCCCGGGGCCGTAGGTGGCCGTGACGGGGTGCCACCCCCAGCGGTGCTCCTGCAGCCATGCAGACAGCCGAGCGATGTGTTCAGGCGAAAGGGGCTGCGCTGTGCCTTGTGGTTGGCCATTCCGGTGCGTCATGACAGCCGAGGCCATCGGGGGAAAGCTTGCGAAGCACGCGGCCAGCGACAGGCACAGCGCGGCGATGGCGGCGATACGAAGGAACCGATGCATGTGAGCTCTATGTCCGTCGGGCAGGTGCGGTCGCTGCAGAGTATCCGCGACGAACGCAGGTTTGGCGCAGGCCGGGGCGCAGCCGAGAGGCGCGATTGCCCACATTGTCAGCTGCGGACCGTCACCGGTGCCCGGCTGCCGACCACATCCGCCACCCAGTCGACAAACACGCGCAGCTTGGCGCTGACATACCGGTTCGGCGGATACGCGAGGAACAGCGGCATCGGGTCGAAGTGCCAGTCCTCGAGCACCGGCGTCAGCTCGCCGCGTGCCGTGTGTTCGTCTGCCATGTAGGTGGGCAGACTCAACACCCCCAGGCCGGCAAGGCCGGCCGCCAGGTAGGCATTGCCGTCGTCGAACGCCACCACGTGGCGACCCTGCACGGTGAGGCGTTCGTAGTCGCCGCGCTGCAGGGTGTAGGGCAGCACGCGGCCGGTGCGCGTGCTGAAGAAGCCCACGATGCGGTGGTGCGAGTCCTGCAGGTCCATGGGGTGCGCGGGTGTGCCGTGGTGCTGCACGTAGCCCGGAGATGCGTAAGCCCCGATCTGCAGCTCGCCCACACGGCGCGCGATCAGTGAGGTGTCCGCGATCTCGCCACCCCGCACCACACAGTCCACGCTGTCGCCGATCAAGTCCACCATGCGGTCACTCACGCCCATGTCGATCTGGATGTCGGGGTACTTCGCGTGGAATGCAGGCAGCGCAGGCACGAGCACAAAGCGCGCCAGCGGGCTGGGCACGTCCACACGCAGGCGTCCGCGAGGCGAGGCCTTGGCGCTGGACAGGCTGGTCTCGGCGTCGTCCAGCTCGGCCAGCAGGCGCACCACGCGTTCGTAATAGGCGGCGCCGTCGGCCGTCACCTGCACCTTGCGTGTGGTGCGATTGAGCAGCTTCACGCGCAGGTGTGCTTCAAGCTGCTTGATGATCTGGGTCACGCTGGTCTTGTTCAGACGCAGGGTTTCGGCCGCCTTGGTGAAGCTGCCGGTCTCCACCACGCGTGCAAACGCCTGCATGGCGTCGAATCGGTCCATAGGTTTGCTTCAGGCCGGTTGATTGTTTGGATCTGGCAAACAGTGATTGTGGGTCTGGTGCGTTGATCGACGCGTGTGCCGTTCCTAGACTGGCTTGCATGACACCACATCTTTCTGAAACCCGCCCCATGAACCATCCTCGAGACGTCATCTTCCCCGCGGGCCGCCAGGCGCTCTACCAGCGCAACCGCTATTCACCGGCCATCCGCTCGAACGGCTTTCTGTTCGTCTCGGGCCAGGTCGGCAGCCGGCCCGACGGTTCGCCCGAGCCCGACCTGCCCACGCAGGTGCACCTCGCCTTTCAGAACCTCAACGACATCCTCGAGGCGGCGGGCTGCAGCTTCAGCGATGTGATCGACGTGACCGTGTTCATGGTCAATCCCGAGCAGACCTTCGAGGTGGCGTGGCCCGTGGTGCAGGCGCACTGGGGCGATGCGCCGCACCCCACGCTCACCGGCGTGGGTGTCACCTGGCTGTATGGCTTCCAGTTCGAGATCAAGGTGATCGCCAGGCTGCCTGGGTGAGTTCAAACCGGCCAGGGTCGGACGCGAAACGACTCGACCAGGAAGTCGATCAGGGCGCGCACGCGCGGCGTCACCTTCACGCTGACCGGGCCCTGGGGGCCGTCGAAGTCCCACTGTTCACCGGTGGCCATCAGGGAGTACGAGATGACCGCATGTTGCCCGAGTTCGCCGGGGTGCTGCGGCGTGCCGTGGAGCCGCAGGTACTCGGGGGATGCGCACAGCATGAGGCGCGTGGTCGTGAGCTGGCGGCTCACCAGCGAAGAGGCCTGCAGCCGGGCGATCCGCACCGCCAGGTCATAGCCCTCCTCGACGAGATCCACCTGCCGGTCCGACAGCGTGACGTCCAGCGTGACTTTCGGGTGACGGGCCATGAAGGCCGGCCACAGCGGTGCCAGGTGCAGCAGGCCGAAGGTGACCGGCACGTTGATGCGCATCTGGCCGATCGCCTCGCCGGCATGTGCGCTCAACTCGGCCTCGGCTTCGGCCACCCCGTCAAGCAGCTGCGTGCATCGCTCGTGAAAGATCTCACCCTCCGGCGTGAGGGACAGCCTGCGTGTGGTGCGATGCAGCAGCCGGGCGCCCAGTCGGGACTCGAGTTCACTGACCAGGCGCGAGACGGCGGTCTTGGACAGGTGCAGTGCATCGGCAGCCCGAACGAAACTGCCCATGTCGACCACCGTGACGAAGGCGCGCATTTCCTGAAACTTGTCCATGGCGCGATTGTGGATCTGAACAGGACAGTCGATGCCCTGGCGACCGGTTCATCCAGATCAGTGGTACGCCCCGCGGTCGGTGCGGGGCGGCAGGGGGCTCAGGCCAGCACCCAGGCCGACAGGCGATAGGTGATGAACGCTGCGCCGTAGGCCAGCGCGAACAGGACGGTGGCGGTGGTCAGCGCCCAGCGCATGCCGGCTTCACGGCGGATGGTGGCCAGCGTGGCCAGGCACATTGGCGCAAAGACGTACCAGGCCAGCAACGACAGTGCGGTCGGCAATGTCCAGGTGCTGGCGAGGGTGGTCGACAGCGCCGCTGCGCTGCCATCAGCCGTTGCCGACAGGGCATACACGGTGCCCAGCGCGCTGACGGCCACCTCGCGTGCAGCAAGACCCGGGATCAGCGCGATGCTGATCTGCCAGTTGAACCCGATGGGCTCGAAGATCACCGCAAGCGCACGGCCGAGCATGCCCGCCAGGCTGTATTCGATCGCCGCCCCGCTGGCGCCTGCCGGCGGGGCCGGGTAGCTGGCCAGGAACCACATCAGCACGGTCAGGGCCAGGATGATGCCGCCCACCCGTTGCAGGAAGATCCTTGCGCGCTGCCACAGGCCGATCCCCACGTTGCGCAGGCGTGGCCAGTGGTAGCGCGGCAGTTCCATCATGAGCAGTCGTGGCTGGCCTTGCGATGTCAGCCGCTTCATCACCCACGCGACGGCCATCGCGCCCAGCACGCCGGCAAGGTAGAGACCGGACAACACCAGCCCCTGCAGTTCGAGACCACCCCAGGTCTGGCGGTGCGGCACGAACGCGCCGATCAGCAGGGCGTACACCGGCAGTCGGGCCGAGCAGGTCATCAGCGGCGCCAGCAGGATGGTGACGCGCCGGTCCCGCGCGTCAGGCACGGTGCGCGCAGCCAGAATGCCGGGGATGGCGCAGGCATAGCTCGACAGCAGTGGAATGAAGGACCGGCCGGACAGCCCCAGTCCCCCCATCAGGCGATCGAGCAGGAAGGCGGCTCGAGGCAGGTAGCCGGACTCTTCCAGCACGAGGATGAAAAAGAACAGGATGAGGATCTGCGGCAGGAAGACCAGCACCCCGCCCGCGCCGGCGATCAGGCCGTCCACCGTCAGGCTGCGCAGGGCGCCCGCGGGCAGCAAGGCGGTGGCCGTCTCGGCGGCCCACGACGTGGCGGCCTCGATCCAGCTCATCGGCCATTCGGCCCAGGCAAACACGGCCTGGAACACGAAAAACAGCAACGCGGCAAGGATCGTCGGGCCGATCACCGGGTGCAGCACCACCTGATCGATGCGGTCGCTGATCGTGTTCGGGACAGCCGCATCGAGCCCCAGGCGTTGCAGGATGTCGGCCACGATCTCATGGTCGCCGCGCGGGTCGTGCGCGGGCGTCAGTTGTGCTGGCGGCACGGCCAACGTGGCCGGGCGCTGCCAGACCTCGGGTCGGTCCAGCAGTTCGCGCAGCGACTGTGCGCCGGTGGGCTGGACGGCCACGGTGCGCACCACCGGCACACCCAGGGCGAGGGCAAGCGCCTCGGTGTCGATCACCAGGCCTTGCCGTTCGGCAACGTCGGCCATGTTCAGCGCCACGACACAGGGCAGGCCCAGCCGCATGACGCCCAGCACGAGGCGCAGGTTGCGGCGCAGATTGGTGGCATCGACCACGCAGACGACCAGGTCGGGACGGCGTTCACCAGCGGCACGTCCACGCAGCACGTCGGCCGTGACGGACTCGTCCGCAGAGCGAGGGTGCAGGCTGTACAGACCCGGCAGGTCGAGCAGTCGCAGCGCCCGGCCGCGGGCGCTGTTCAGCCGGCCCTCCTTGCGTTCAACGGTCACGCCGGCATAGTTGGCCACCTTCTGGTGGCTGCCGGTCAGCCGGTTGAACAAGGCGGTCTTGCCACAGTTGGGATGACCCACCAGGGCAATCAGCGGCCCGCCACGATGCACATGGACGACGGCCTCATGCATGGCGCGCACCATGTGCCGGACCTTCTGTCACCGGGGCAACCTCGACGCAGGCCGCCTCGGCCCGACGCAGCGCAAAGGTCGCATCGCCGATGCGCACCACCAGCGGGTCGGCGCCGGGCCAGCCGTGCGCCAGCACACTCACACGCTCGCCGGGCAGAAAGCCCAGGTCCAGCAGTTGCTGCGCAACGGGTGCGGCTGCGGCCGCCGCGTGGACCTGCACGACCTGCAGGGGCCGATGCAACGCCACCGTGGCCAGCGTCTCGTACGCGGCTGCCACCCCCGCCCCGGGCCGCTGTGCGCCGGCCGATGCGGGGGCTGCGGTGAATGCGGCCGATGCCGTTACGGCGGGGCCGGGAAACGCCACGATGTCACCTCTGTCCTTTGCCATCGGGGCGATTGTCTCAGCAATGCGAATGCGACAAATTCGTATTTGACGCATCCTTGCGCCAGATCAGCAGCTGTCGAAACCGATCGCCTCCCAGGTACCGGCGTTGCGGCGCAACAGGCCAAGCTCGCCGAAGCGCCAGAGGTGCAGCCAGCCGTTGTCCACCAACTGGCGCACCACGGCATGACGCTCGATCACTCGCTCGATCGCGACGGCCGGTGCGTCGATCAGCACGGTCAGCCGCACCGGGTCGTGCACCCAGCGCTCGCCGTCGTGCAATGACTGCTGGCTGAGTCCGATGCGAAGGTCGCCGCCATTGCCTTCGAACACCCCCACGCTGCCGCCAACCACGTTGTGCAGGAGCTTGTTGCCGCTGCCCAGTCGCACCGGGTCGCAGGTGGAGGCGTGGTACTGCCAGTTGATCCAGTGCGTCACGAGCATCGGCGCGGTCATCAGGAGTTCCAGAACACTGCCGTCGGGATCCTTGGTGGTGTCGTATTCATGCAGGAAGCTGCGCCCTTCGAGCACCGCACCCTGGCTGCGATGGCGTGGCGCGATGATGAACGAGGCATTGCCGGCCAGGCCCCATTCGGGTCGCGTCTGTGCGCCGTCATTGGCACGCCGGCGCATCGTCACCAGCAGCTCGGTATGGTCTGCACGCGGGTCGAGACCCAGGCGCGGGGCCCGCTGGCGACGCACCTGGTCGCCGGCGCGGTCGAGCACCGGCTGCAATCGCGTCCAGCGATGCCGCGCCGATTCGGGCAGCAGGTCCAGGTCGAAGGGCTCGATCTCGTCGGTCGTGGTGTTGTGCAGTGCGGCGACGAACACGGTGTCCGGCGGCACGTCGATGCCGATGTCGTGCAGTCCGGTGCGCACAGCAGGCTCGTTCAACAGTCGGGCCAGCGCACGCGCATTGGCCTCGCCGGTCTGCCCGCAGCAGGCGCCGCAGTCGAGTGCGGCGGCATGGGCATTGTTCTCACTCTGGCTGCCGTGGCCCACCAGCAGCACCAGAGGCGCCAGCGGCGCCTGCGGCGCGGCCAGTCCCATGGCCGTCAGCACGCGGCCGGCGAGCTGCACCTGGTCCGCAGGAGCGAGGTTGCGCAGCGCGGGACGGCAGACGGCGCGGTAGCGGGGCGGCAGGCCGGCCAGGTCGTCGTTGGCTCGCGCCTGGCTGCCGGGGCGCAGCCATCCGGCCAGCTTGCCCAGGTAGGCGGCACCCGCGGCCTCGACGAATGAAAACGCAGAGGCGGGCCAGCGGCTCGCGGCGCTCCAGGGCGCGGCCGCCGCCCAAGAGCGCTGACGGGCCGACACCGCGGCAGCGGTCATCGCGGCAATGCCGTCGTGTGGGCGTTGGCTTGCCAGGAGACCGCCATCGTCGTCCTGTGGCGTCCGGCCCGGCTCGATCGCCTCGGTCAGTTCGATCGAAGGTGCAAGCAAGCCCGGCAGTTGTGGCCGGCGAGCCTGGGTGCCCAGCGGGGTGTAGGCCGCCGGCAGCCCGAAAAACCCGGCAAAGCCGATGGTCTGCACGGCCGGCCAGACCGATTCGATCGCCTGCCGCATGGGCTCGCTGCGCACATCGATGCAGAACACTGCCTGCACCTCGGCGCGCGTCGGCGAACCCGCCGCTGCGGGCGACACCGGGGGGGGCGTGCTGCCGGCGGTACAGGCGAGCCGGTGGACGAGCTGGCGCTGGTAGGCCGCATCCCAGGCGAGCTGCCACACCTCGTCTGGCAGCAGCAGTTCCTCGGCCTGCGCGAGCAGCTCCGGTGCATGCTGCCACTGCGCCTGCAGTGCGGTGAAGGCGCGGTGCGTGGCTGCGTCGTCCTTGCACTCGAGCAGGATGGCGCCCCAGGCGAGGCGGATGGCCAGCAGCTCGCGCAGGTGCGGGTCGCTGCCGCCGTCCAGCCGCGCCTGCCAGCCAAGGTAGGCACACCAGGATGCCCATCCTTGCACGGTGAGCAGCACGGCCTCCAGATAGTCGGCCCACACCGACGCGGGCAGGCCCAGCCGCTGCAGCACCCATCGTTCGGCGTCCTGCCGCGTCTCGGGCAGCGCATGCAGTCGACGGCCCAGGTCCGGCAGACCCATGAGGGTGCCGATGCCGTGGTCGTGGGTGAGGGTGTCGCGCCAGAAGGTGTACAGCCCCTGCGTGCGCTCGGGATGCCACTGTCCCTGCTGGTCATCGAAGTAGGCGGCACAGGTCTGACTCACCTGGTGCGTGATCGCATCGCGCCAGCCGAGCCGCGTGTGGCGTTGCGGGTCGTCGTCGAGCACGTCGATCAACAAGGGCAGGCGCGGCAGCGCCGGCCGCGCGTTCAGCGCAGCGATGCACTCGCGCACCGTGAGCCCGGCTGCGGGCTTGAGTGTCTGCAGCGCGTGTTCGAGGTCGGACTGGGTGATCCGGCCGGCCTGCCATGCCTGGCGCACCTGCGCGCGGGGCGCGAGCACCTGCATGTCGGCCAGCACGGCCAGGCGCGCGGCAACTTCGCGCACGGGTCGCGAGATCCTTCCCCAGTGGGGGTTGACCGCAATGGCGCGGTCCAGCGGCCAGGCGGGTGCGATCGACTGGCAGGCGCGCTCGCAGGCGGTGTCGATGCGATCCTGAGCGAACGGATCGTGGACGGTCGACACTTTTGCGGCGGATTCGCTGGCGGCGGGGTGATCCAGGGTTTCCAAGGTGGCTCTCCGGCAAGGTTCAGCGGGTGGCTTCAAGCGGTTGCGACGATGTGAGCGTCAGGCGGCGCGCAGCGTCGGGGCGGGCCCAGGCGCCAGGCCACAGGCGCAAGGCCAGCCGGGTGTAGAACTCATCGAGATAGAAGCCCGCGTAGCTCCAGCGGCGCCAGCTTTCCAGTGCCGTGGGGCGCCACTGCAGGGTGACCAGTGCCACGTACAGCAGGGCCATGCCCAGCAGGGCGATCAGCCCGGTGCGCGTGTCGGGCTGATCGCTCAGGCCCAGCGGCAGGCCGTGGGCCAGGGCCGTCAGCAATGCCAGGGTGCAGACGAGGGCCAAGCCACTGGCCGCGCGCCATGCCAGCGTGGCGCCGGGCACCGAGCCACGCCGTGGCAGCCACAGCAACGGTGCCCAGGCCAGCGACAGCACGGCACTCCACCACATGGGCCAGGCAGCGGCGCCTGCAAGCTGCAGGGTGGTCAGCACGGCCGCGAACGCCACGACCGGGGCGGCCACCAGGCTTGCAGACGCAGTCGGAGCCTCGACCGCCAGTCGGGACAGCCTGCCATGACGCACCACCGAAGATGCCGCCAGGAAGGCATGCGCCTTGTAGAGCGAGTGGCCCAGCAGGTGCAACGCCGCGAGCGTGTAGAGACCGAGCCCGCATTCCAGCACCATGAAACCCATCTGAGCCACGGTCGACCAGGCCAGCCTCACCTTGATGCTCACCCGCGTGAGCATCACCAGTCCGGCCAGCACCGCCGTGCCCAGCCCGAAGCCCACGAGCAGCCAGCGTGCGAGCGGGGCCACGTCGAGCAGCGGCGCGAAGCGGATGAGCACGTATCCGCCCAGGTTCACCACACCGGCATGCAGCAATGCTGACACCGGCGTTGGGGCCTCCATCACCTGGATCAGCCAGCCGTGAACCGGCAGGAGCGCAGTACGCAGCACCACGGCCAGCACCAGGCACACGGCGCTGGCCTGCAGGAGCGGCGAGCTGCCCGTCTGTGCGAGATGCAGCCAGAGGGCCGACAGGCTGCCGCTGCCGACTTCGGACCAGGCCAGCGCCGCCGCGGCCAGCAGCAGCATGTCGGCCAGCCGGTCGGCCAGGCGCTTCTTGTGAGCGGCCAGCAGCGCGAACGGGCGATGCCCGTAGAAGCACAGCAGTCCCTGCAGCGCCGTTCCCACGGCCATCCACGCGGCGATCAGCACCAGCCAATGGTCTGCCAGGGTCAGCAGGTGCACGGCAGCCAGCACCGTGGCGAACCCCGCGATGTAGCGGCGCTGCTCGGGCTCGCCCTGCAGGTAGCGCGACGAGAAGCTGCCGATCACCAGACCCAGCCCCTGGACAAGCACGCTCATCCAGGCCGCCCAGGGGGTCAGGGCCAGTCCAGGGAGTTCGACGAGACCGGCGATCGAGAAGAGGCCGGCCATGCGGTCGGTGTCGAGACCGTGGCGGAGTCCGGCCAGGGCCAGCGTGCACAGGCTGGCCACCCATGCCACGGCCGCCAGCGTCCGGAACACCTGCCATTGGGCAGTCAGGCTCGTGCGCCTGCGAATCGCAAACAGCGCGGACAGTGCCATCAGCACAGTGGGCACCAGGGCAGACAGCGGAAGCAGCAGATCGAGAAGGTTCATGGCAAGGCGACGTGTCAGCGGTCCCGCCATGGTGTCGGCATTGAATCATTCTGTAAAATACATAGATATCAACGATATGTTCCATAAAACAGAATCATGGATCTGGAACAGTTCAACTTTCACCACCTGTTCTATTTCTGGCGCGTGGCCAAGACCGGTCACCTGACACGCGCGGCCCAGGATTTGCACGTGTCCCAGTCGGCCCTGTCGGCACAGATCCGGCAGCTCGAGGACCGGCTTGGCGAGCCGCTGTTCGATCGCGAAGGGCGCCGCCTCGTCCTGACGGCCACCGGGCAGCTGGTGCTGTCGTATGCCGAAAACATCTTCGGCCTGAGTCAGGAGCTGCTGGGACGCCTGCAAGGCCGCAGCGAGGGCAGGATCCGCCTGCGCGTGGGCAGCGTCGCCACGTTGTCGCGCAACTATCAGGAGAACTGGATCCGTCCCTTGCTTGCCGATCCCGGCGTGGTGCTCACGCTCGAATCCGGCATGATCGAGGGGCTGCTGGATCGCCTGGTGCGGCACCAGCTGGACGTGGTGCTCGCCAACGAGGCGGTGGCCTCCGACCCCGACCGCCCGCTGCATTGCCGGTTTCTCGGCAGCCAGGCGATCTCGCTGGTGGGGCCGGCTGCCGACTGGGCGGGCCGCACGCTGCGCATCCCTGAAGACCTTGATGGCGTGGACCTCGCGCTGCCCGGTCCGCGGCATGCGCTGCGTGCCCAGTTCGACGCGCTGTGCATGACCGCGGGGACGCGTCCGCGCCTGCGCGCCGAGGTTGACGACATGGCCATGCTGCGTCTGATCGCGCGCGACAGCGGCTGGCTGACCGTGCTGCCCGAAGTGGTGGTGCAGGACGAACTGCGCAGCGGCAGCCTCGTGCGCGTGGGGCAGACCCTGCTGCTCCAGGAGCAGTTCTATGCGATCACCACCCCACACCGGCATCGCATCGAACGGCTCGAGCAACTGCTTGCCAGCTCCCACGGCCCGTCGGCCCAGGCAGACAAGCCGCAGCAGCCAGGGCCCTGAGGTCAGCCGGGCCGGACAGCCCGATGCATGGCGCGCACCAGGTCTGACTGCGTGATCATGCCCACCAGCGTGTGCGTCGCATCGACCACGGGCAGGTGGTGGTGGCCGCCCTCTGAGAACAGCGGCAGCAGCTCGATCACATGCTGGTCGATGCCGGCCACCCGCACCCGCCGGGTCATGACCTGACCGATCGTCACCCGGTGATCGGGCTCACGCCCGTCGCTGGCCAGCATGTGGCGCACGAAGTCGGCCAGCGTGGCGATGCCCACGATGTGGCCGGCACCGTCGACCACCGGCAGGGCCTTGATGCGGTGCGAGCGCATCAGCGTCCAGGCCTGCTCCAGCGGCAGGTTGCGCGACACGCTGATCGCCGGGCTGGACATGATGTCGCGGCAGCGCAGTTCGCCCAGGTTGCGACGGTAGGCGGCAGCCTCGGCCAGGTGCAGCAGTTCTTCCAGGTCGTCGCGGCTGACGTCCAGCACCTGGTTGTAGTGCGCCAGTGCTGCATCGAGGTCGCCCGCGGTGAAGCGCGACCCGGCGCCGGGTTCGGGTTGCGGTGGCTGCTGGGTGTGCGGATAACGGCGCCCGGTGAGGCTGTTGAACAAGGTGCCGGCCGACACCAGCAGCGCCGAGTTCAGCAGGATGGGCAGCAGCGCAAAGCGCGGGTCCGCGATGTGGGTCAGCACGGCCAGGAGCGCCGTGGCACCGCCGGGCGGGTGCAGGCAGCGCAGCACGAACATCACTGCGATCGCACTGCCGACTGCCACTGCGCCGGCCACGGCCGGATCGCCGATGGCCGTGGCGCACACCAGGCCCACCAGCGCCGACACGGTGTTGCCGCCGATCACCGCCCAGGGCTGAGCCAGCGGGCTGGACGGCACCGCAAACACCAGCACCGCGCTGGCACCCAGCGGCGCGGCCAGCCAGGGATCGATCCCGAATCGGCTGGCGACCCAGCGGCTGAGCACGCCGGTCAGCAAGATGCCCACGGCTGAGCCCAGCACGGCGCGCGAGCGTTCACGGGCATCGACACGCAAGGGGCCAGGCAGCCAGGCGGCCAGCCAGCGCAACACAACGACAGCAGTTCGGGTCACGGCGGTGGCCGGGCAGGGCGGGGCAGGTGCGGCGCGGCGCGCGGCACGACCCGATCCGACCCGGCAGATTGATCCAGATTGGTGCGAATTGTGCTTCATGGCACCATCCTGGGTTTGTCTCTGATCTTTCGATCTGTTTTGGTGCGTTCTGTCGTCGACAATGCACCATTTCGGTTTTTATCTTGTCGACCCTCTCAGGAAACCCTTGATGAAGTACGCCTCCTCGCATGCGTTCATGGAGCATGTTGCGCAGCACAACCCCGGTCAGCCCGAGTATCTGCAGGCCGTCACCGAAGTGATCGAAAGCCTCTGGCCGTTCGTCAGCGAACATCCGCGCTATGCCGAGCACGGCCTGCTGGAGCGACTGGTCGAGCCCGAGCGGGTGATCATGTTCCGGGTGTCCTGGGTGGACGACCACGGCCAGGTGCAGGTCAACCGCGGCTATCGCATCCAGCACAGCCTGGCGATCGGGCCGTACAAGGGCGGGCTGCGCTTCCATCCGAGCGTCAACCTGTCCATCCTCAAGTTCCTGGCCTTCGAGCAGACGTTCAAGAATGCGTTGACCACCTTGCCGATGGGCGGGGGCAAGGGCGGCTCGGACTTCGACCCCAAGGGCAAGAGCCCGGGCGAGGTGATGCGCTTCTGCCAGGCCTTCGTGAGCGAACTGTTCCGCCATGTGGGCTCGGACACCGACGTGCCGGCCGGTGACATCGGCGTGGGCGGGCGTGAGGTCGGCTACATGGCCGGCATGATGAAAAAGCTCACCAACCGGGCCGACTGTGTGTTCACCGGCAAGGGGCTGTCGTTCGGCGGTTCGCTCATCCGCCCCGAGGCCACCGGCTATGGCACGGTGTACTTCGCCGAAGAGATGCTCAAGCGCCAGGGCATGGGCTTCCAGGGCATGCGGGTCAGTGTCTCGGGGTCGGGCAATGTGGCGCAGTACGCCGTCGAGAAGGCCATGGCCCTGGGCGCCAAGGTGGTCACGGTGTCCGACTCCAGCGGCACCGTCATCGACGAGGAAGGCTTCTCGCCGGCCAAGCTGGCCGAGCTGCAGGAGGTCAAGAACCACCTGTACGGCCGCGTCGACGAATACGCGCGCCGCGTGGGCGCCCGTTTTGAAGCGCGCAAGTCGCCGTGGCACGTGCCGGTCGACGTGGCGCTGCCTTGCGCGACCCAGAACGAGCTCGACGGCGAGGCCGCCCGCGTGCTGGTGGGCAATGGCGTGAAATGTGTGGCCGAGGGCGCCAACATGCCGTCCACGCTCGAGGCCATTCGCGTCTTCGAGGAGGCTCGCATCCTGTATGCGCCCGGCAAGGCCAGCAATGCCGGCGGGGTGGCCACGTCCGGACTCGAGATGAGCCAGAACGCCATGCGCCTGAGCTGGAACCGTGACGAAGTGGACGCGCGGCTGAGCAGCATCATGCGCAACATCCATGATGCCTGCGTGCGCCACGGGCGCCGGGCCGACGGCAGCGTGAGCTATGTCGATGGCGCCAACGTGGCCGGTTTCGTGAAGGTGGCCGACGCGATGCTGGCCCAGGGCGTCATCTGAGCGATGCACCGGCACGGCCCAGGCGTTGACCGAAGGCCGTGCCGGGGTGATGGGCGGCGTCGGGCGGAGCCGGGGCGTTGCGGGACAATGCGGCTGAAACTGCCTGGTCGCGCGCGCTGGCGTTCGCCCCTTCGCCCACACCGTTGCTCACCCCCTTGCTCATCATGCGAGCCCTCTTCAGCATTGCCGCCCTCCTGATCGTCGTGGCCATCGTGGCGCTTGTGGCCCGCCATCAGCTGGCATCAGTCAAGGTGCCCGAACTGGCGGCATCTTCGCCGGGCCAGACCGCCGCAGGGCCCGCCGGTTCGCCGGCGGCGCGGCAGAACGTCCAGCAACAGCTCGACCAGCTCAAGAAAGAGTTCGACACTGCCGCCCAGCAGTCGACCCGCCGGCTGGAGGAGGCCGAGCGATGACCCATCCGGTACTGCCTGGCGACGAATACGCCATGCGCATCGCCCTGGACCAGGCCCACAACGCCTGGCTGGTGGGTGAGGTGCCGGTCGGGGCGGTCATCATGCGTGAAGGCAAGGTGATCGCCACCGGCTACAACCGCCCGATCACCGAACACGACCCCACCGCCCACGCCGAGATCGTGGCCCTGCGTCACGCTGCGGCACTGGCGCGCAACTACCGCCTGCCGGATTGCGAGCTGTATGTGACCCTCGAGCCCTGTGCCATGTGCGCGATGGCGCTGATGCATGCGCGGTTCAAGCGGGTGGTGTTTGGTGCATTCGATCCCAAGACCGGGGCGGCCGGTTCGGTGGTCGACCTGTTTGCCCAGGAGCGGCTCAACCACCACACCCACATCCAGGGCGGGGTGCTGGCCGAAAGCTGCGGGCAGTTGCTGCGTGACTTCTTTGCCGAGCGGCGCGCGTCGTATCGCGCTCGGCGCAGCGGGCTGCTCGTGCCGGCCGACGGCGCGAATGCGGACTCGGGGGACAATGAGCCCATACCGACCGGAGAGGTCAGCGAGTTTTCCGACCTGGAGCAGCCCCGTTGAGCCAAGAGCACCTGGACGACCTTGCGCACGATGATGCGCGGGGTCACACACACGACCATCCCCACGATCCTTCTCACGACGACGCGCATGCGGCCGGCCTGCAATCGCTGACGCTGTTCGCGCCGGCCGGCGTGGTTGCCAAGGCCAGCGTGGCCCGCCTGGCGGCACGCCGGCTCAAGGGCCACGGGTTCGACGTGACGCTCGACGAGTCGGCCCTGGCCCGACACCAACGTTTTGCCGGGGACGACAACACCCGGCTGGCCGCGCTGCACCGTGTGGCCAGCGCCCGGCCCGACATCGCGATGGCGCTGCGCGGCGGCTACGGGATCACCCGGCTGCTTGACCGCATCGACTACGGGCTGATCGCGCGCAGCATCGAGGCCGGTACGCGCTGGGTGGGCCACAGCGACTTCACCACACTGCAGCTTGCCTTGCTGGCCCATGGTGCGGGCCGCACCTTTGCGGGGCCGATGGGCTGTTTCGACTTCGGCGCCGAGGCGGTGGACGACATCACCGAGGCCTGTTTTGTCGAGGCCATGCGGGGCGAGCTCGAGGCCGTCGGGTTTCGCACCGAAGCGGGGTTCGACGGGCTGGACGTCAAGGGCGTGCTGTGGGGCGGCAACCTGTGCATGGTCAACGCGCTGCTGGGCACGCGGCACTGGCCGCGGATCAAGGGTGGTGTGCTGTTCCTGGAAGACGTGAACGAACACCCGTACCGCATCGAGCGTGACCTGCTGCAACTGCACCAGGCCGGGGTGCTCGATGCGCAGAAGGCCATCGTGCTGGGCGAGTTCACCGAGTACCGCAAGTCGCCGCTGGATCGCGGCTACAACCTCAAGCAGGCCATTGCCCAGGTGCGCAGCCTCACGCGCACGCCGGTGCTCACCGGGCTGCCGTTCGGGCATGTGCAGACCAAGGTGACCTTGCCGGTGGGCGCACGGGTCCAGATGGTCGTGGAAGGCCGTGACGTCCTGATCGCCTGGTAGCACCGTGCGCCTGCCGCACCGCCCGATGCACGGGCAGGACGCGGGTTCCCCAGGAGTTTCCCTGGGCAGGTGCCGCGTGTGGGACGGGCATGCTTCGTGCAGAATGCGCCGCATGAGATTTGCGCTGTGCATGCTCCTGGGGTGGCTGGGCGTGGCCGTGTCGCCGGTGTGGGCGGCGCATGCCTATGCGCAGTTCGGCGACATCAAGTACCCACCAGGTTTCGCTCACTTCGACTACGTCAACCCCGATGCCCCCAAGGGCGGCGACTTCAGCCTGGTGCCACCCACGCGCATCAGCAACTTCGACAAGTACAACCCGTTCACCCTCAAGGGCAATGCCCCGCCCGGGTTGTCGGCGCTGGTGTTCGAGACGCTGCTCACCGGCACCTTCGACGAACCCACCACGGCCTACGGCCTGCTGGCCGAGGATGTGGAGGTGCCGGCCGACCGGCGCTCGGCCACGTTCCGCTTGAATCCCAAGGCACGCTTTCACAACGGTGATCCGGTCCTCGCCGAAGACGTGCGGCATTCGTTCGAGCGCCTGGTCAGCAAGGAGGCCGCGCCGCAATATCGCGTGTACTTCGGCAATGTGCAGTCGGTGACCGTGATCGACGAGCGCACGGTGCGCTTCACCTTCAAGGAAGCGAATGCCGAGATGCCCTTGCTGGTGGGGGTCTCGCTGCCGATCTTCAGTCGCAAATGGGGTCTGGTCGACGGCCGCTCCAAGCCCTTCGACCAGATCGTGACCGACATCCCGATCGCCTCGGGGCCTTACCGCATCGGCAAGGTGAATTTCGGCAAGGACATCTCCTACCAGCGCGACCCGACCTACTGGGCGCGTGACCTGAATGTGCGGCGTGGCCTGTTCAACTTCGACCGGGTGACCTACCGCGTCTACGCCGATGACAAGGTGCGGCTCGAGGCCTTCAAGGCCGGCGAGTTCGATTTCATCCAGGCCTTCATTGCGAAGGAATGGGCGCGCGAATACCGCGGCCGCAAGTTCGACTCCGGTGAGCTGATCAAGCGGGAGTTCGAGCACGGCAACGCCGGGGACTTCCAGGGCTTCATGCTGAACACGCGGCGCCCGGTCTTCCGGGACGTGCGCGTGCGCGAGGCCATCGGCCTGGCCATGGACTACGAATGGATGAACCGGCAGCTGTTCTTCAACTCCTATGCCCGGCTGCGCGGCTACTTCGTCGCGAGCGACTTCGAGGCCAAGGGGATGCCCGGTGCCGAGGAACTGGCCGTGCTCGAACCCCTGCGACGCCACCTGCGCGACGAAGTGTTCACCCAGCCGGTGCCGATGCCGCCCGACACCCTCCCACCCAACTCGCTGCGCGGCAACCTGCGGCGGGCCAAGGCCTTGCTGGAGGCGGCCGGATGGAGCTACCGGGACGGAGCGCTTCGCAATGAGCGTGGCGAGCCGCTGGTCATCGAGTTTCTCGACAACCAGGGCTCGATGGGGCGTGTCGTCCTGCCGTTCATGCAGAACCTGGCCAAGCTGGGCATTCGCGCCAATTACAAGGTCGTGGACTTTGCGCTGCTGCAGAAGCGACAGGACGTCTTCGATTTCGACATCGTGAGCGTGCGCATCCTGGGCAGTGAAGCACCCGGGGCTGAACTGCTGGCGCGCTTCGGCTCGGCGGCGGCCGACACCGAGGGCTCCAGCAATCTGATCGGCGTGAAGAACCCGGCGGTGGACAAGCTGCTGGAGCGGGCCGTGGCGGCCACCACCCGCTCGGAGCTGGTGGCTTCGCTGCGTGCGCTCGACCGGGTGCTGCGGCACGAACACTACGTCGTGCCGGCCTGGTTCTCCAGCCGCCACCGCGTGGCCTACCGATCAGGCCGTTTCGAGCTGCCCGAGCGCACACCGCGCTACTACGAGCCCGAGGCCTGGGCCCTGTCCACCTGGTGGGCTCACCCGAGCCGCCGCTGAGTCACCGAGCGACCTGCACGAGAACGCACACCGATGTGGAGCTACATCCTCAAACGCCTGCTGCTGATGGTGCCTACGCTGCTCGGGGTGCTGCTGATCACCTTTGCCGTGATCCAGTTTGTTCCCGGCGGGCCGGTCGAACAGATGGTGGCGCAACTGCAAGGCCGTGACACCGGCGGCGAGGGTGCTGCTGCGCGTGGCAGCGGCTACCGCGGCCGCCAGGGCGTCGACGCGGCCCGGGTCGAGGAGATCAAGGCCTTGTACGGGTTCGACAAACCCGCGCACGAGCGCTTTGTGCAGATGCTTTGGTCGTATGCCCGGTTCGACCTCGGCAAGAGCTTTTTCCATCACAAGGATGTGTGGCAGCTCATCAAGGAGAAGCTGCCGGTGTCGATCAGCCTCGGCCTGTGGACGTTTTTCCTGAGCTATCTCATCTCGGTGCCGCTGGGCATTGCCAAGGCCGTGCGGGCTGGGTCCCGCTTCGACACCGTGACCAGCCTGATCGTGCTGATCGGGTATGCGATTCCCGGTTTCGTGCTGGGGGTGGCACTGCTCGTGCTGTTCGGTGGCGGAAGTTTCGTGCAATGGTTTCCGCTGCGCGGGCTGACGTCGCCCAACTGGGACGAGCTCAGCCTGTGGGGCAAGGTGGTCGACTACCTCTGGCACATCACGCTGCCGGTGACGGCCAGTGTGCTGGGCAGCTTTGCCGTGATCACGATGCTGACCAAAAACGCCTTCCTCGAGGAGATCCGCAAGCAGTACGTGCTGACCGCCCGGGCCAAGGGGCTGGATGAGCGCAAGGTGCTGTGGAAGCACGTGTTCCGCAATGCACTGATCCCGCTGGTTACCGGTTTTCCGGCGGCGTTCATCGGTGCCTTTTTCACCGGGTCGCTGCTGATCGAGACCCTGTTCTCGCTGGACGGGCTGGGCCTGCTCGGCTATGAGTCCGTGATTCGCCGTGACTACCCGGTGGTGCTGGGCACGCTGTATCTCTTCACGCTCATCGGCCTGGTGACCAAGCTGATCTCCGACCTGTGCTACGTCTGGGTCGACCCACGAGTGAAGTTCGACTGATGACCGACACCCTCGCTGCCCAGACCTTGCAGGCGCTGCCTGTTTCGCTGTCACCCACGCGGCGCGCCTGGCGCCGGTTCCGTGCACGCCGGCTGGGCTACTGGAGCCTGGTCACGTTTGTTGCCCTGCTGGTGATCAGCCTGATGGCCGAGCTGGTGTCGAACGACAAGCCGCTGGTGGCCCGCTACAACGGCACGTTGTATTTCCCGGTGCTCCAGAACGTGCCTGAAACCACCTTTGGCGGTGACTTCGACACGCCCACCGACTACCTCGACCCCTTCATCGTCGAGCAGCTCGCCAAAGAGGGCAACTGGGCGATCTATCCGATCAACCGCTATCACCACAGCACGATCAACTATTTCGCAAAGGAGCCCAGTCCCTCCGGGCCGTCGCGTGACAACTGGCTGGGCACCGACGACCGAGGGCGCGACCTGCTGGCCCGGCTGCTCTACGGGTTCCGCCTGTCGGTGCTGTTCGCGCTGGCGCTGACCGTGATCGGTGTGGTGCTGGGCGTGATCACCGGGGCGATCCAGGGCTTCTATGGCGGGCGCACCGACCTGGCGTTTCAGCGCTTCATCGAGATCTGGGGGGCCATGCCCGAGCTTTACCTGCTGATCATCTTTGCCGCCGTGTTCGACCCGAGCGTGGGCCTGCTGATCGTGCTGCTCAGCCTGTTCGGCTGGATGGGGCTGTCCGACTATGTGCGTGCCGAGTTCCTGCGCAATCGCCAGCTCGACTACGTGCGCGCTGCGCGCGCCCTGGGCCTGACGAACTGGCAGATCATCCGCCGCCATGTGCTGCCCAACAGCCTGACGCCGGTGGTGACCTTCCTGCCGTTTCGCATGAGTGCGGCCATCCTGGCGCTGACCTCGCTCGACTTCCTCGGGCTGGGCGTCCCGATGGGCACGCCCAGCCTGGGTGAACTGCTGTCGCAGGGCAAGAACAACCTGGACGCCTGGTGGATCTCGCTGTTCACCTTTGCTGTGCTGGTGACGACCCTGCTGCTGCTGACCTTCATGGGTGACGCCCTGCGCGACGCCCTGGACCCGCGCATCCCCGACCCGCCGCAGCGCAAGCCCGCCGTCGGCGCACCCTCACCGTCCAGCGATCGGGTGACCGCATGAGCCAGCAGCCCCCCCGAGCCCTGCTGGAGGTGCGCAACCTCCAGGTGAGTTTTGGCAGCCAGGCCGTGGTGCATGGCGTGGACTTCGACATCGTGCGCGGCGAGAAGCTCGCCCTGGTGGGCGAGTCCGGCTCCGGCAAGACCGTCACCGCCCTGAGTCTGCTGCGGCTGGTGGCCCAGGCGCAGGTGACGGGCCAGGCCATCCTGCACGACGCCGACGGGCAGCCGCGTGATCTGCTGGCCTTGAGCGAACGCGAACTGCGTGGCATCCGCGGCCAGGACGTGGCGGTGATCTTCCAGGAGCCCATGACCGCATTGAACCCGCTGTTCACGGTGGGCGACCAGATTGCCGAGGTGCTGGAACTCAAGCAGGGCCTGAGCCGCCGGCAGGCCTGGGCACGCGCCGTCGAATGGCTGGCGGAGACCGGCATTCCCGAGCCGGGTCGGCGCGCGCTGGCCTATCCGCATCAGTTGTCGGGCGGCCAGCGACAGCGCGCGATGATCGCCATGGCCCTGGCCGGTGAGCCGCGACTGCTGCTGGCCGACGAACCCACCACGGCACTGGACGTGACGGTGCGCCAGCAGATCCTGGATCTGCTGGACGGCCTGCAGGCCCGCCTGGGCATGGCCGTGCTGATGATCACCCACGACCTGAACCTCGTGAAACGGTTCGCCGACCGGGTGGCCGTGATGGAGCGCGGGCACCTGGTCGAGGAAGGTGCGGTGAGCGATGTGTTCGCGGCACCCCGCCATGCCTACACCCGCAAGCTGATCGACAGCCGGCCACGACGTGACGTCGACGAACCGGAGTCGACCCGCACGCTGCCGCCGCTGCTGTCGGCACGCGGCCTGCGGGTGACCTATCCGACCCCGCTGCCGGGTCTGAAGGGCTGGTTCCGCAAGGGTGAGTTCGTGGCCGTGAAGCAGGCCGATCTGCATCTGCCGGCGGCACGCACCCTGGGGGTCATCGGCGAGTCGGGGTCCGGCAAGTCGACCCTCGCGCTGGCCGCGCTGGGGCTGTTGCCCTCACAAGGTGAATTGCGCATCGAAGGCCGTGCCTGGCAACTGGAGGCGCACGCCGACAAGCCGCTGCGCAAGACGGTGCAGGTGGTGTTCCAGGACCCGTTCTCGTCGCTGTCGCCACGCATGACGGTCGAGGAGATCGTGGGCGAAGGCCTGGAGATCCATCACCCGGGGCTCGCGGCGCCGGCACGCCGAGAGCGGGTCGTCCAGGCGCTGGCCGAAGTGGGCCTGACCACTGCGCAGTTTCCCGGCCTGCTCAGCCGCTATCCGCATGAGTTCTCGGGCGGGCAGCGCCAGCGGCTGGCCATTGCACGTGCGCTGATCGTCGAGCCCAGCGTGCTGGTGCTGGACGAGCCCACCAGCGCGCTGGACGTGACCATCCAGAAGCAGGTGCTCGAACTGCTGCAGCGCCTGCAGCGCGAGAGGGCGCTGGCCTATCTGCTCATCACCCACGATGTGGATGTGATCCGGGCGATGGCCCACGATGTGGTCGTGATGAAAGACGGCGACATCGTCGAGCAGGGGCCGGTGCATGCCGTGCTCGACGCGCCGCGGCATCCCTACACCCAGCGTCTGGTGCAGGCCGCGACAGCCTGATCGGGGCCGCGGCAACGCCGCCGCCCGGCAGGACCGGACTGGCCGTTGTGGCAGTTGTGGCCGTTATGGCCGTTGGGCGTGGGGTTCACGCGGTGGCCTGGCCGGCCTCCAGCGCAACCAGGCGGTCGAGCTCGCGGCAGACCTCGGCCATCGAGCCGATGATGGCCGTGCGGCGCAGGTCGCGGGGATCACGCGTCACTTTCAGGTGCGATGCAGGTCGACGGCTGCGCGTCACGGCCGATGCCGTGCCCGGCTTGGCCTCGGTGAACTCGGTGGCCGGTGCTGCGCTGGCGGCACGGGGAGACACTTCCGGCAGACGCACCGGCAGCAGCACCGACACCGCAGCGCGGGCCAGGCTGGGCCGCACGCGTACCTCCAGTGCATGCCCGCGCGACGGCAGGACACTCAGGCTCAGGTCGGCCGGCGTGTCGTCCCAGCGCGCCAGCGCCGGCCGTACCAGGAACAGGTGAGTGCGTGAGAGCCGGCAGGCCCGGCGCAGCGTGCGCCACTGCGCGGGGGTGACGTCGGCCTGCCATACCACCAGTGCACCGTCGGCATGGCCCTGCATCCATGCGCAGGCGAGTTCAATCTGGCTGGTGCTGGCCGCAGTCGGGGTGTCGTCGCTCAGTCGGCGGGCGGTGTGCAGCTCCAGCGAGGGCAGGAGCAGCCGGTTTGCGGCGAGTGTGTGGTCGTCGACCGAACGCGGGCAGCCGATCAGCGCGACCGGCCGGTCGGCCGCTGCCAGCGCCTGAAGCAAGGGCGCCACGATCGCCAGCTCAGGATGGCCCGGGCCGGGCGAGAAGATCTCGGCCACCTGCGGCGCCTGCCAGCCACCCTCGGGCAACACGGCATCGAGCGCGGAGAAGCCCGTGCCCAGCGGGGCGTGCGCCCCCGGGGTGGCCTCGGTGGCCGTGGCGCCCAGCCCCTGCAGCACGCGGGTCAGGCTGTCCCAGGCCAGGCCCCAGCCCAGCGACGCGCCGCCTGCCGAAGGCGAGGGCGCCATGAAGCCGGCGCGCAGCGCGCCATCGAGCGAGGGAAAGGGGGTAAGTGAGGCCATGTCCATCTCCGAAGATCAATCAGTTGCATGAAATTCGGCAGGATTGCGACGAGGTGATGCCATCGTGGCCCGATCGCTCGGGACGAGGGCATCGCGGTTGCCACCCGGGGCTTGCATGCCAGGCTGCTTGCCCGGCATGAAACGCCCGCCACCCGGGTGACAACCGCGGTTTCAGCCTGTGGCCGATCGGGCCGAGGCGGTGATTGAGATCTTGTTGCCGAGCGGGGTGCCTTGCCCCGGCCGAACGGGGGTGTCCAGGCCGCTGGCCGGCATGGCGCCATAGAGCTGCTTGCGCTGGGCCGTGTACCGCCACCAGGGTGCCGCGGGCGCCCCCTGCATGAAGTCGACGGCGGCCATGAAGGTGTCGAGCACGCAGGGGTCCTGCCGGCGGCCGGTTCTGGCGCACAGCGCTTGGTAGAGCGCAAAGGCGTCGCGTCCGATCAGGTCGCGCGGGCAATGCACGCCGATCGATTCGAGATCGGCCGCCAGGGCCGGCCCGATGTTGGGCAGCAGTTGCAGCGAGGCGGAGTCGTGCATGCAGTGGGCAGCGCTCAGGGCTTTCATGGCGGGTTCCGGTGCAGTGCGAGAGGCAGGGCGCTTACATCAGCATCGTGTTGCGGATCAGGCCGACGGCGATGCCTTCGAGTTCAAACTCCTGGCCGGGCTCGACGATGATCGGCTGGAACTCGGGGTTCTCGGCGATCAGCTCGATGTGCCGGCCGGTGCGGCGAAAGCGCTTGACGGTCACGTCGTCGCCGAGTCGTGCGATCACGATCTGGCCGTTGCGCGCTTCCCGGGCCTGCTTCACGGCCAGCAGGTCGCCGTCGAGAATGCCCGCATCACGCATGCTCATTCCGCGAACTTTCAGCAGGTAATCCGGTTGCCGCTGGAACATACTTGCCTCGACGTGCAAGGTCTGGTCGATGTGCTCCTGGGCGAGGATGGGGCTGCCGGCAGCGACACGGCCCACCAGCGGCAGGGCCAGTTGTGCAATGCCGGGCAGGGGCAGCGAGTACTGCTTGCCCAGCCCGAGCAGGCGCGACTCGTTCAACGAGCGCAGGGTGTCGGACTTCAGGCGGATGCCGCGCGAGGTGCCGCCGACCAGTTCGATGACACCTTTGCGGGCCAGCGCCTGGAGGTGTTCTTCGGCGGCGTTGGGCGACTTGAAGCCCAGCTCGGCGGCGATCTCGACGCGGGTGGGGGGTGAGCCGGTGCGCTCGATGGCGCTTTGAATCAGGTCGAGCACCTGCTGCTGCCGAGCGGTGAGCTTGGGGCTGTCGTTGATGCTGGACGCCATGGGCACCTCGTTGACTGATCGTTGACGCTTGCACGAACTCGAGCCGAGCTTCGGGCCGCGGGCCTGGGTGCTCACTGTTTGAACATCCAGTAACTGTATTTTTATCCAGTTCTCAGAAAAATGCAAAGCACCTTGAACAAGATCGTTGTCCTGGGCACCGGCGGCACCATTGCCGGCACGGCGGCCGACACCGGCGACAACATCGGCTACCGGGCCGCCCAGCTGGGTGTGCAGCAGCTGCTGGCCAGCGTGGGTGGGCTCGACGCGGCTGCGATCGAGGCGCATCAGGTCGCCCAGGTCGACAGCAAGGACATGTGCCATGGCGTGTGGCGCGAGCTGGCCCGCACGGTGGCGCAGCATCTGGCCGATCCGGCGGTGGCCGGTATCGTGATCACGCACGGCACCGACACGCTCGAAGAAACCGCCTACCTGCTGCACCACGTGCTGGCGCCGACCAAGCCGGTGGTGTTCACCGCGGCCATGCGTCCGGCCACCGCCGTGCAGGCCGACGGGCCGCAGAACCTGCTCGATGCGGTGGCCGTGGCGCGCACGCCCGGTGCGCAGGGTGTGGTCGTGGTGGCCGCGGGCACCATCCATTCGGCGCTCGATGTCCGCAAGGCCCACACCTACCGGATCGATGCGTTCAGCTCGGGCGACGCCGGCCCGCTGGGCTATGTCGAGGAAGGTCGGGTGCGTCAGCTGCGTGCCTGGCCAGAGGGTGATGGCGTGGGCGTGGACTGCCTGGACCGGGATGGCGCGGCCTGGCCGCGCGTGGAGATTGTCGTCAGCCATGCGGGTGCCGACGGTGCCCTGGTGCGGGCGATCGTGGCGCTCGGCGCGCGCGGCATCGTGGTGGCCGCCACAGGCAACGGCACGATCCATGGGGCCCTCGAAGACGAGCTGCTCGCCGCGCAGCAGGCCGGCGTGCGCGTGGTGCGCGTGAGCCGTTGCAGCGACGGCGTGGTGCTGCCCCGCCCGGGCGACCTGCTGCCCGATGCCGGGGGCCTGAATGCAGTGAAGGCCCGGGTGGGCCTTCTGGTCGATCTGCTGCGGGCCGGCTGACCCCACGAGGGGCCCGGGCTCAGCGCCGGGGCCGGGCCGGCCGGGGTGGCATCAGACCACGCTCAGGCGCACGTCGATGTTGTTGCGCGTGGCATTGGAGTACGGGCAGACCTTGTGGGCGGCCTGCACCAGGGCTTCGGCGGCGGCGCGGTCCATGCCGGGCAGCGAGACCGCCAGGTCGACTTCGATGCCGAAACCAGCCGGGATCGGGCCGATGCCGACCTTGCCGGTGATCGAGGTGTCAGCCGGCAGCGCCAGCTTCTGCGAGGCGGCGACGAACTTCATCGCGCCCAGGAAACACGCCGAGTAACCCGCGGCGAACAGCTGCTCAGGGTTCGTGCCTTCGCCGCCGGCGCCACCGAGTTCCTTCGGGGTGGTCAGCTTGACGTCGAGGATGCCGTCGGACGACACGGCACGGCCATCACGGCCGCCATTGGCGGTGGCAGTGGCTTGGTACAGGACTTTTTCGAGGGACATGGTGTGCTCCTTGGGGTTGGGGTTGGGGATTCGATCGGACAGCTTTGTCGCTGGCGTCGGTGATGGGGCGTGTGGCGGCCTGTTCAGGCCGCCGCTTGCCCGGGTGAGCGGTTCACGGGCTGGACGGCCAGCCGCTGGCGCAGGGTGTGCAGGCGTTGCCGCAGCTCGGTGATCTCGTCCAGGCTGCATTGCGTGGCACAGGCGATGTGGCGGGGGACGGCCGCAGCGCCCTCGCGCAGCGCCTGGCCGGCGGCGGTGAGGCTGATCACGACGCGCCGTTCGTCTTCTGCGGCACGGGCCCGGCGGATCAGGCCGGCGGCTTCCATGCGCTTGAGCAGCGGCGTGAGGGTGCCGGAGTCGAGGTACAGGCGTTCGCCGAGTTCGGTGACGGTGAGGTGGTCGCGCTCCCAGAGCACCAGCATCGTCAGGTACTGAGGGTAGGTGAGGCCCATGCGGTCGAGCAGGGGCTTGTACAGCTTGGTCATCGCCAGCGAGGCTGAGTACAGCGCGAAGCAGAGCTGGTTGTCGAGCTGCAGCATCGCCGCGTCGGCCTGGGCCCGTGCCGTGTCCGGCGCGGAGGGGCTGGGTTGTGTCTTGCGGGTCACCATGGCCATGAATGTAGCTCGCAATTTAATTGTGTGCAATTGAATCGATGCGTCCGCACACCGGACAGGGTCATCGTCCGGGGCAGTTGATGGGCGGCGAGGGAACACGCTAGCGTCACGCAGCGCTCGCATCGGTGCGGGCAGCGGAGGTGTGTCGATGCAACGCAGAGAAGTTCTGGTCACCCTGGCGGCTGCCACCGCGGTGCCGCACGCGTGGGCTCATCATGGCTGGTCGAGTTTCGACACATCACGGCCGATCTACCTGGCGGGCCGGATCGCCCGCCTGAGCTGGGCCAACCCGCACGCAGAGCTGCAGCTCGAGGTCGACACCGATCTCAAGCTGCCCGAGGGCCTGGCCACGCGCACGGTGCCGGAGCAACAGGCCCGCGTGGACATGAAAGACCTGCTGACGCGTGCCGTGGTGCCCACGCGCAAGGACAAGCTGTGGCAGATCGAACTGGCGCCGCTCTTCAGGATGAACGCCTGGAAGGTGCCACAACCCCGCGAGGGTGACCGGCTCAGTCTGCTGGGCTACACCTTTGCCGGCGAAAAGGGCGACGCCATCGCCCGCGTCGAGGTGCTGTTCATCGGTGAGGGCGCCTACCCGCTGCGTTCAGGCCCGGCCTGAAGCAGCGTCCGGCCGGACGTTCAGGCGCCGAGCTGTTCGATCTGCTCGGACAGCTCGAGCCACCGCATTTCGAGCTCGTCGGTCTCGTCGGCGATGGTCTTCAGGCGTCGCCCATGCTCGGCCAGGTCGGCGGCGGACAGGCCGGCACCTGACAACGCGGTTTCGAGCCGCGTCTTTTCGTCGTGGAGTGCGGCCAGGCGGGCATCGATGCCGGCCAGCTCCTTCTTGAGCGGGCGCGCCAGCTCGGACAGCTTCTGACGGGCCTGGGCCTGCGCCTTGCGCTCGTCGCGCCGGTTCACGCCGGTGTCCGCCGGCGCAGCACCCGCTGCGTCCGACGACCCGCCCTTGGTGAAGGTCTCGCGCTGGATGCGGGCCTGGTCGAGCAGCCAGCGCTGGTAGTCGTCGAGGTCGCCGTCGAAGGGTGCCACGGCGCCGCCGCTGACCAGCCAGAACTCGTCGCAGACTTCCCGCAGCAGCGCGCGGTCATGGCTGACCAGCATCACCGTGCCCTCGAACTCGTTGAGCGCCATGCTCAGCGCCTCGCGGGTGGCCAGGTCGAGGTGGTTGGTCGGTTCGTCGAGCAGCAGCAGGTTGGGGCGCTGCCACACCAGCATGGCCAGCACCAGCCGGGCCTTTTCGCCGCCGCTCATGGTGCCGACCGTCTGGGCGACCATGTCGCCGACAAAGCGGAAGCTGCCCAGGAAGTCGCGCAGTTCCTGTTCACGGGCCTGGGGACTGACCTCGCGTGCCAGACGGATCATGTGCTGCAAGGGCGTTTCGTCCGGCCTCAGCACGTCCAGCTCCTGCTGCGCGAAGTAGCCGATGGCCAGGCCCTTGCCTTCGGTCACGGTTCCGGCCAGCGCCGGTTGGGCACGCGCGATGGTCTTGACCAGCGTGGACTTGCCCTGGCCGTTGGCGCCCAGGATGCCGATGCGCTGGCCGGCCTGCACCGAGCGGTTGATGTGGTGCACGATGGTGACGTCGGGCCGCCCCTCGGTGCCCGCATAGCCGCAGGACACGTCCTTCAGTGCCAGCATCGGGTTGGGCAGGCTGGCCGGCTCGCGGAACTCGAAGCTGAAGTCGGCACTGGCCAGCACGGGGGCGATGCGCTCCATGCGCTCCAGCGCCTTGACCCGGCTCTGCGCCTGCTTGGCCTTGGTCGCCTTGGCCTTGAAGCGGTCGATGAAACGCTGCAGATGGGCGATCTTGTCCTGCTGGCGCTCATAGGCGGCCTGCTGCTGCATCAGGCGTTCGGCACGCATGGCCTCGAAGGCGGTGTAGTTGCCGGTGTAGCGGGTGAGCTGGGCCTGGTCGAGGTGCACGGTGACACGGGTGATCGCGTCGAGGAATTCGCGGTCGTGGCTGATCACGAGCATCGTGCCTTCGAACCGCTTGAGCCAGCTTTCCAGCCACACGAGGGCGTCGAGGTCCAGGTGGTTGGTGGGTTCGTCGAGCAGCAGCAGGTCGGCCGGGCACATGAGTGCGCGGGCCAGTTGCAGGCGCATGCGCCAGCCACCCGAGAAGCTGTTGACGGGGCGATCGAGCTGGTCAGGCTTGAAGCCCAGGCCCAGCAGCATCGACTGGGCCCGAGGGCGGGCGTCGAAGCCGCCGGCATCCTGGATGTGCTGATGGGCCTCGGCGATGGCATGGCCGTCGCCGCGGGCTTCGGCAGCGGCCAGTGCCGCCTGCGCTTCCATCAGGGGCACGTCGCCTTGCAGCACGAAGTCGGTGGCGCTGTCATCGGTCTCGGGCATCGACTGCGCGACTTCGGCAATGCGCCAGCGCTCCGGGAACTCCAGGTCGCCGGCGTCGGCATGCAACTCGCCGGTCAGCAGGGCAAACAGCGAGGACTTGCCGGCGCCATTGCGGCCGACCAGGCTGGCCTTTTCACCGCCATGCAGGGTGAGGTTGACGTTGTCCAGCACGACCTTGGTGCCGCGCCGCAGCGTGAGATTTCTCAGGGTGATCATTGGGCGGTGCGGGTGTGGGGGCCAGCGCTCAGGGCGTCGCGGGTGAGCAGCAGCACCTGGTCGTGCCCGGCGCTGGTTTCGAGCCAGAGTGGTTCCAGGTGCGGGAAGGCGGCTTCGAAGTGTTCGCGTTCATTGCCGATCTCGAGCACCAGCACGCCCTCGGCCGACATCACGCCCGGTGCCTGGCGCAGCAGTTGCCGGATCAGGTCCATCCCGTCGTCGCCGCCGGCCAGCGCCAGCTCGGGCTCGGCCTGGAACTCTGGCGGCAGGCTGGCCATGGCCTGTGCATTCACGTATGGCGGGTTGCACAGGATCAGGTCGTAGGGGCCGCTCGCCTGCGCGAGCAGGTCGCTGCGGATCAACCGCACCCGCTGCTGCAGGGCATGGCGTTCGACGTTGATGCGGGCCACCTCCAGCGCCTCGGGCGAGAGGTCCACGGCGTCCACCTCGACCTCGGGATAGGCCAGTGCGGCCAGCACGGCCAGGCTGCCGTTGCCGGTGCACAGGTCGAGCACACGGCGGGTGCGCTCGCTCAGCCAGGGGTCGATGGTGCCGTCGGCCAGCAGCTCGGCGATGAACGACCGGGGCACGATGCTGCGCTCGTCGACATAAAACGGCACGCCCTGCAGCCAGGCTTCGTGCGTGAGGTAGGCCGCGGGCTTGCGGGTGGTGATGCGTTGTTCGACCAAGGCCTCGGCGCGGGCGGCGGCTTCGTCGGACACAGGCTGATCGGCCACGGCGTCCAGGTCGTCGAGCGGCAGGCCGAGCGACCACAGCACCAGCCAGGCGGCCTCGTCGAAGGCGCAGGTCGTGCCATGCCCAAACGAAACGCCCGCCTGGTCGAGGCGGGCGCTGGAGCGCTCGATGAGTTCGATGACGTTCATGCGATCAGGGCTTCCAGGGTCTTGCGGTAGATGTTCTTGAGCGGCTCGATGTGCGCCACTTCGACACATTCGTCGATCTTGTGGATCGTGGCATTGCGTGGCCCGAACTCGATGACCTGCGGGCAGATCTGCGCAATGAAGCGGCCATCGGACGTGCCGCCGGTCGTCGACAGTTCGGGCGTCAGACCGGTCTCGGTGCGAATGGCCGACACCAGGGCTTCGCTCAGGTCACCCGGGGTCGTCAGAAAGGGCAGGCCGCCGAGGGTCCAGGCCAGGTCGTAGTCGAGGCCGTGGCGGTCGAGCACGGCATGCACACGTTCACGCAAGGCCTCGGGTGTCGATTCGGTCGAGTAGCGGAAGTTGAAGTCGATCGTCAGCGCCCCGGGGATCACATTGGTGGCGCCCGTTCCGGCATGGATGTTCGACACCTGCCAGCTCGTCGGGGGAAAGAAGGCATTGCCGCGATCCCACTCGATGGTGGTCAGCTCGGCCAGCGCCGGGGCGGCCAGGTGGATCGGGTTGCGGGCCAGGTGGGGATAGGCGATGTGCCCCTGCACACCGCGCACGACCAGCCGCCCCGACAGCGAGCCGCGCCGGCCGTTCTTGATCATGTCGCCCAGCGCGTTCACCGAGGTGGGTTCACCGACGATGCAGTAGTCGAGCCTTTCACCGCGCGACTTCAGCCAGTCGCAGACCTTCACCGTGCCGTCGTTGGCCGGGCCTTCCTCGTCGCTCGTGATGAGCAGGGCGATCGAGCCGCGGTGCTGGTCGTGCACCTGCACAAACTCCTCGATGGCCACGACCATGGCCGCGATCGAGGTCTTCATGTCGGCTGCGCCGCGGCCATACAGCAGGCCGTCGCGATGGGTGGGCACGAAGGGGTCGCTGTGCCATTGTTCGAGCGGCCCGGTGGGGACCACGTCGGTGTGGCCGGCAAACACCAGGGTCGGGCCGTCCGCGCCCGCCGCGCCGGTACGCCGTGCCCACAGGTTGCGCACGCGGAAGTCCTGCGGGCCATGCTCGAGGTGATGGCAGTCAAAGCCCAGGCGCGCCAGGCGTTCGGCCAGCAGGGCCTGGCAGCCGCCGTCCTCGGGCGTCACGGAGGCACGGGAGATCAGTTCTTCGACAAGTCTCAGCGTATCGGTCATGAAGTTCGTGGGGCGGGGCTTCAGCGGATGCCGCCAAAGCCGGTGGTGCCGTAGCCGCTGGTGGTGCGCTCCTCGCTGCGCACTTCCAGGGTGATGTCGGTGAAGGAGGGCCCGTCGTCGACTTCTTCCTTCTTGGGGGTGGCCTTGGCCGGAGACGTTGTCTCGTTCTGCAGGCGCCACATCAGGTTGGTCGGCGAATCCGCGTAAGCCAGGCCTTCCTCGCGGGTCACGCGGCCCTGCTCGATCATGCGGGCGATGTCTGCTTCGAAGGTCTGCGAGCCTTCGGCCAGGGACTTTTCCATCGCTTCCTTCACGCCGGCCAGGTCGCCCTTTTCGATCAGCTCCTGGATGAGCTTGGTGTTCATCAGCACCTCGACCGCCGCCACGCGGCCGCCGGACACCGAACGCAGCAGACGCTGCGAGATGATGGCCTTCAGGCCCGAGGAGAGGTCGGACAGTAGCGCCGGACGCGACTCGGGCGAATAGAACGACAGGATCCGGCCGAGTGCGTGGTAGCTGTTGTTCGCGTGCATGGTCGACAGCACCAGGTGCCCCGACAGCGCGTATGACAGCGCCATGGTCATGGTCTCGCGGTCACGGATTTCACCGATCAGGATGCAGTCGGGTGCCTGGCGCAGTGCGTTTTTCAGGCCGATCTGCAACGACTGCGTATCACGGCCGACCTCACGCTGGTTGACCACCGACTTCTTGTTCGAGAACAGGAACTCGATCGGGTCCTCGATGGTGAGGATGTGGCCGGCCACGTTCTGGTTGCGGTGCTCCAGCATCGCCGCCAGCGTCGTGCTCTTGCCGGTGCCGGTGGCACCCACCAGCAGGATCAGGCCGCGCTTTTCAAGGATCAGCGACGAGAGCACGTCGGGCACACCCAGCGACTCCAGCGGAGGAATCACATGCGGGATGCAGCGGAACACACCCGCCACCGAACCGCGCTGCTTGAACGCGCTCAGACGGAAGCTCGCCACACCCGAGATGCCGATACCGATGTTCAGCTCGCCGGTGTCGTCGAGTTCTTCAAGCTGGGTCGGGCTGAGCACCTCGGACAGCAGCTGGCGGGGCTGCTGCGGCGTCAGCGGCTGATCGCTCACCTGCAGGATCTGACCGTGGATCTTGATGAGGATGGGCGTGTTGGCCGAAAGGTACACGTCCGACGCCTGCTTTTCCGCCATCAAACGGAGCACGCGCTCCATGTTCCCACCGCTCATCGAAGTCCTCCTTGTGCTGGTGGCCCGGCGCACCGGGCCCGTGCAACGGGTGCCCTGCTCAGGCGCGCAGCAGTTCGTTGATGCTGGTCTTGGCGCGCGTCTGGGCGTCCACGCGCTTGACGATCACCGCGCAGTACAGGCTGTACTTGCCGTCGGCGCTCGGCAGGCTGCCGCTCACCACGACCGAGCCGGCCGGGATGCGCCCGTAGCTCACCTCACCGGTGGCACGATCGTAGATCTTGGTGCTCTGGCCGATGTAGACGCCCATGGAGATCACCGAGTTCTCCTCGACGATCACGCCTTCGACCACTTCGGAGCGTGCACCGATGAAGCAGTTGTCCTCGATGATGGTCGGGTTGGCCTGCAACGGCTCGAGCACGCCGCCGATCCCCACACCGCCGGACAGGTGGACGTTCTTGCCGATCTGGGCACACGAGCCGACGGTGGCCCAGGTGTCGACCATCGTGCCTTCGTCGACATAGGCGCCGATGTTCACGTAAGAAGGCATCAGCACGACGTTGCGGGCGATGTAGCTGCCGCGGCGGGCCACGGCCGGCGGCACCACGCGCACACCGGTGGCACGCATCGCTTCTTCATCCAGGTGGGCGAACTTGGTCTGCACCTTGTCGAAAAAGCCCAGTTCGCCGGCGCGGATGGGCACGTTGTCATTCAGGCGGAAGCTCAGCAGCACCGCTTTTTTCACCCATTGGTGGGTGGTCCAGGCGCCGTCGATCTTCTCGGCCACGCGCACGCGGCCCTTGTTCAGGTCGGCGATCACGTGTTCGACGGCGTCGCGCACGTCCGACGGGGCCGACTTGGGAGACAGGTTCGCGCGGTCTTCCCACGCCTGGTTGATGATGGATTCGATCTGTTGGGTCATGGAATCGGCTCAGGTAAGGGAACGGACGTAGCTGGCGATGCGATGGGCGGCCTCGAGGCACTCGTCGACTTCGGCCACCAGCGCCATGCGCACGCGGCCGGCGCCCGGGTTGGTGCCGTTGGCATCGCGCGCGAGGAAACTGCCGGGCAGCACCGCCACATTGTATTGAGCGAGCAGGCCGCGGGCGAACTCGGTGTCGCTGCCGCCGCAAACGTTCGGCGGCACGCGGGCCCAGAGGTAGAAGCCGGCGTCCGGCAGCGCGACTTCCAGCACCTGCTGCAGCACCGGCGTGACCTGGGCGAACTTGGTCCGGTAGAGGTTGCGGTTGTCGACCACGTGCTGCTCGTCGTTCCAGGCGGCGATGCTGGCACGCTGGATCGTCGGGCTCATGGCGCTGCCGTGGTAGGTGCGGTAGAGCAGGAACTGCCGCAGGATCTCGGCGTCACCCGCCACGAAGCCCGAGCGCATGCCCGGCACATTGGAGCGCTTGGACAGGCTGGTGAAGGCGATGAGGCGGCGATAGTCGGTGCGGCCCAGCCGCGCCGCGGCTTCCAGGCCGCCCAGCGGCGGCTCGTCGCGGAAGTAGATCTCGGAATAACACTCGTCCGAGGCGATCACGAAGCCATGGCGGTCGCTCAGCTCGAACAGCCTGGCCCATTCGTCCAGCGGCACCACCGCACCCGTGGGGTTGCCGGGTGAACACACGTACAGCAACTGGGTCTGTGCCCATGTGGATTCGGGAATCGACGACCAGTCGGCCGCAAAGTTGCGCGCCGGATCACTGTTGGCAAACGCCGTGCGTGCCCCGGCCAGCAGGGCGGCGCCTTCATAGATCTGATAGAACGGGTTGGGGCACACGACAACCGGGCCGCCGTGCTCGCGATGGCGCGTCGGGTCGACCACCGTCTGGGCCAGCGCAAACAGCGCCTCGCGCGAGCCGGTGACCGGCAGCACCTGCGTGGCGGCATCCAGCGCAATGCCGTAGCGCCGCCGCACCCAACCGGCCATGGCTTCACGCAGTGCCGGCGTGCCGGCGGTGGCGGGGTAGCTGGCCAGGCCGTCGAGCGAGGCCACGAGTGCCTCGCGAATCAGCTCGGGCGTCGGATGGCGGGGTTCGCCCAGTCCCAGGCTGATCGGGCGCAGGGCCGGGTTGGGCACGATGTCCTGCGTCAGGGCACGCAGGCGCTCGAAGGGGTAGGGGTTCAGGCGGGAGAGCAGCGGGTTCATGGCGTTGGATTATCCCCGTGCGCCCACGGTTGCGCTGGCAGGCCGGGCCCGCCGCACGGCTGGTGCGGGCACAGCAGGGGTTGTGGACGCCCCGGCGCTGCCAGGCCCCGGGGCCGAGGGTTCAGCCCAGCAGCCCGGACTCGGCCGCATGCGCCGGCAGATCGACACGCGGCTGCGGCTTCCAGCCCTTCTTGCGGTGCTCTGCCACCACATTGGTGTAGATGCCGCCACGAACGTACCACTTGGCCGTGATACGCAGATAACGCGGCGAGATGGCCTTGACGATGTCGTCGAGGATGTCGTTGGTGACCTTCTCGTGGAACGCGCCCTCGTTGCGGTAGCTCCACATGTACATCTTGAGGCTCTTGAGTTCGATGCACAGCTTGTCGGCGATGCAGTCGATCGTGAAGTGCGCGAAGTCGGGCTGGCCGGTCAGCGGGCAGTGGCAGGTGAACTCGGGAATCTGGAACTGGATCACGTAGTCGCGTTGTGGCGACGGGTTGTCGAAGACGTGCAGCTCCTTCGACGGGGCCGACGGCGGATTCGCAGGCATGGGGCGCTGCTTGGGGGCAGCCGACCGGGACGTGGACTTGGGCATGGAATCAACAGAGGTAAGCAGACGTTCGCGGCGCGCACCAGCGCGCCTTTGCGGGTGGCCCCAATGGTATCATCCGGCCTCGCCAGAGCGGCGGTTCCTGCCTGCTTTTATCAATCAAATCAAACACTTGCATCATGCGCCGGCATCAGGTCGTGCGCATCCGGCCGCCACCTTCCCACCCCCATGCGCCTGAATTCGATCAAGTTGTCCGGCTTCAAGTCGTTTGCCGAACCCACCCACTTCCAGCTGCCCGGGCAACTGGTCGGTGTGGTCGGCCCCAATGGCTGCGGCAAGTCCAACATCATGGACGCGGTGCGCTGGGTGCTGGGCGAGTCCAAGGCCTCCGAGCTGCGCGGCGAGTCCATGCAGGACGTGATCTTCAACGGCTCGGGCAACCGCAAGCCGGCCAGCCGGGCGAGCGTCGAGCTGGTGTTCAGCAACGAAGACGCCCGTGCCGGCGGCCAGTGGAACCAGTTCGCCGAGATCGCCGTCAAGCGCGTGCTCACGCGCGACGGCACGTCCAGCTACTTCATCAACAACCAGCCGGTGCGCCGGCGTGACGTTCAGGACGTCTTCCTGGGCACCGGGCTGGGCCCGCGTGCCTACGCCATCATCGGGCAGGGCACGATCAGCCGCATCATCGAGTCCAAGCCCGAGGAACTGCGCATGTTCCTCGAAGAGGCGGCAGGGGTTTCCAAGTACAAGGAACGACGCCGCGAGACCGAGAACCGGCTGAAGGACACGCGCGAGAACCTCACCCGCGTCGAGGACATCCTGCGCGAGCTGAATGCCAACCTCGAAAAGCTCGAAAAGCAGGCCGAAGTTGCCGCGCAATACCGCGCCTTGCAGGACCAGGGCACGCTCAGGCTGCACCAGTTGTGGTTCCTGAAGCACCGCGATGCCTCGACCGAGCAGGAGCGGGTGCACAAGGAGGCGCTGGCTGCCACCAATGCCCTCGAATCGCGCATGGCCGAACTGCGCCACGTCGAGGCCGAACTCGAAACCATCCGCCAGGCCCACTACAACGCCAGCGATGAGCTGCACGCAGCCCAGGGCTCGCTGGCCGAGGCCAGCCTGGAAGTCAGCCGCCTCGAAGAACGCATCCGCTATGTCGTGGAGGGCCGCCAGCGGGTGGAGCAGCGCCTGGCCGATCTGCGCGCGCAAAGCGAGCAGTGGTCGCAGCGACGCAGTGATGCCGAGTCCGAACTCGACACCATCGCCGAGCAGATCGCGATGGCCGAGGAGCAGGCCGAGATCCTGGCGGCGCAGTGCGAGGAGCAGGCGGGCAACCTGCCGGCCCATGAAGACGCCGTGCGCGCCGCCTCGGCGCGTGCCAACGAGCAGCGGACGTCGGTGGCCGGCGTGCAGCAGCAGATCCAGCTGCTGGCGGCCGAGTCGCGCAACATCGACGACCAGTCGCGTCAGCTCAATCAGCGCCGGGAACGCCTGACCACCGAGTCGCGTGCATTGGCCGCGCCCGACGAGGCGCGCCTGGGGGACCTTCGCCGTCAGCATGAGCTGGCTGCTGAGGCCCAGGCCGTGGCCGAGGAACGGCTGCACGAGCTGACCGAGCAGGTGCCGCAACTCGACGACGAGCGCCGCTCCCGCCAGGAACAACTCAATACCGAGTCTGGCCGGCAGACCGACCTCGGCGCGCGCCTGGAAGCCCTGCGCGCGCTGCAGGAGAAGGTCCAGACCGAAGGCAAGCTCAAGCCCTGGCTGGCCAAGCACGGGCTGGACGGCCTGCAGGGCCTGTGGACCCGCGTTCACATCGAGCCGGGCTGGGAAACCGCACTCGAGTCGGCACTGCGCGAGCGCCTGAATGCGCTGGAGGTCGGCCGGGTCGAAACCGTGCGGGCCTTTGCCAACGACGCGCCGCCGGCCAAGCTGGCCTTCTACACCCTGCCGGCCGGGGCCATCAGCAACACGCACGAGACGCTGTCGCGCTTGTCCGACCTGCTGCGCCTGAACGACGCGGGCCTGAAGGCCCTGCTCAACGACTGGCTCGAAGGCGTCTACACCGCGGCATCGCTCGACGACGCGCTGGCCCAGCGCGGCAAGCTCACCCACGGCGAGGTCATCATGACCCGCGAGGGCCATGCCGTCTCGCAGTTTGCCGTGGCCTTCTACGCGCCCGACTCCGAGCAGGCCGGCATGCTGCAGCGTGCCCAGGAGATCGAGAACCTGGAGCGCCAGGTGCGGGCGCAGTCGCTGATCGCTGAAGATGCCCGTTCCGCCCTGATCCGGGCCGAGGCCGCCTACACCGAAGGCTCGACGCGTCTGGTGGCGGCTCGTCGCGAGGCCGCCGAACTGCAGAGCCGCGCCCATCAACTGCAGGTCGAGCTGCTGCGCCTGACGCAGCAGGCCGAGCAGACCAGCAGCCGGCGCGGCCAGATTGACGGTGAACTCGCCGAGATCGACGCCCAGCTCGACGAGCTGAACGAGCGGCGCGCCACTGGCGAGGCCCGGTTCGAGGAGCTCGACATGGCCCTGGCCAACGAGCAGGAGCGCCATGCCGAGCTTGAAGAAGCCGTGATCGAATCCGAGCGTCGCCTGAACCAGGCCCGCGAGCAGTTGCGCTCGCTCGAACGCGAGGCGCAGGAGTCCCAGTTCTCGGCGCGCGCCCTGTCGGCGCGCCGCGGCGAACTGCAGCGCGCCATCGAAACCGCCGCACAGCAGATCCAGACCAATGCCAGCACGGCCGAGCAGTTGCAGGTCGAACTCGACGGCTTCAACGACGCGGCAGCCCAGGCGGGGTTGCAGGAAGCGCTGGCTGTGCGTTCGGAGCGCGAGGCGGCGTTGGCGGCCAAGCGCAGCGAATACGACGACCTGTCGCTCAGGCTGCGTCGCAGCGAAGAGCAGCGCATGGAGTTCGAGCGCAGCCTGCAGCCGCTGCGCGATCGCATCACCAAGCTGCAGCTCGAAGAGCAGGCGGCATCGCTCGGGGGCGCCCAGTACATGGAGCAGCTCACCCAGGCCCAGGTCGACCTCGAGGTGCTGGCGAACTCGATTCAGGAAGGCGGTGTGCGGCTTCAGGGGCTGCAAGGCGAGATCGACCGCATCAACCGCGAGATCGCGGCGCTGGGTGCCGTCAACCTGGCCGCGCTGGACGAGCTGACCGCGGCGCGTGAGCGCAAGTCCTTCCTTGATGCGCAATCGGCCGACCTGAACGATGCGATCTCGACCCTGGAAGACGCGATCCACAAGATCGACCTCGAAACCCGCGACCTGCTCAAGAAGACCTTCGACTTCGTCAACGAGCATTTCGGCACGATGTTCCCCAGCCTGTTCGGCGGGGGCACCGCCCGCCTGGTGATGACCGGCGACGAGATCCTGGACGCCGGCGTGCAGGTGATGGCACAGCCGCCCGGCAAGAAGAACAGCACGATTCATCTGCTGTCCGGTGGCGAGAAGGCGCTGACCGCCATTGCGCTGGTGTTTGCGATCTTCCAGCTCAATCCGGCACCGTTCTGCCTGCTCGACGAAGTCGATGCGCCGCTGGACGACGCCAATACCGAGCGTTATGCCAACCTGGTGCGCAGCATGTCGTCGGGGACCCAGTTCCTGTTCATCTCGCACAACAAGATCGCGATGGAAATGGCCGAACAGCTGATCGGCGTGACCATGCAGGAGCAGGGTGTGTCGCGCATCGTGGCGGTCGACATGGAAGCGGCCGTGGGCATGGCCGAGGCGGCGTGAACAGATGAGCAGCCTGCAACTGGCGCTGGCGGTCGCGGGTGGGCTGGTGATTGCCGGCCTGGTGGCGCATGGTGCGTGGCAGGCCCGCCGCGCCGGTGTGCGCCGACCGGGCCCGCGTGCGCCGGCCGCCATGCCCCCGGCGATCGAACCGACGCTGGAACCCCTGGACAGTGATCTGCCCATCGTGACGCGCGCCGAGCCCTCGAGCCGACGTGCGGGCGCTCGGCTCGACCCGCTGATCGACGTGCTTGTCGCCCTGCCGGTCGAGGTGCGGTATGCGGGTGAGAGTGTGGTGGCACACCTGCCGTCCACACGCCGCGCCGGCAGCAAGCCCTTCCTGATCGAGGGGCTCAACCACGAGACCGGCGAATGGGAGCCCCCGCACACCGGGCAGACCTACCGCGAGTTCCAGGCCGGGCTGCAACTGGCCAACCGCACCGGGCCGCTCAACGAGATCGAGTACTCCGAGTTCATCCAGAAGGTGCAGGTCTTTGCCGACGCCATTGGCGCGGTGGCCGACTTTCCCGACATGCTCGACGCCGTCACCCGTGCGCGCGAACTCGACCAGTTCGCCAGCGAACATGACGCCCAACTCGCGTGCCGCCTGCATGCCCGTGGTGCGGCGTGGTCGGTGGGCTACATCCAGCAGCATGCGGCGCGCCACGGCTTCGTGCCGGGCGTGGTGGCCGGACGGCTGGTGCTGCCTGCCCAGGAAGACGGCGCACCGCCGGTGCTGTCGCTCAACTTCGACCCCCAGGCCGCATTTGCCGACGACCCCGGCCAGGCCGTGGTGCGCGATGTGACCCTGTCCTTCGACGTGCCCCAGACGGCCAAGTCCGAAGCCCCGTTCGCGGCCTGGCAGGCCAGTGCGCAGGCGCTGGCGCTGGGCATGGATGCCGCCGTCGTTGACGACGAGGGACGGCCACTGACGCCCGAAGGTTTTGCCTCGATCGGCGGTGAACTCGAGCGGCTTTATGCCGAGCTCGAGGCACGGGGCCTGCCGGCGGGCTCACCGGCGGCGCGTCGGCTGTTCAGCTGAGCAACCGCGGGCGCGGGGCGCGTCCTGTACGCCAGGGCCGGCCATGCGTCGGTTCGACGCGGCGGCCATCACCATCCAGACTCATTCCAGCGCGCTCGCCCGTTCGCACCTCGCCGCCAGGGTGTGCCTTGCGAGCACACGCCCGCGCTGAAGCGCGACCGCATGGAAGGAGGTTTCAGCATGGCCAACATGACGCCTGCGTGCAACGGGCACGTTCTGCCGCCCGCAAGACCTGAGCAACGGCCGGTGCGTCGCAAACGCTTACGCATGACAAGGCTCGACACGATTGTTCGGCTGTACGATCCGACGCGCCAAGCGGGCCCAGGCGACGCTGTCTGATGTCCTTGCTGATCGTCCTGAAGTTCATGGTGTCGGTCGACGGATGAGCCGGATTGCCATCGCAGCGCCGCGATCGGCGGCATGCGCGAACGGCTCGCTGCCTGGCCGCCTCAGATTTCATTGCACTTGTGAATTCACCATGATCCTTCGGCACATCAGAGCCCCATTCAATTCAATTGCGTCGCGGCTGACACCGTTCGTCGCCGGCGGACTGGCGTGTCTGCTGCTGGCCTCGTGCGGTGGAGGTGGCGAAGGCGGTGCAGGCCATGGCGGGGACGGCGGGGGAGGCAGCACGACCCCCCCCGAGCTGGAGCAAACACCATCGACCGTGTTCGCCGCGCCGTCGGGGCGTCTGTGCGCTCAGCGTGATGGCGATGGCCATTGCATCGCCCCGACGGCCACCGCAGCCACCGCGCAGCAGATCATCGCCGCCGCAACCGACCCCAACGGCGAGGTGTTCAAGGTCGACGCGTTCGGCTGGCGCCAGGACTGGAGCTTCGAGACGCTCGCCGGTGCCTTCGTTCGCAGTGCCTACACCTACGGCAGTGAACGCAAGCCGCTGCTCATCGGCAAGAACAGGTTGGTACTGGATGGGCACACCTACCTGTTCAGCCGTCGTGAGAACGAGAATGCCTGGCTCTTCGAGGCCCCGAACTTAGGGACGATCCGGCTGTCGCTCTACGACGAGAACGTCATCAGCGTCGTTCACAGCACCGGTGAGGGTGGCTCATCGGGTTCGCTTCAGACCGGAATTCGCACCTGGCTGGACGGGACGATGTGGTCTTCCGAGATCGGCTTGACGACCGACCGGGCGGACGCCATCACGGGCGACGCAGTGAAGTACCGTGGATTCGTCCATCTGGTGGCGGGCAGCGGGGCCGCGGTGAACATCAGGAACCTGCTGGAGGTGATGCCCGGCAACTGCCCCGTGGAGTTGACGGTCGATGCCCGCTTCGGACATGTGTTTGTCGCTCCGGTGCAATGCACCTCTTCGGATGGCCGCAGCGTGACGTTCTCCCTGCCCGGGACGCTCACGGTCGAGGACTCCCGGTTGAAGCATGACGCTGCACAGCGCGGCACGATGTCCGTCATCGGTCTGCCGCACGACGCACGGCCCGAAGACGGCGCGCCGACCCTCACGATCAATGTGGCGCTGGACAAGGTGGACGGCGCGTTCTTTGGCGCAGGTGCTCGATCACTGCACCTCAGCGGCTCCGGCGCGGGCGGTGCGTTCTATCTCAAAGCGTTGCGGCAATGATTCGACCTGGGCGTGGGTGCGCGCTGAGGGCCATGCATCATGGCAGCGGGCAGCGCCTGCCGCATCGATGGCGGCTGGCCATGAGTCGGCACCACATGACACATCACGACGATCACGACGATCTCCACGGGCGTGTCCTGCATGCACTGCGGCGCCTGCTGTCGGGGGTTGCGCTGGTGCTCGTGGCATCGCAAGTTCAAGCGCAAGCGCAAGCGCAGGCGCAGGCGCAGGCGCAGGCGCAGGCGCAGGATCTGCCCGTGCGCATCCTGGACG
>CBFGPV010000019.1:0-39378 GCA_965650765.1 uncultured Burkholderiales bacterium
CGCCTGGCGCCCTACGAGTACCCGAAGGAGATCGAGTTCATCGACGCCTTGCCGATGACCACCACCGGCAAGGTGCAGCGGCGGGTGCTGCGCCTGCAGGAAGAAGAGCGCGCGCGTCAGGCGGCGGCCCGCAGCTGAGGGGGCACGCCGCCGCCGGGCCTCAGGCCGGCTGGGCGGCAGCGTGCCCGACCAGCCGGCGGGCCGCGGCGGCAATCTCGTCGGCCTGAGGCACGCCGGCCTGCTCCAGCCCCCATGACGAAGGCGCCGGGGCATCCGGCCCGCACAAGCGCACCACCGGCCCCTTGAGCGCGTCGAACGCCTGTTCGGACACACGTGCCGCCACCTCGGCGCCCACACCACACGGCGCGCTCGCTTCATGCACCACGATCAGCCGCCCGGTCTTGCGCACCGAGGCCAGCACCGTGGCCTCGTCCAGCGGCTTGAGCGTGCGCAGGTCGATCACCTCGGCATCGATGCCCTGATCGGACAGCTGCTGTGCCGCCTGCAGGCAGTGGCCCACGGTCTTCGCGTAGGACACCAGCGTGATGTCGTGCCCTTCGCGCAGCACCGCGGCCTTGCCCAGCGGCACGACCGCGTCGGGCCCGCCGACCTCACCTTCGACCTCGCCCAGCGCCAGGTCCAGGAAAAACATCACCGGGTTGTTGTCGCGGATGGCGGCCTTGAGCAGCCCCTTGGCGTCGCCCGGGCGGCTGGGCATCACGACCTTCAGTCCCGGCGTGTGCACGAACATCGCCTCCAGGTTGTGGTTGTGCTGGGCGCCCACACCCCAGCCGGCCCCGGTGGCGGTCATCACCACCATCGGAAACTCGAACTGCCCGCCCGAGAGATAGCGCAGCTTGCCGGCACTGTTGATCAGCGCGTCCATCGACAGCGTGAGGAACGGGGCGAACAGCAGGTCGATCACCGGACGCAGGCCGGTGGCGGCCGCACCGGCGGCCGTGCCGGCGATGATGCCTTCGGCCAGCGGTGTGTTGCGCACGCGCTCACGGCCGAATTCCTGGACCAGGTCGGTGTGTTTGGTGGCCACGCCTTCACCGAAGGTCAGCACGGTGGGGTCGCGGCGCATTTCTTCGGCCAGCGCGGCGGCAATGGCCTGGTTCATGGTCATTCGTTGCATGGTGGGCTCCCGTGGTCAGGCGTAGACGTCGGTGGTCAGTTCGCTGCGCTCGGGCAACGGCGAGGCCTGGGCGAATGCGAGGCCTGCATCGATCGTGGCCTGCACCCGCTGGCGCAGATGGGCCAGTTCGCCGTCGCCGATCTCCCGTGCCGTCCGCAGCCGCTCGCTCAGCAGCTCGATCGGATCGCGTTGGCGCCAGCGGGCCAGCTCGGCGGCGTCCACATAGGCCTGGTCGTCCGGCTCGTAGTGGCCGCGCATGCGGTAGGTGCTGACCTCCAGGAAGGCGGGCTGGCCGGTCTCGCGCACGGTGGCTGCGGCGCGGCTGGCGGCGGCATGCACCGCCTGCACGTCGTTGCCGTCCACGGTCCAGGTCGGCATGCCGTGCGAGGCCGCCCAGCCGTGGATGTGCTCGCCGGGCATGGCCTCGTCGCGTCGCACGAAGGCCTGCCACTGGTTGTTCTCGCACACGTAGAGCACCGGCAGGCGCCAGGTTGCGGCCAGGTTGAGCGACTCATGGAAGATGCCCTCGCAGGCCGCACCGTCCCCAAAAAAGCAGGTGACGATGCCCGGGCGCCCGAGCATCTTCTGCGACAGCGCCACGCCCGGGGCAAGCGAGAGCTCGCCGCCCACGATGGTCGAGGTCAGCACCACACCCAGCTCGCGGGCGCTGATGTGCAGCGAGCCGCTCTTGCCCTTGCAGTAGCCGCCGGTGCGGCCCATCACCTCGGCCAGCAGCCGGCCGACGTCGGCACCGCGCGCCAGCAGGTGGCCGGCACTGCGGTGGTTGGTGAGGATGAGGTCGTGGGCGCCGAGTGCGCGTACCACACCCACTGCGCCGGCTTCCTGGCCGACACTGGTGCAGGTGCCGGGGGCCTTGCCCGAGACCTGCATGTCCGCCAGGGTTTCTTCATAGCGGCGGATGAGCATCATGGCCTCGAGCATCGACACCAGGGGTGTCGTGTGCAAAGGCGGGGAGATCGTGCTGTTCATGATCGAGTCCTCACGGAGGGGTCGTGTTGGCGAAACGGATGCCCGGACTCTAGGCAGTGGCAGCCTGTTTGTGGGGCACCTAAGATTCTTTTAAGGAGCGCTTAGCAGCTTCTTAGCAAGCCCCCTGGGCAGCGCGGTACGCCCTGCTTGCGGCACACTGGCGCCTCGTCGAACTGAGGAACACAGCATGGAGACCACCCGACTCGGCCGCAGCGGCCTGGACGTGACCCGCATCTGCCTGGGCACGATGACCTTCGGTGAACAGGTGGACGAGCCCACCTCTCATGCCCTGCTCGACCATGCGGTGGCCCGCGGCGTGACCTTCCTCGACGCGGCCGAGATGTACCCGGTGCCGCCGCGGGCGGCCACCTACGGCCAGACCGAATCCATCATCGGCAACTGGCTGGCGGCCCGCCCGGGCCTGCGCCAGCGCCTGGTGCTGGCCACCAAGGTGGCCGGCCCGGTGCGGGGCTACGACTGGATCCGCAATGCCAGCCCCGACCTCACCGCACGCGACATCGTCCAGGCCTGCGAGGACAGCCTGCGGCGCCTGAAGACCGACGTGATCGACCTGTACCAGATCCACTGGCCGGTGCGCAACGTGCCGATGTTCGGTGCGATCTATTTCGACCCCGCCCGCGAGAAGCCGGGGTCGTCGATCCACGAGCAGCTCGAGGCCATGGCGCAACTGGTGCGCGATGGCAAGGTGCGCGCGATCGGCCTGTCGAACGAAACGCCGTATGGCGTGGCCGAGTTCGTGCGCCTGGCCGAGCAGCATGGCCTGCCGCGCATTGCCACGGTGCAGAACCCGTACTGCCTGATCAATCGTTCGGTCGAGAACGGGCTGGACGAGGTGATGTTCCGTCACGAGGTCTCGCTGCTGGCCTACTCGCCGCTCGGCTTTGGTCTGCTCAGCGGCAAGTACGACCAGAGCGGCATCCACGCCGATGCCCCGCCGGCCGGTCGCATGGCGATCTACGACTCGATGAAAAAGCAGCGCTGGGGCCGCCCCGAGGCGCTCGAGGCGGCGCGCCGCTACAACACGCTGGCGCGCGAACACGGCCTCACGCCCACGCAGCTCGCACTGGCCTTCTGCTACACGCGCTGGCAGGTGGCCAGCACCATCATCGGGGTCACCACCCGTGCCCAGCTCGACGAGAACCTCGATGCCTGGGGCACCACGCTGTCGCCTGAACTGCTGGCCGAGATCGACCGCATCCGCTGGACGATGCGCGATCCGGCACAGTGAAAACCGTCAGTCCGTATCCGTCCGACACTTCATGGCTCGCAAGGACCACGCCTCCGAGACACCGGCCACGCAGATGCTGCGCCGGCACAAGGTGAACTTCACCGAACACCTGTACGACTACGTCGAGCACGGCGGCACGGCCGAGTCGGCACGCCAGCTGGGTGTGGACGAACACCAGGTGATCAAGACCTTGGTGATGCAGGACCAGGACGCGAAGCCGCTGATCGTGCTGATGCACGGCGACCGGCAGGTCAGCACCAAGAACCTGGCGCGTCAGATCGGCGCCAAGAAGGTCGAGCCCTGCAAGCCCGACGTGGCGCAGCGCCACAGTGGTTACCTGGTGGGCGGCACCTCGCCCTTCGGCACGCGCAAGGACATGCCGGTGTATGTGGAGCAGAGCATCCTCGCGCTGCCGTCGATTTGCATCAATGGGGGGCGACGCGGCTACCTGGTGGGCATCGAGCCGCAGGTGCTCGTCGATCTGCTCGGCGCGGTGGCTGTCCAGTGCGCCGGTGCAGAATAGGCGGTTTGCAGTCTCACGCGCCGGGTCCTCATGTCCTTCCTGCTTCCTGCTGCGGTTGTCGTGGCCGCCTACCTGATCGGATCGTTGTCATTTGCCGTCATCATCAGCCGGCTGATGGGGCTGAACGACCCGCGCACCTATGGGTCCGGCAACCCGGGAGCGACCAATGTCCTGCGCTCGGGCAACAAGGTGGCTGCCATCCTGACCTTGCTGTTCGATGCGCTCAAGGGCCTGGTGCCGGTGCTGCTGGTCCGGCAGTTCGGCGCGCCCTACGGACTGGGCGAAGGCACGGCGGCGCTGGTCGGCCTGGCGGCATTCCTCGGGCATCTGTGGCCGGTGTTCTTCCGCTTCGAAGGCGGCAAGGGCGTGGCCACGGCCGCGGGTGTGCTGCTGGGCATCAACCCCTGGCTGGGCCTGGCGACGCTGGCCACCTGGCTCATCATCGCGGTGTTCTTCCGCTACTCATCGCTGGCTTCGCTGGTGGCAGCCGTGTTTGCGCCGTTCTACCAGATGCTGATCTGGGGTACCGGGCCGGTGGTGGGGGCAATCCTGCTGATGAGCCTGCTGCTGGTGTGGCGCCACAGCGCGAACATTCGCAAGCTGATGGCAGGCCAGGAAAGCCGCATCGGGCAGAAGTCCGCCGCCGCGGCCGCGCCGCCGAAGCCTCATCACCACTCCAAGGGACATTGACATGGTTCAGCGTTTTCACGTCGGGCAGCGCCTGTCCGAAATGGCCGTCCACAACGGCACCATCTACCTTGCCGGGCAGGTGCCCGACGACGCCACCCAGGACATCCGGGGCCAGACGGCCCAGGTGCTGGGCATGGTCGACAAGCTGCTTGCACAGGCCGGCAGCCACCGCGGACGCATCCTGATGGCGCAGATCTTCCTGGCCGACATGGCCGACTTTGCGGGCATGAACGAGGTCTGGGATGCCTGGATCGGTGAGGTGGCCGGCAATGCACCGCCGCGTGCCACGGTGCAGGCCACGCTCGGGCGGCCGCAGTGGAAGATCGAGGTGGTGGTCACCGCCGCGGCCTGAAGCGCAGCGGCGTGGCCGCGCGGCGGCACGCTGGCTCAGGCCTCCAGGCCAAGCGCATCGAGCGCGCCGCGGCCCACCCGCACGACCACCGGGTCGTCGCCGGTGAGGTCGATCACGGTGGTGGGCTGCATGGCGCAGGCCTCGGCGTCGATCACGAGCTGGATCTGCTTCTCGAAACGCTCGCGGATCTCATGCGGGTCATTCAGGGGGTCGGACTCGCCAGGCGGGATCAGCGTCGTGGCCAGCAGCGGCTGGCCGAACACGGCCAGCAATTCCTGGGTGACGCGGTGGTCCGGCACTCGCAGGCCGATCGTGCGGCGAGAAGGGTGCGACACCCGGCGCGGCACTTCCTTGGTGGCTTCGAGCAGGAAGGTGTAGGGGCCGGGGGTCGCCAGCTTGAGCAGGCGGTACTGCCGGTTGTCGACCCGTGCATAGCTGGCCAGCTCGGACAGGTCGCGGCACAGCAGCGTCAGGTGGTGCCGGTCATCGACCTGGCGGATGCGCCGCAGGTGTTCTGCCGCCGCCTTGTCGTCCAGATGGCAGACCAGCGCATAGCTGGAGTCGGTCGGAATGGCGGCAATGCCGCCGCCATGCAGGATCTGCGCGGCCTGCTTGAGCAGCCGCACCTGCGGGTTGTCGGGGTGAACTTCGAAGTACTGGGCCATGGTCTGATTGTGCGCCGAGGCCGGGGCTCAGTCGGCCGTCGTGTCGGCGATCACGGTGGGCAGCGGCTGGCGCGCCTGTGATTCCCGCAGGTTCAGCCACAGGCAGGCCGCACCGCTGGCGGTGATGATGGCCATGCCTGCAAACGACCAGGCGTCGGGCAGATGACCGAACGCCATCGCACTGGCGAGTGTGGCAAACAGGATCTGCGTGTAGCTGAAGGGCATCAGCACCGAGGCCGGCGCCATGCCGAGCGCCAGGATCAGGAACAGGTGGCCCAGGGTGCCGGTGGCGCCGACCAGCAGCAGCCAGCCCCATTGCGCCGGTGTGGCCGCCTGGAGCACCGGCCAGGCGTCGAGCGGGCTCAGCCACAGCACCGTGCCGACGATGGCAGCGCCCACCAGGCCGGTGTAGAAGTGCGTGATGAAGGGGTCTTCGGTAGCCGAGAACTTGCGGGTGAGCACCTGGAAGCTGCCGTAGGCGACCGTCATCGCCAGCGGAAACACCACGTACCAGCCGAACAGGCCGCTGCCCGGGCGGATCAGCACCAGCGCACCTGCAAAGCCCAGCGCCACCGCTCCCCAGCGCCATCGTGAGACCCGCTCGTGCAGCAGCCAGGCGGCCAGCAGCGTGACCATCACCGGGGTGAGCATGCCCACCGCCGTGAACTCGGCCACCGGCATGTACTGCAAGCCAAAGAACGACAGGCTGCTGGTGGACAGCAGCAGACTGCCGCGCAGCAACTGGAATCCGGGCCGGCCCGGCTTCAGGCGCCCCAGGCCCTGGCGGGCCAGCCAGGCCAGCATCACGATGGCCTGGAAAAGGTAGCGAAACCAGAGGATCACGAGTACCGGCACGGCCGCGCCGATGTACTTCACCGTGGTGTCCAGCGTGGCGAAACACGCCGCCATCAGCAGGATCAGCACCACGCCCAGCGTGGGGTGGGGGGCCGCACCCGAGGTGTTCACGGACGCTGGATGCGGTGTTCCAGCGCGCCCCAGACCGGGCGCAGACTGTCGCTCAGGTGCGGCAGGCGGCCCAGGTCGGTGTGGCTTTCGTCGGGTGAATGGAAGTCCGAGCCGCGTGAGGCCAGCAGGTCGAACTCACGGGCCATCTCGGTGTACTTGACGTAGTCGCTGGTGGAGTGGCTGCCGGTGACCACTTCCACGCCCTGGCCACCATGCTCACGGAATTCGCTGAACAAGGCGAACTCCTCGTTGGCGGTGAACTTGTACCGGCCCGGATGTGCGATCACCGCAATGCCGCCGGCGCCGGTGATCCAGCCCACTGCATCGCCGAGGGCGGCCCAGCGATGCGGCACATAGCCCGGCTTGCCTTCGGTGAGGTACTTGCGAAACACCTCCTGGGTGTCGCGGCAGGCGCCGATCTCGACCAGGTAGCGTGCGAAATGCGTGCGTGAGATCAGCTCGGGGTTGCCCACATACTTGAGCGCCCCTTCATAGGCATTGGTAATGCCCACGCGGGCCAGGTCGGCGGCCATCTCGCGCGCGCGAAGTTCGCGCCCCCCGCGTGTGCGCGCCAGTCCGGCCACCAGCGCGGGGTCGTCCGGGTCGAAGCCCAGGCCCACCACATGCACGGTCTCGCCGGCAAAGGTCACCGAGATCTCGGTGCCGGTGAGGTAGGGCAGCCCCAGGGCTCGCGCCGCAAGGCGCGCCCGGTGCTGGCCGGCCACTTCGTCGTGATCGGTCAGGGCCCACAGCTCCACGCCGTTGGTGAAGGCGCGGCCCGCGAGATCCTCGGGGCTCAGGGTGCCGTCCGAGACGCTGGAATGGCAGTGAAGGTCGGCATTGCGTATATCCACCCGGCCATTGTAGGAGGCGGCCGCCGGCCGACTGCCCCGGATGGGCATTGCTGCGTGCGCAGGTCGCCCCAAGTTTCCTTGACCCCCGCGGGGGGGCGGGCTGGGCGCAGCCCGGCCCTGGGTTCGTTCACACCGTCTCAGCGTTCGAGCCGCAGGATGCGGCCGTCCTCGTTGTCGGTCAGCACATAGAGCCAGCCGTCCGGCCCCTGGCGCACGTCGCGGATGCGTTCGCGCAGGTTCTGCAGCAGCCGCTCCTCGCGCACGAGCTTGCGGCCGTCGAGCTCGATGCGGATCAGCACCTGCTCGCGCAACGTGCCGGCAAACAGATGCCCCTTCCAGCCCGGGTAACGGTCACCGGTGTAGAACACCAGCCCGCTCGGGGCCACCGAGCGCGGCACCCAGTAGGTGACCGGGGCTTCCACACCCTGGCCGCTGGTGCCCTCGCCGATCGCCGTGCCCAGGCCGTACTCGCGGCCATAGGTGATGCGCGGCCAGCCGTAGTTGCGCCCGGCCAGGGTCACGTTGACCTCGTCGCCGCCTTGCGGGCCGTGCTCGCTGGTCCAGAGTTCACCCGTTTGCGGGTGCAGCGTGGCACCCTGCACATTGCGGTGCCCATAGCTCCAGATCTCGGGCAGGGCGCCGGCCCGACCCACGAAGGGATTGTCGGACGGCACCCGGCCATCGGGCTCGATGCGCACCACCTTGCCATGATGGTTGTCGAGCGTCTGGGCATCGTCGCGCCGCGAAAAGCGGTCGCCGAGTGTGATGAACAGCCGCCCGTCGCGGCCGAACACCAGGCGCGAGCCGAAGTGCGCGTTGCTGCTGACCTTGGGCTGCTGGCGGAAGATCGGCTTCACGTCGACCAGCCGGTTGTCTTCGAGGCGCGCGCGCGCCACTGCGGTGCTGTTGCCGCGCCCGTCCTCGGCCGGCTCGCTGTAGCTGAAGTAGATGGTGCGGTTCTCGCTGAAGTTCGGGTCGAGCACGACGTCGAGCAGCCCGCCCTGGCCGCGCGCGTCGATCGCTGGCAGGCCCGCCAGGGGCGCCCCCAATGCACCCTGGGGCGTGACGATGCGCATGCGTCCGGGGCGTTCAGTGACAAGCATGCGCCCGTCGGGCAGGAAAGCCATCGACCACGGGTGCTGGAGGCCCTTGGCCACGGTGACGGGCCGTAATGCCTGCGCCATGGCCGGCAGAGCCATCAGCAGCGCCAGTCCCACGCCAAGCGCCAATGCGGCAAGGCCGGGACGATGCAGGCGGGCAGGGGGTCGCAAGGGTCCTTTCATGCGCGTGGGCTCCAGCCGATGACAAAGGCCCACATCATCGCTGGACCCGCAAGACCCTGCCGTCAGAACTGTCGGTCAGCAGGTAGAGCCAGCCGTCGGGCCCCTGGGCCACCGCGCGCAGGCGCTGGCCCAGGCTCGCAAACAGCCGCTCGCGCGAGACGATCGTGTTGCCTGACAGCACGAGCCGCCACAGCGCGGTGCCGGCCAGTGCGCCGGTGAACAGGTTGCCGGTCCATTCCGGCAGCGCGTTGCCGGTGTAGAAGGCCAGGCCGCTCGGCGCGATCGAGGTGGGGGTCCAGGTTGTCAGGGGTTCGGTGTAGTTCGGGGCATGGGTGCCGCCGCCGATCCGGCAGGCGTCGCCTACCGGATCACCGTAGTTGCAGCCGTAGCTGACCACCGGCCAGCCATGGTTGGCGCCCGCCAGGGTGCGATTGATCTCGTCGCCGCCTTGCGGGCCGTGCTCGCAGGTCCACAACTCGCCCGTGGTCGGGTGCACGGCGGCGCCCTGGACATTGCGGTGCCCCAGGCTCCAGATCAGGTCGTCACCCTGGCCGATGTAGGGGTTGCCCGGCACTGGCGCGCCGTCGGTGGTGACGCGCATGACCTTGCCCAGCTGGCTTGTCAGGGTTTGCGGCCCGTTGCCGCCCTGCTGGCGATCGCCCAACGTGATGAACAGGTGGTTCCCGCCAAAGGCCAGGCGCCCGCCGAAGTGGCCACTGCCGCCCACCTTGGGCGACTGCCGGAAGATCACCACCACATCGTCGAGGCGCGTGGCATCGCTGCTGAGCACGCCGCGTGCCACGGCCGTGCCGGAGGTGCCGTTGCTGCCGGCCTCGGCATAGCTGAGGTAGATGCGGCGGTTGCTTGAGAAGGCGGGGTCGATCACCACATCCAGCAGTCCGCCCTGGCCGGCATAGGCCACGGCCGGCACGCCTGCCACCGGCTGTGTTCCGACGCGACCGTCCGGCGCCACCACCCTCAGTCGCCCGGGCTTTTCGGTGACCAGCAGACGGCCGTCGGGGAGGAAGGCCAGTCCCCAGGGGTAGCTGAGGTCTTCGGCAAAGCTGGTCGCGCTCGGGGCGGCAGGTGCCGGCGCAGGCGCCGGTGCAGGTGCAGGTGCAGGTGCAGGTGCGGGGGCCGGGCTTCCGCCGCCACCGCAGCCGGCCATCGTGGTGACGGCGCTCGCCCACAAGCCATTCAGCACGGCGCGTCGGTGCAGGTCGGCGGTGGGCTGCGCGACAGGGGTGGGGGCGGCTGGCGAATCAGAACGCGTGGTCATGGGACACCTCCGAAGAAGCAGGTTAGTCCGACGCGTGTCTGCCACCCGCTACGAGTGGTAACCGGTGCGCCTGGGCCTGCGCGCTGGTTCGGCCTCGTGTCCGGGGGCGGGGCGGCCGGCGTCACGCCCCAACTGTGCCACGGGCCCGCCCAGGGGCATCGACGGCGTGGGTGATGCCCGACGAACCGGGCGTTCGGGCGACTCAGTCGGCTGCGGCCTCGACCACCATCTGCACCCGCTGCCGGCCATTGAACTCGTCGAGCGACAGACGGTAGGCCAGCACCGCCCGGGTCGGCAGGGGCTCGCTGTGGCCGAACCAGATCGCGTCGCGCAGACTGCCGCCATGGCGCACGGTGAGCTTCAGGTGGCGCTCGCCGACAATGCGTTGCGAGACCACCTCGACCTCGTCGCGGAACACCGGGGCTTCGAATGCCTGGCCCCAGACTTCACGCTCCAGCGTCTGCACCACCTCGGGCTGGAACCATTGCGCGTCCAGCGGGCCATCGGTGGCCACGGTGCGTGCCAGCAGGGCCGGGTCGAGCCACTGCTCTGCGACTTCGGCGAGCGCGCCAGCGAAGGTCGGAAAGTCCTCGACGGCCAGGGTGCAACCAGCCGCCATGGCGTGTCCGCCAAAGCGGCGCAGCACGCCCGGGTGGCGCTTGGTGACCAGGTCGAGCGCGTCACGCAGGTGGAAGCCGGGGATCGATCGGCCCGAGCCCTTGAGCAGGCCGTCCTGGCCAAGCGCGAACACGAAGGTCGGCCGGTGCAGCTTGTCCTTGAGTCGTGAGGCGACGATGCCCACCACCCCTTCGTGGAACGCGGGGTCGTACAGCACGATGGCGGCCGGTGGCGTGCCGTCGGGCAGCAGTTGTTCGAGCAGCGCCTCGGCCTGCTCGCGCATGCCGGCCTCGACATCGCGACGTTCCCGGTTGATGCCGTCCAGCGTGCGGGCCAGTTCGACGGCCCGCGCGCGGTCTTCGGTGAGCAGGCATTCGATGCCCAGCGTCATCTCGGCCAGCCGGCCCGCGGCATTGATGCGCGGCCCGAGCGCAAAGCCGAAGTCGAAGGTGCTGGCCTGCTCGATCTTGCGGCCGGCCGCCTCGAACAGCGCGGCCACGCCAGGGCAGGTCCGGCCCGAGCGGATCCGCTTGAGCCCTTGCGCCACCAGACGCCGGTTGTTGGCGTCGAGCCGCACGACGTCGGCCACCGTGCCGAGCGCGACCAGGTCGAGCAGGGCGTCCAGCCGCGGCTGCGCCTGGGCCGCAAACGCGCCGCGCTCACGCAACTCGGCCCGCAGGGCCAGCAGCACGTAGAACATCACGCCCACCCCGGCCAGGTGCTTGCTTTCGAAGGCGCAGTCCGGCTGATTCGGGTTCACGATGACGTTGGCCTCGGGCAGCACGACCTGATCGCCCTCGCGCGCGGGCAGGTGATGGTCAGTCACCAGCACGTCCAGGCCACGGGCCCGAGCATGGGCCACACCCTGCAGGCTGGCGATGCCGTTGTCCACGGTGATCAGCAGGTCGGGCCGGTGGGCCAGGGCCAGGTCGACGATGGCCGGCGTGAGCCCGTAGCCGTGCACGGCACGGTCGGGCACCACGTAGCTCAGGCGCGAGGCATCGACACCGAGCATGGCCAGGCCGCGCAGCGCCACGGCACAGGCGGTGGCCCCGTCGCAGTCGTAGTCCGCCACCACACACATGCGCTTGCCGGCGGCCATCGCGTCGGCCAGCAGTCGGGCGGCGTCCGTCGCGCCCTTCAGGCTCGACGGGGGGAGCAGCCGGGCCAGGGTGTCGTCCAGTTCGTCCGCACTGCGGATGCCGCGGGCGGCAAACAGCCGGGCGAGCAGCGGATGGACACCGGCCTGTTCGAGGCTCCAGGCCGTGCGGGGCGGAATGTCGCGTTGGGTGATCTTCATGGTGTCGTGGGCGGGTTCGTTCACACCTTCTCAGAGGTCGAGCAGGGTGGTCGCCGGCGCGCTGGCCTGGAAGCGCAGCCGCAGGCGGGCCCACAGGCCGCGGGGACGATTTGCCAGGCTCACGGCCGAGCGTTCACCGCACAGGGTGATGGTGACGTCCTGGCCGGCCTGGGAGGCGGCCAGGGCCTGGCGCAGCGGCCCGGCGTCGAGGGCCTTCCAGGCCTCGGCCCAGGCAGCCCAGTCCTCGCGCAGCAGCCCCTCGCGCAGTCGGCGATCGACCTGCAGCCCGGCGGGCTCGCGGGTGGCCTGGCGCGGGCCGCAGCCGCTGAGCCAGAAGGTGTTCACCGGGGTGAGGCCGGCAGCGATGCGCCGGTCGGTGGATGGATGGGTGTACAGCAGCATCTGCACTTCCTGCTGCAGGCGGCGAACAAGGCGGGCCTGGGGGTGGTCGGGCATCCACAGGTCGACATTGCGCCCGATCACACGGTCGGGCGATGCGGTCGGCAGCTCGCCCAGGCTTTCATGGGCCACGTACCAGCGGGTCGGTGCGCCATACACCAGGGCCCAGCCTTCGGACTCGAACAAGGGGTGCACCGCGTCGAGCAGTTCGCGCGAATAGGCCTCGTCGATGTCCAGGCTGTCGGGGTCGAGCATGCTGACCTGGTCGCTGCCGACATGCCAGTGGGTGGGGCTCAGCAGGCCCCAGTGCAGGTCGGCGGTATCGATGCCGTCGGCGGCGGCCAGGTGCGCGCCCCAGGGCAGGCCGCCGTCCGGCCCGGCCAGGCCGAGGGCCAGCGCCAGCGCGCGTTCGTGGGGTGGTGTGAGTGAGTACTCGTCCGCATCGCTGCGCCACACGGGCTCGAGCCGGCTCAGCAGTTGCGCCAGCTGGGGCAGGGGCAGGTCGTGCAGGGTGTGCCGGCAGGCTTCGCTCAGCGCCGAGGCATACGGGATCAGCAGGTGCATGGGGGCGGATTATCCCCGCCGGCCGGCCTCGGTTAGCATCTGGCGCTCGTTCCACCGTCCCCACAGGTCACCGCCCCGCGCATCATGGACTGGCCCTACGAACTGCAGATCGGCTGGCGCTACACCCGCGCAGGCCGCGGCACGCGCCGCAACGGTTTCATCTCCTTCATCTCCGGCGTGTCGATGCTGGGCATCACGCTGGGCGTGGCCGCACTGATCATCGTGCTGTCGGTGATGAACGGCTTTCAGAAAGAGGTGCGCGAGCGCATGCTCTCGGTGATCTCCCATGTCGAGGTCTATGCGGCTGGCGGCGAACCGCTGGCCGACTGGCGCCAGCTCGCCGATGCGGCGCGCGCCAACCCCGAGGTGACCGGTGCCGCCCCCTTCGTGGCCGCACAGGCACTGGTGGCGCGCGGTGATGACATGCGTGCCGCCCTGGTGCGTGGCATCTCGCCGGACGACGAGCCGCAGGTCACACCCATCGCCGCACAACTCAAGGACACCGTGCTCAAGCGCCTGGTGGCGGGCGAGTGGGGCGTGGTGCTCGGCGGCGAGATGGCACGCTCGCTTGGCCTGCGCGAGGGCGACAAGGTCACCATCGTCTCTCCGGGCGGGCAGATGACACCGGCCGGTGTCGTGCCGCGCCTGAAGCAGGTCACGGTGGTGGGCACGTTCGAGGCCGGCCACTACGAGTACGACAGCGGCCTTGTGCTGATGCACATCGACGATGCAGCCACGCTGTTTCGCACCGGCGGGCCGGTGGGGGTGCAGTTGCGGCTGAAGGACGCGCAGTCGGCGCGCGACGTGGCCGACCAGCTCAGCGTCGACCTGGGCAACAGCGTGCGCGTGCGCGACTGGACCCGCACCAATCGCAACTGGTTCGATGCCGTGCAGATCGAAAAGCGCATGATGTTCATCATCCTCACGCTGATCGTCGCGGTGGCGGCCTTCAACCTCGTGTCGATGCTGGTGATGACGGTGACCGACAAGCGCGCCGACATCGCCATCCTGCGCACCCTGGGCGCGAGCCCCTCGTCCATCATGGGGATCTTCATGGTGCAGGGGGCGACCAGTGGCGTGATCGGCACGCTGGGCGGGCTGCTGCTGGGCCTGCTGGTGGCCTTCAACATCGACGTGATCGTGCCGGCCATCGAGAACCTGTTCAACGCCAGCTTCCTGCCCAGCAGCATCTACCTCATCAGCCGCATGCCCAGCGATCCCCAGTCGTCCGACATCGTCCCGATCGCGGTGATCTCCCTCGTGCTGGCCTTCCTCGCCACGCTCTACCCGAGCTGGCGCGCCAGCCGCGTGCAACCGGCGGAGGCACTGCGTTATGAGTGATCCGGCAAGCACCGTGGTGCTGCAGGCCCAGGGCCTGCACAAGCGCTATCACGAAGGGCCGCTGGACGTGCATGTGTTGCGTGGGGTGAGCCTGGCCGTGCACGCCGGCGAGACGCTCGCGGTGGTGGGCGCATCGGGTTCCGGCAAGAGCACCTTGCTGCATCTGCTCGGCGGCCTGGATGCGCCCACGCAGGGCAAGGTGCACCTCAAGGGGCGCGACTTCTCGGCGATGAGTGCGGGCGAGCAGGGGCGCTGGCGCAATGCCCACCTGGGTTTCGTCTACCAGTTCCACCACCTGCTGCCCGAGTTCAGTGCGCTGGACAACGTGGCCATGCCCTTGCGCATCCGCCGCATGCCTGAAGCCCAGGCGCGCGACCAGGCGCAGCAGATGCTCGCCCGTGTGGGTCTGGCGCAGCGGGCCTTGCATCGCCCCGCCGAGCTGTCCGGCGGCGAACGCCAGCGCGTGGCGATCGCCCGGGCCCTCGTGGCGCGACCGGCCTGCGTGCTGGCCGACGAACCCACCGGCAACCTCGACCGCGAGACGGCCGACGCGGTGTTCGAGCTGATGGTCGGCCTGGCCCGCGAGCAGGGAACGGCCTTCGTGATGGTCACGCACGACGAGGGCCTGGCGCGCCGCTGCGACCGCATCGTGCGCCTGGGAGTCGGGGTGCTCGTGTAGCGGTGCGCGCGCGACAATGCCGTGCATGTGGATCGACACCCATTGCCACCTGGATGCCCCCGAGTTCGACGCCGACCGTCAGGCCGTCGTCGAGCGGGCGTGTGCGGCCGGCGTGAACATGCTGGTGTTGCCCGCGGTGCACACGGCCGACCTGGACACCGTGCGCGAACTGGCCCACCGACATGCGCTGGCGTATGCCCTGGGACTGCATCCGCTGTATGTGGGCCAGGAGCCCGCCGACGCACTGGCGCGTCTGCGCAGCCAACTGCAGGCGCATCGCGATGACCCCCGCCTGGTGGCGGTGGGCGAGATCGGCCTCGATCACTTCGTGCCCGGCCTGGACCGGCAGGTCCAGGAGCGCGACTACATTGCCCAGCTCGAGCTGGCGCGCGAGTTCGACCTGCCGGTGATCCTGCACGTGCGCCGGTCAGCCGATGCGCTGCTCAAGCACCTGCGCCGCATCCGGGTGCCGGGCGGCATTGCGCATGCGTTCAACGGCAGCCTGCAGCAGGCCGGGCAGTTCATCGACCTGGGCTTCCGGCTGGGCTTTGGCGGGGCGATGACCTTCGAGCGTGCGCTGCAGATCCGCGAGCTGGCCACACGGCTGCCGGCGCAGTGCCTGGTGCTCGAAACCGACGCACCGGACATTCCGCCGCACTGGCTGTACCGCACGGCCGCGCAGCGGGCAGCCGGCGACAGCAGCCGCAACGAGCCGTCCGAACTGCCGCGCATTGCACAGACGCTTGCCGCGCTGCGAGGGATCGGCCTCGACGAGGTGGCGCAGCTCACGTCGGCCAACGCGTTTGACGCCCTGCCGCGGCTGCGAGCCTGCCGATGACCATGACCGGCCTCGCATTGGACCCCCTGCTGCAGGGCCTGCCGCCGGTGTGGTCGCCGCACACGCGCCTGATCGTGCTGGGCAGCTTCCCCGGCGTGGCATCGCTCGAGCAGCAGCAGTATTACGCGCATCCGCGCAATCACTTCTGGCCCATTCTGTCGGCGCTGTGGGGTGTCGACCTGCGTGCCATGTCGTACGAGCAGCGCATCGAGGTGGTGCTGGCACGCGGCCTGGGCATCTGGGATGTCTACGCCCGTTGCCGCCGGGCGGGCAGCCTGGACAGTGCCATCCGGGACGCTGAGGTCAACGACCTCGCCGGGCTGCGTTTGCGTGCACCGGCGCTGTCGGCGCTGGCGCACAACGGGGGCGAGTCGGCACGGACGATGCGCATCACGCGTACGCTGGGCCTGCCGGTGCATCGCCTGCCCTCCACCAGTCCGGCCAATGCGAGCTGGAGCTTCGAGCGCAAGCTCGCGGCCTGGCGTGTCGTGTTTGAAGAACAAGGAGTGCTGTGAGCACCAGACGCACCAAACCGGCCCTGGCGCCGGTCACGGTATCCGAAGGCGACGGCGTGCGCTATCTGCACCTGGGAACCCCCTGGGTGCAAGGCGCGATGCGCATCAAGCGGCCCAATGACATCGAGCTCGAGTACGTGCAGCGCATGATGGCCTGGATGCTGCTGCGCGAGCCCGAGTTGCTGACACGCGGGCATGCGGTGCAGCTGGGCCTGGGCGCAGCGGCGATCACGAAGTTCTGCCATCGCCGCATGCGCATGCACACCACGGCCGTCGAGCTCAATCCGGAGGTGATCTCGGTGTGCCGGGCCTGGTTCCGGCTCGGGCAGGACGACGATCGCCTCAACGTGATCCAGGCCGATGCCCGCGACTTTGCGGCCGACCCCCGGCATGCCGGCACGGTGGACGTGCTCTGCGTGGACCTGTACGACCACGAAGCGGCCAGCCCCGTGCTCGATGACGTCGAGTTCTATCGCAGCTGTCATGCGCTGCTTGCGCCGCAGGGCGTGATGAGCGTGAACCTGTTCGGCCGCGACGTGAGCTTCGAGCGCAGTGTGCAACGCATTGCAACCGCCTTCGAGGGCGAGGCCCTGTGGCAACTGCGCCCCACCCGCGAGGGAAACACCGTGATCCTGGGCTCGCGCTCGCTGCCCGCGCTGCCGCGCGGGGCGCTTGCTGAGCGTGCCGAAAACATCGAAACTCGATTCGGTCTGCCGGCCCGCAAGTGGTTGCGCATGATCAAACGCATCACGCCATGAGCCTGTCGCCTGCATTCCTTGTCCTTGCCCCCGATCCCCGGCTCGCATGCCCCTCGTCAGGAGGCCGGCCATGAGCTCGGGCAGCACCCGCGCACCGGGCCGCAGTGCCAGCGGCTCGGCCGCCCCCCCCGCCCCCGCACCCTCGACGGCCGCTGCCGCGGCATCGGGCGGGGGCCAGCGGGCCGGCGGCAAGGGCGGATTCAAGGGCCGCCTGGACTGGCGGGTGCTGCTCGACTGGATGCGCGAGGACGGCATCATCACGCCGGCCGATGCCCAGCGCACCGCGCAGCGGCTGGCCGCCGGCGACAGCGTCCAGCATCCGCTGGTGCGCCTGGCTCACCTGAACATCGCCCATGCCACCACCGGCAAGGTGCTCGAGTCCGAGGTGCTCGCGCAGTGGCTGGCCCAGCGCGCCGGTGTGGGCTACCTGCGCATCGACCCGCTCAAGGTGGACGTCGGCCGTGTGGCCGACGTGATGTCGATCAACTACGCGGAGCGGCGCAAGGCCCTGCCGGTGCAGGTCGGCCCGCATGAGGTCGTGATTGCCACCTGCGAGCCCTTCGACACCGAATGGCTGGCCGAGATCGAGGCCCACACCCGCAAGAAGATCCGCCTGGTGGTGGCCAGCCCGACCGAGGTGCAGCGCTACACGACCGAGTTCTACACGCTGGCCAAGTCGGTGCGGGCCGCACAACGCTCGGGCGAGGCCAGCGCGCCGGCCAACTTCGAGCAGCTCGTCGAGCTGGGCAAGGCCAAGCAGCTCGACGCCAACGACCAGGGTGTGGTGCAGGTCGTCGACTGGCTCTGGCAGTACGCCTTCGACCAGCGCGCCTCCGATATCCACCTCGAACCCCGGCGCGAGCTGGGCGCGATCCGCTTTCGCATCGACGGCGTGATGCACACCGTCTACCAGCTGCCGCTGACGGTGATGGGCGCGATGACCAGCCGCATCAAGCTGCTCGGCCGCATGGACGTGGTCGAGAAACGCCGCCCGCTGGACGGGCGCATCAAGACCCGCAACCCGCAGGGCGACGAGATCGAAATGCGCCTGTCGACCCTGCCCACGGCCTTCGGCGAAAAGCTGGTGATGCGGATCTTCGACCCCGACAACACGGTCAAGAGCCTCGATGCGCTCGGGTTCGCGCCGCATGACGCGCAGCGCTGGGAGACGCTCGTCACCCGCCCGCACGGCGTGATCCTGGTCACCGGGCCCACCGGGTCGGGCAAGACGACCACGCTGTACGCCACGCTCAAGCGGCTGGCCACCGAAGAGGTCAATGTGTGCACGGTCGAGGACCCGATCGAAATGATCGAGCCGGCCTTCAACCAGACCCAGGTGCAGGCCCAGCTCGACCTCAACTTTGCCAACGGGCTGCGGGCCCTGATGCGGCAGGATCCGGACATCATCATGGTCGGTGAGGTGCGCGATCTGGAGACCGCCGAGATGGCGATCCAGGCGGCACTGACCGGCCACCTCGTGTTCACGACGCTGCACACCAACGATGCGGCCTCGGCCATCACGCGGCTGCTCGACCTGGGCGTGCCGTCCTACCTCATCAGCGCCACGGTGCTGGGCGTGCTGGCGCAGCGCCTCGTGCGCACGCTGTGCCCGCACTGCAAGCAGCCTGACGACACGCTCACGCGTGAGCGTGTGGCCGAAGTGATCCACCCCTGGCGCATGAGCGGCGGGTTTCGCCCGTACCGACCGGTGGGCTGCATCGAATGCCGCATGACCGGCTTTCTCGGTCGCGCCGGTCTGTACGAGCTGCTCACCGTCACCGAGGCCCTCAAGCCTTTGATCAGCGACACGCCCGAACTGGCCCGCCTGCGCCAGATCGGCATGCAGGAGGGCATGCGCCCGCTGCGGCTGGCCGGCGCCATGAAGGTGGCCGAAGGCCTCACCACGCTCGACGAGGTGCTGCGCGCCACGCCCACCTGGGACACCGGGCCTCTGGCGCCTCTCGCACCTGCGTGACACCGCTACGTGTAATCCACAGGACGTTCCAATCAGGGTAGTCCCTAGAATCGCCCCAGATTCAAGAACCGTCTGAGGAGAACAACATGAAGATCAAAAGCCAGCGAGACTTTGTCTCAGGCTTGATGTTTGTCATCGTCGGCATCGCCTTCGCCTGGGGCTCCACCGCCTACAACTTCGGCGACTCGGCCCGCCCCGGCCCCGCCTACTTCCCCTTCGGCCTCGGCGTGCTGCTGGCGTTTCTCGGCGCCATCGTGACGTTCAAGGCCCTCACGATCGAAAGTCACAACGGCGATCCGATCGGTGCGATTGCCTGGAAGCCGCTGATCATCATCCTCGGTGCGGTGGCCGTGTTCGGTTTTGCCTTGCCGCGCCTGGGGCTCATCACCACGATTCCGCTGCTGATTGCGATCTCCAGCCTGGCCGGAGACACCTTCAACTGGATCGAGGTGGTCATCCTGAGTGTCGTGCTCACGGTGATGTCCTACCTGGTGTTCGTGGCGGGTCTCAGCCTTGTGCTGCCGCTGTGGCCGTCCTTCCTCGGCTGATGCCGTCCGCCCACCTTACCAGCGCCCATCAGCGAGACATCCATGGATCTGATCAACAACCTTGCGCTCGGGTTTGAAACCACACTCACCCTGAGCAACCTCATGTATGCGTTCTTCGGCTGCGTGCTGGGAACGCTGATCGGTGTGCTGCCCGGCCTCGGGCCGGTCGCCACGATCGCGATGCTGCTGCCGTCGATCTACTCGCTCGACGCGACGCCGGCACTCATCATGCTGGCCGGCATCTACTACGGCTCGCAGTACGGTGGCTCCACCACTGCGATCCTGATCAACGTGCCGGGCGAGTCGGCCTCGGTCGTGACGGCGATCGATGGTTACCAGATGGCCCGTCAGGGGCGGGCCGGCGCAGCGCTGGCCGTGGCGGGCCTCGGATCGTTCTTTGCGGGGTCGGTGGCCACGCTGGTGCTGGCCGCCTTTGCGCCGCCGCTGACCGAAATGGCCTTCAAGTTCGGTCCGGCCGAGTATTTCTCGCTGATGGTGCTGGGTCTGATCGGTGCAGTGGTGCTGGCCTCGGGTTCGCTGATCAAGGCGATCTCGATGATCATCCTGGGCCTGCTGATCGGCCAGATCAACACCGACGTGATCTCCGGTGTGCCGCGCTTCTCGTTCGACATCCCGGAACTGTCCGACGGCATCAACTTCGTCGTGATCGCGATGGGCGTGTTCGGCTTCGGTGAAATCATCGCCAACCTGGGCCAGCCGGCCGAGAACCGCGAGGTCTTCACCAAGGACGTCAAGGGCCTGTGGCCCACCAAGCAGGACTTCAAGGAAGCGGCCCCCGCGGTGCTGCGCGGCACGGCGCTTGGTTCGATGCTGGGCGTGCTGCCCGGTGGCGGTGCCCTGCTGTCGTCGTTTGCGGCCTACACGCTCGAGAAGAAGCTGTCCAAGACGCCCGAGAAGTTCGGCAAGGGCGCGATCCAGGGCGTGGCCGGTCCGGAGTCGGCCAACAATGCCGGTGCGCAGACCTCGTTCATCCCGATGCTCACGCTGGGCATTCCGCCCAACGCCGTGATGGCGCTGATGGTCGGCGCGATGACCATCAAGGGCATCCAGCCCGGCCCGCAGGTGATGAGCAGCAACCCCGAGTTGTTCTGGGGCCTGATCGCCTCGATGTGGATCGGCAACCTGATGCTGGTGATCCTGAACCTGCCGCTGATCGGCATCTGGATCAAGCTGCTGACCGTGCCTTACCGCTTCCTGTTCCCGGCCATCCTGCTGTTCTGCTGCATCGGCCTGTACACGCTGAACAACAACAACTTCGATGTCTACATGTCGGTGCTGTTCGGGGTGATCGGCTATGCGTTCTACAAGCTGGGTTGTGAGCCTGCGCCGCTGCTGCTGGGCTTCATTCTCGGCCCGATGATGGAAGAGAACCTGCGGCGCGCCCTGTTGCTGTCGCGCGGCGACTGGTCAGCCTTCATCACCCGTCCGTTGTCGGCCGGCCTGCTGCTGGCGGCCCTGGCGATGATCGTGGTGGTGCTGCTGCCCAACATCCGCCGCAAGCGCGAAGAGGCCTTCCAGGAAGGCGATTGACGCCCGCTCGACACCTTTGCCCCCAAAGCCGCTCATCGAGCGGCTTTTTTCTTGTGCGGTTCTTTTTGTGTGCCGTATCGACCGCGCTGGCCGGCGCGTGCGGGCATCGCACTCATAATGCGCCTCCGGAGGAACCGAAACGATGCTCACGCCGCATCCCCTGCGCGAGTCGCTGCACAACGAGGTGCACGCCCGCCCGTATGAACGCCTGACAGCACCGCTGTCGCTGTCGCACCTGGCCTTGCTGACCGCGCCGGGGGACCGGTCCAGCCGCGAACACCTGCATGCACTGTTGCGCGCGCGCCATCTGCCACTGCCCAGCGAGGAGGCCAGCCACCTGAGCATCGACCTGGGCGGGCTGCATCTGCGGTGGGAACAGCACACCGAATTCCAGACCTACACCTTCTGGAAGGCGCTGCATGAACAGCCGGTGTCCTTCGACGATGCGGCCGTGCAGGCTGTACCGCAGGAGTGGCTGCGCCATGTGCCCGGCGAGTGGCTGGTGGGCATGCACGTGATGGTCACACGCTCGCGCGATGACGGTGGCGACCCGCTGGTGCGCTCCGGTCTGGACGAGGACAGCCTGGTGGGCTCGACCGTGATGGACGGCCAGGCCGAGGTCTACACCGACTTCCGGCTGCACGCCGACGGTTTCGCTCGGGTGGTGATGATCTCCGCCAGCATGCACCCGCGCCGGCTGGGCCGCGCAATGCAGCGCCTGCTGGAGGTCGAGACCTACCGCATGATGGCCTTGCTGGGCCTGCCGGCGGCGCGCCAGGTGGGCGCCACTCTGTCGGATGCCGAGCGTGACCTAGCCCAGATTGCCGGGGAGATCCGCAGTGCCGAACGACACCTCGAGCCCGAACTGCTGCGCCAGCTCACGCAGCTGGCCGGCCGGGTCGAAAGCCTCTACGCCAGCACGCATGCCCGCTTTTCGGCCAGTGCAGCCTACTTCGAGCTGGTGCAACGACGCATCGACGAACTGCACGAGCACCGCCTGATGGGCCTGCAGACGATCGGCGAGTTCATGGATCGTCGGCTCGCGCCGGCCATGCAGACCTGCACCTGGGCGGCGCGTCGGCAGCAGCAGCTGTCCGAACGCATCTCGCGCACCAGCAACCTGCTGCGCACGCGCGTCGAGATCGAACAGCAGCAAAGCAGCCAGGACCTGCTGGACGCGATGAACCGGCGCCAGAAGGTGCAACTGATGCTGCAGACGGCCGTCGAGGGCCTGTCGATCGCGGCGATCACCTACTACGGCGCGGGGCTGGTTGGCTACGTCGCCAAGGGCGCCAAGGACGCCGGCCTGCCGATCAGCCCGGATGTGGTCATTGCCGCGGCCATTCCGCTGATCGCCACCGCGATGTGGGTGGCGCTGCGGCGCCTGCACAAGGCAGCCGTCAAGGCCGCCGAGTAGCCGCTGCCCCGCCAGCGGCAAAAGCGCTGGTGGGACAGCCCATGACGTGGCTGGCGGGTCGGCCTTTTGGCGTGACGTGGGCGTGGAGGCGCAAGCCTTTGCATAATCATCGGACGTTTACAGGAGCGCCTTGCGGCGACACACGCATGAAGCCCTTCCTCTACGACCACCCGTACCGCACCCCCCGCCTGCCGCTGTTTGCGCGCAATGTGGTGGCCACCTCCCACCCGGCGGCAGCCAGCGCCGGCCTGCGCATGTTGTGGAAGGGTGGCAACGCCGTCGACGCCGCCATCGCCAGCGCCGCGGCCATGACCATCCTCGAGCCGGTCAGCAACGGCCTGGGCAGCGACGCCTTCGGCATCGTCTGGGACGGGCACAGGCTGCACGGCCTGAATGCCAGCGGCCGTGCGCCCGCGGCCTGGACACGCGACTACTTCCTGGCGAAATACGGTGCCGACGCCCGCACGCCTCCGAAGCGCGGCTGGGATGCCGTCACCGTGCCGGGCATGGTGGCCGGATGGGTGGCGATGAGCGAGCGTTTCGGCAAGCTGCCCTTTGCCGACCTGATGGAGCCGGCCATCGACTACGCCGAGCGCGGCTATGCCGTGCCGACCGTCGTGGGCGCCAAGTGGGCGGCGCCGGTGGCCGAGCTTGCCGGGCTGCCGGGGTTCGCGCAGGCCTTCCTGCCGCATGGGCGGGCGCCCGAAGTGGGCGAGACCTTCCGTTTCAAGGACGCGGCGCGGTCGCTGCGGCTGATCGCCCAGACGCGCGGTGAAGCCTACTACCGCGGCGAGATCGCCGAAGCCATCGCCGCCTTTGCGCAACAGCATGGCGGGGCCATGACCCTCGATGATCTGGCGGCCTGTGAACCCGAATGGGTCACACCGATCTCGCAGGACTACCGCGGCTACACGCTGCATGAAATTCCGCCCAGCGGGCAGGGCATCGCGGCGCTGATCGCGCTGGGCATCCTGTCTCACTTCGACGTGGCCGCGCTCGCCCGCGACGGTGTCGATTCGCAGCACCTGCAGATCGAGGCGATGAAGCTTGCGTTTGCCGACACCTACCGCTACGTGGCCGAACCGGCGCACATGCCGGTGACGGCCGCGCAGATGCTCGATCCGGCGTATCTTGCCGACCGGGCCCGGCTGATCGACATGCACAAGGCCCAGGATTTCGGTGCCGGCAACCCGGCACGCGGCGGCACGATCTACCTTACCGCCGCCGACGAGAGCGGCATGATGGTGAGCTGGATCCAGAGCAACTACATGGGCTTCGGCTCGGGCGTGGTGGTGCCCGGCTATGGCATCTCGCTGCAGAACCGCGGGCACGGCTTTTCGCTGCTGGCCGACAGCCCCAACTGCGTGGCACCGGGCAAGCGACCCTTCCACACGATCATCCCCGCCTTCCTGACCAAGGACGGCGAGCCGGTCATGAGCTTCGGTGTCATGGGCGCCAACATGCAGCCGCAAGGCCATGTGCAGACGCTGGTGCGCATGCTCGACTACGGCCAGGACCCGCAGGCCGCCTGCGACGCCCCCCGCTGGCGCTTCAATGCCGGCCTCACGCTCAATGCCGAGGCCAGCATGGACCCCGAAGTCGTGGCCGCGCTGCAGGGCAAGGGCCACCGCCTGGAGGTGATCCAGGACTCCTACCAGGACTTCGGCGCCGGCCAGTTCATCTGGCGGCTGGGTGACCCGGCCGCTGAAGGCTATGTGGCCGCCAGTGACCCGCGCCGCGACGGCCAGGCGGTGGGATTTTGAGCGGCCCGATCGCGGCGGCTCCCGCACCTGCCCCCGCACTGGCCGGCGGGCTGGCGCTGGCCATGTTGGGTTCGATCGCCTTTTCGGGCAAGGCCATCATCGTGAAACTGGCCTATCGCTACGGTGTCGATGCGGTCACGCTCATCATGTACCGCATGCTGTTTGCGCTGCCCCTGTTCATGCTGATGGCCTGGTATGCGGGCCGCGGGAAGGCACCGATCAGCGGGCGCGACTGGCTGGGCATCGTCGGGCTGGGCTTCTGCGGCTACTACCTCGCCAGCATGCTCGACTTCCTGGGGCTGCAGTACATCAGCGCCAGCCTGGAGCGGCTGATCCTCTACCTCAACCCCACGCTGGTGCTGGCACTGAGCGTGGTGGTGCTCAAGAAGAAGGTCACGCTCAAGCAGCTGATCGCCATCGGCGTGAGCTACTGCGGTGTGCTGGTGGTGTTCGGCCACGAGGTGAACTTCGAGGGCGGCAATGTGCTGCTGGGCGGGCTGCTGGTGTTCGGCAGTGCGGTCTCGTATGCCGTCTACCTCGTCTACAGCGGCCAGATGGTCCAGCGCCTGGGCTCGATGCGGCTGGTCGGCTGGGCCAGCCTGGTGGCCTGCGTGTTCTGCATCGCACAGTTCGTGCTGCTGCGGCCGATGTCGGCCGCTGTCGTCGCGCCCGAGGTGATCTGGCTGTCGGTGCTCAATGCCACGGCCTGCACCGTCGCGCCCGTGCTGATGGTGATGATGGCCATCGAGCGCATCGGCGCCACCGTGGCGGCCCAGACCGGGATGATCGGGCCGATGTCCACGCTGCTGATGGGCGTGGTGATCCTCGGCGAGCCCTTCACCGCCTGGGTGGCGGCCGGCACGCTGCTGGTGCTGGCGGGCATCTGGTTACTCACGAAATGGAGATAGCAACATGGATCTGGGCATTGCAGGCAAGTGGGCGCTCGTGTGCGCGTCGAGCAAGGGGTTGGGCAAGGGCTGCGCACGCGCGCTCGTGCAGGAGGGCGTGAACGTTGTCATGACGGCCCGCGGTGCCGAGGCCCTCGAAGCGGCTGCCGCCGAATTGCGGCTGCTGGGTGGGGGCGAGGTGCGCACCGTGGCCGGCGACATTGCCACGCCCGAAGGCCGTCAGGCGGCCCTGGCCGCCTGTCCCCAGGTGGACATCCTCGTCAACAACGCTGGCGGGCCGCCGCCGGGCGACTTCCGCGACTGGGACCGTGAGGCCTGGCTGAAGGCCGTCGAGGCCAACATGCTCACGCCGATCGAACTGATCAAGGCCACCGTCGACGGCATGGCCGCACGCGGTTTCGGACGGGTGGTGAACATCACCTCGAGCGCCGTGAAGGCGCCGATCGACGTGCTGGGCCTGAGCAATGGCGCGCGCAGCGGCCTGACCGGTTTTGTGGCCGGGCTGGCGCGCAGCGGCATCGCCGCCAGCAATGTCACGATCAACAACCTGCTGCCGGGCGCCTTCGACACCGACCGCCTGCGCAAGACGCTGGAGGCCGGTGCCCAGAAAGCCGGCCTGCCCGCCGACCAGGCCGTGGCCCGGCGCACCCAGAGCGTGCCGGCGCGCCGCCTGGGCACGCCCGAGGAATTCGGCGCGGCCTGCGCCTTCCTGTGCAGCCAGCAGGCGGGCTACATCACCGGGCAGAACTGGCTGCTGGACGGTGGGGCCTACCCGGGCACGTTCTGACCTCGGCTCGGCGCGGTGGCCCGGCCGGCTTGTTCGCGGTCAAGCCGGCCGATCACAAGCGGCATCGCCTCACACGTGATGCCTGGATTTACCTACAGGTGGCTGTTCAATTTGTCCGCAGGCCGGCCCGATAACCGGTACAGCAGCGGCAACCTGTGGGCCTGAAGATCAGCTCAGGGAGGTTCGGTCTCAGGGGAGGCACAGGTCCGGCTGCACCCAACAACAGCACTGCTGGAGCTCCGGACATGCGCAACAACGGCCCCGTCACCCAACAAGAACACCTCATTCCGGACGGCGCCACGCTGGTGTCCGTGACCGACCTGAAAAGCCGCATCACCTACTGCAACCCGGCTTTCATCGAGGCCAGCGGCTTTCAGCGTCACGAGCTCATCGGCCAGCCCCACAACCTGATCCGCCACCCGGACATGCCGGCCGAGGCCTTCCGTGACATGTGGGCGACGCTCAAGGCGGGCGAGCCCTGGTCGGCCCTGGTCAAGAACCGCCGCAAGAACGGCGACCACTACTGGGTGCGCGCCAATGTGACCCCCATCGTCGACGGACACAGCGTGACCGGCTACATGTCGGTGCGCACCAAGCCGACCCGCAGCGAAGTCGACGCAGCCGAAACCCTGTATGCCCAGATGCGCCGCGAGGCCGCCAGCGAGCGGGTGCTCACGGTGCTGCACCGCGGCGAGCTGCAGCACCGCGGCACGCTGGCGCGCTGCGCGCGGCTGCTGCGCCCGGGTTTTGGCGCCCGCATCACCGCACTGGCGCTTGTGCCGGCGCTGACCGGCGCAGTGGCCGGTGTGGCGATGTCCGGCCTGGGGGCCGTGCCGGCCGTAGCGGCGGCCGTGCTGTGCGGGCTCCCGGTGGCACTGTGGCTGCGTCATGCGGCCATCCGCCCGATCCGCGAGGCGACGGCCGTGGCCAATCGCATGGCAGCCGGTGACCTGACGCAGTCGTTGCAGTCGGCCCGGTTCGACGAAGTCGGCCGCCTCGGTCGTGGGCTGACCCAGCTCAACGTGAATCTGCAGGCCATCGTCGGCGACGTGCGGCGTGAGGTCGAGGGCATGCACCTGGCCTCGCGCGAGATCTCGTCGGGCAACCAGGACCTGGGACATCGCACCGAATCGCAGGCCAGCAGCCTGCAGCAGACCGCGTCGTCGCTGGAGCAGATGACCGGCACCATCCGCCAGAACGCCGACACCGCCCAGCAGGCGGCGCGGCTGGCCCAGCAGGCTGCCGATGTGGCCGAAGCGGGGGGCGCCTCAGCCCAGGACGTGGCGCGCCGCATGGGTGAGATCCGGCAGTCGTCGGCGCGTATTGCCGAGATCATCGGCGTGATCGATGCGATCTCGTTCCAGACCAACATCCTGGCGCTCAATGCGGCCGTCGAGGCCGCCCGGGCGGGCGAGGCCGGGCGCGGCTTTGCCGTGGTGGCCAGCGAGGTGCGGGCCCTGGCCCAGCGCACCAGTGGCGCCGCGCGTGAGATCAAGGGCCTGATCGAGGATTCCGCCGGCAAGGTCGAGGCCGGCAGCCAGCTGGTCGAGGCCACCAGCCAGACGACCTGCCAGACGATCGACGCGGTGCGGCGGGTCAATGCCCTGATCGCCCAGATCAGCCACGCCTCCGTGGAGCAGGCCACCGGGGTGGCGCAGGTGAACACCGCGGTGGCGCAGCTGGACACGTTGACGCAACAGAACTCGGCACTGGTCGAGCAGCTGTCGGCGTCGGCCGCCTCGCTGCATGGCCAGGCCGAGGTGGTGTCGGAGGCGGTGCGGATCTTCCGCACCGGCGCACCGGCCCACGCGTGAACTCAGCGCCGCGAGGACACCACGATCCCGGCCACGATCAGCGCAAACGCGGCGGCGTGATACAGGTGCGGCGTTTCGCCCAGCACGGCGGCCGACAGGACCGCGGCAAACACCGGCGTGAGGTTGTTGAAGAACGATGCGACAGCCGGGCCGACCGTGGCCACGCCCAGGCCCCAGCAGCGATAGGCCAGCAGTGAGGGGCCCAGGGCCACGTACAGCAGCATCACGGCCACCCAGGGGGTCCAGGTGAATTGCGACTGACCGACGGCGGCCTCGCCGCCGGCTGCCAGGCCTGCCCAGAACAGCCCGAACACCACCTGCGCCAGCAGGAACTCGGCCCAGCCCCATTCCTGGGCCGAGCGATCGCTCGGTCGCGCCAGCATCCAGCTGTAGAAGGCCCACAGGATGATGGCCACCACCATGAACAGGTCGCCTGGCACCAGCCGCACCTGCATCAGCGTGGCCCAGTCGCCGCGCGACAGCACCAGCAGCACACCGGCCAGCGACAGCACCGCGCCGATGATCTGAGAGCGGCGGGGGTGTTCGCCATAGGCAAATGCACCGACCGCGAGCATCCACACCGGCATGCTGGCGGCAATCAGCGTGACGTTGATCGGGGTGGAGGTCTGCAGGGCGAGGTACTGCAGCGCGTTGTAGCTGCCCACGCCCAGCAGGCCCAGCCAGGTGAAGCGCCGCCAGCGCTGCCACAGGCTGCTGTCACCGCGCAGCACACGCCAGCCCAGGGGCAGCAGCACGGCCGCGGCAATGGCCCAGCGCAGGCCGTTGAGAAGCAGCGGTGACACCGTGCCGACGGCCAGGCGGCCGACCAGCGCATTGCCGGCCCACAACAGGGGGGGCAGCGTGAGGAAGAGCACGGTGCGGGGAGTCAGGCGCGCCATCAAGTGAAAGCGCCGCTGCAGCGGCGCCGGATCTCAGGGAGCGGGCATGTTAGCGCCGCAATGCCAGCATTGCTCGAACGGCCCTTCGATGAGCTCGTCGCAGTCCGGGCATCGCCACCGCCGCTCGACAGGATGCTGCAACTGGTGCAGCAGCTCGCGCGCGCGGACGAGTTGATCCGGGTCGTTCAGCCAGAGTTCAGGCAGGCTCTGGTCGGGCGGGATTTCGCCGGCAATGCTGCTGGCGTGCGCGCGTTGAACCATCGCGGGCACGCCGGCCTGGGTGAGCACATCGGCCCACAGGGTGGCGATGGCCAGGTTGGGGGCGGTGATCAGGCGGATCATGGGCCGATCATGCCCCCAATGCGGCAGGGCGTCATGCATCGGCGTATCGTCACGGCGTTCATCGCTCATGCGGGGCGCGCCGGCTGCGGCCCGCCTGCCACACCTTCTTGATTCAGGAGATCCCATGTCGCTTGCCATCCAGATCCAGCAGTTCGGCGGCCCCGAAGTCCTCCAGGTCGTCGACCTGGCCGTGGGTGAGCCCGGCCCCGGCGAAATCCGCATCCGTCACCATGCCTGCGGGTTGAACTACATCGACGTCTACCAGCGCACCGGCCTGTACCAGGGAGCGCTGCCGCTCACGCTGGGCATGGAAGGTGCCGGAGTGGTCGAGGCCGTGGGCGAAGGCGTGACCCACCTGAAGGTCGGCGACCGCGCGGCCTACGCCAGCCAGCCGCCGGGCGCTTATGCCGAGGCGCGCGTGATGCCGGCCCGGTGTGTGGTGCGCCTGCCCGATGCGATCGGGTTCGAAGATGCCGCTGCGATGATGCTCAAGGGCCTGACGGTCCAGTACCTGTTGCGCAAGACGCAGCCCCAGGGCGGGCTGCAGGCCGGCGACGCGGTGCTCTTCCATGCCGCGGCCGGGGGGGTGGGCCTGATCGCCTGCCAGTGGGCCCGCGCGATGGGGCTGGTGCTGATCGCCACGGCCGGCAGCGACGAGAAGTGCGCGCTGGCGATCGAGCACGGTGCGAGCCATGCGATCAACTACAACCGCGAGGACTTCCTCGTGCGCGTCAAGGAGCTTACCGGCGGGCGCGGCGTGAAGGCGGTGTATGACTCCATCGGCAAGGACACCTGGGACCGCTCGCTCGACTGCCTGCAGCCCTTCGGCCTGATGGTGAGCTACGGCAACGCCTCGGGCCCGGTGCCGCCCATCACGCTGGGCTCGCTGGCGGCCAAGGGGTCGATCTACATCACGCGGCCCACGCTGTTCACCCACCTGGCCACGCGTGAATCCACCCAGGCCATGGCCGACGACCTGTTCGGCATGGTGGGTTCGGGCCAGGTGAAGCTGCGCATCGACCAACGTTATGCGCTGCGCGACGTGGCACAGGCGCACCGTGACCTGGAATCGCGCAAGACCACCGGCTCGTCGATCCTGCTGCCCTGAACGCGCGCGCTGGTGCGACCGCCCGGCCCCGGGACGATCACCCGGGCGTGCGCAACGCCAGCGCGTCGATCATCACGCGCGCCAGGGCCTGCAACTGCACCGGCTTGGCGATGTAGCCGTCCATCCCGGCGGCCAGGCAGCGCTCGCGGTCGCCTTCCATCGCGTAGGCGGTCATCGCGACGATGGGCGTGCGCCGGCCGTCGCTCGATTCGATCCGGCGGATCTCGGCGGTGGCCTCGAAGCCACCCATCACCGGCATCTGCACGTCCATCAGGATCAGGTCGAAGCGCCGCTCGCGCGCGCGAGCCACGGCTTCGGCCCCGTGACGCGCGACTTCGCCGTGCATGCCCAGGCTGTCGAGCATGGCCACCGTGAGGGTCTGGTTGATCGGGTTGTCCTCGGCCAGCAGCACCTGCAGTCCGCGCAGGGTCTCGCCGCCCGGCAATTCCATGGTCGTTGTGGTGTCGCCTGCCTCGCTTGCCGGCACGGTGCCGCAGGGCAGCTCGACCTCGAAGGTGCTGCCGTAGCCCGGTGCACTGCGTACCTGTGTGTGCCCGCCCATCAGGTCGACGATGCGCTGCACGATCGCCAGTCCCAGGCCGGTGCCGCCGTAGCGGCGGGTGATGCTGCTGTCGGCCTGGGTGAAAGGTTCGAAGACATGGCGGACTTCCTGCTCGGTCATGCCGATGCCGGTGTCGCTGATGCTCAGGTGCAGCGCCACACGCGCATCGGCCCGCGCCCGCGCCGTCACGGAGACTCGCACCTCGCCGACGGAGGTGAACTTCAGCGCATTGCCCACCAGGTTGAGCAGCACCTGGCGGATGCGTCCCGGGTCGCCGATCAGCCGGTCGGGCACGTCGTCGGCAATGTCGACGGCCAGCGACAGGTTCTTCTGCGCTGCCTGGGCCTGCAGCGGGGTGAGGGTTTCGTCCAGCAGCGAACGCACGCGGAAGACGATGTGTTCGAGCGTGAGCTTGTTGGCCTCGATCTTCGAGAAGTCAAGGATGTCGTTGATGATCGCCAGCAGCGACCGCGCCGAGCTGTGCGCCAGCTCCAGGAATTCGCGCTGTCGGCCGGTCAGGGCGGTGTTGAGCACCAGTTCGGTCATGCCCAGCACGCCGTTCATCGGGGTGCGGATCTCGTGGCTCATGTTGGCCAGGAAGCTGCTCTTGGCGCGGTTGGCCGCCTCGGCCGCATTGCGCGCCTGTTCGAGTGCCCGCTGTGCATCCTTGAGGGCCGAGATGTCCAGCGCGTTGAGCTGCACGGCACGCTCGCCGCTGACCGGGTCCCAGATCGGGCGGGCGTCCAGCCGATACCAGCGCGGGCCTTCGCGGGTGGCCAGCTCGACCTCCCCGGTGTAGGTGCGATCCCGCTGGGCGGCCTCCACCACGGCCTGGGCCTGCTCCGGCTGCACGAACAGCTGGCCCAGCGTGTCTGCCAGGCCCAGCCCCTTGTCGGGAACGGCATAGCTCGATCCGAAGGCGCGCGTGGCGGCCGGGTTGCGCATCAGCACCGCACCGTCGGTCAGGCGATGCAGGGCGACCAGCATGGTCGTGTGCTGCATGGCCTCCACGCCACGCAGGGCGTCGGGGTCGCCTTCGGTGTGCACGTGCAGCGCAGCGAACAGGATCGCCATGCGTCCGTCCTGCAACTGCACCCCGCGGCTTTGAAGGTCCAGGGTGAGCGGCACGCCACCGGGGTACAGGGTCCATTGCTCGTGGGGGCAGCGGCCCTCGGCATGGGCGGCCATCAATGCGCCCAGGCGCAGCAGCGTGGTTTCGGACATGTCGCCGAAGCTGCGCGCGGACAGTTCATCCAGGCTGCCGGCCTGCCAGAACGCCAGACCGGCCCGGTTGGCCCAGGGAATGCGCCCGTGTTCGAGATCGAACACCCACATCGGCGCCTCCAGCCACTCGAAGTGCTGCAGGGCGGCCGCAGGCAGCTCGTGCGGGGCGGCCGAGGGCAGGGGCGGGGGCGCTGCGTGGTCCGTCATGTCTTGATCCCTCGGCGGGATTGTCCAGACTATGCGCCCGCGGAGCAATGCATCCGATGGCGACCCCCCCGGGGCTCGGGGCCCCCCCTAGGCGTAGGGATTGGGGAAACCGGCCCAAGACCGGCCCAACACCGGCCCGCGTGCAGGGTGGACGCGGGCCGGGCCGGGGATTCAGCGGCCGCGTCGCACGCGCAGCACTTCGTCCAGGATCAACAGGGCCGCGCCCACGGTGATGCCGCTGTCGGCCACGTTGAAGGCCGGGAAGTGCCAGCCGCCGGCATGGAAGTCGAGGAAATCGACCACGTAGCCGTGCAGCGCCCGGTCGATCACGTTGCCCACGGCGCCGCCGAGGATCAGCGCCAGCGCCCAGGCAAACAGCTTCTGCTGGCCATGCCGGTGCAGCATGTACAGGATGAAGCCCACGGCAATGATGCCGATCACCAGGAAGAACCAGCGCTGCCAGCCCGACGCGCCGGCCAGGAAGGAAAACGCCGCGCCGGTGTTGTGCGCCCGCACGATGTTGAAGAACGAGGTGACGTAGGTGCTCTGGCCCAGTTCGTAGTACCCCATGATCAGGGTCTTCGTGAACTGGTCCAGCAGCACGATGACCAGTGCGATGCCCAGCCAGGGCCACAGGTTGGCGCGCCCGCCCGCCTTGCCTGCCGCCATCAGGCCACCTTGCGGGTTTCACCCGCACCGTGCAGGTTGCTCACGCAGCGCCCGCAGATGGTGGGGTGGGCCGGGTCGGCACCGACGTCGTCGCGGTAATGCCAGCAGCGCTCGCACTTGGTGGCGCCGCTGGGGGTGACCGTGATGCTCAGGTCCTCGGCATGGGTCAGCACCGCTTTCGAGGTGATCAGCACAAAGCGCAGGTCCTCGCCCAGGCTGGCCAGCAGGGCGTGGTCCTCGGCTGCGGCACCGATCGTCACCTCGGCCTGCAGCGATGACCCCACCTGGCCGGCTGCGCGCACGGTCTCGATCTCCTTGTTCACCGCGTCACGGACCGCGTGGATGCGGTCCCACTTGGCGAGCAGGGCCTCGTCGCCCGCGCCGGGCAGGTCCCAGTAGGTCTCGGTGAAGATCGACACCGAGGCGCCGGGCGCAAACACCTTCCAGGCCTCCTCAGCCGTGAAGCTCAGGAAGGGCGCCATCCAGCGCAGCATCGCGTGGGTGATGTTCCACAGCGCCGTCTGGGCCGACCGGCGTGCCAGCGAGTCTGCTGCGGTGGTGTAGAGCCGGTCCTTCAGCACGTCGAGGTAGAAGGCGCCCAGGTCCTCGGAGCAGTAGACCTGCAGCTTGGCCACGACCGGGTGGAACTCATAGACGTCGTAGTGGCGCAGCACTTCGGCCTGGAACTGTGCGGCCCGTGCCAGCGCATAGCGGTCGACCTCGAGCATCTGCTCATGGGGCACCGCATGGCGGGTCGGGTCGAAGTCGCTGGTGTTGGCCAGCAGGAAGCGCAGCGTGTTGCGGATGCGGCGGTAGGCGTCGACCACCCGCGCCAGGATCTTGTCGTCGCCGGCGATGTCGCCGGAGTAGTCGCTCGCCGCCACCCACAGGCGGATGATCTCGGCGCCCAGCTTTTTGCTGATGTCCTGCGGGTCGATGCCGTTGCCCAGGGACTTGCTCATCTTGCGGCCCTGGCTGTCGACCGTGAAGCCGTGCGTCAGCAGGCCCTTGTAGGGCGCGCGGCCTTCCAGGGCGCAGGCGATCAGCAGCGACGAATGGAACCAGCCGCGGTGCTGGTCATGGCCTTCGAGGTAGAGGTCGGCCTCGGGGCCTTGGTCATGGTGCACGTCGGGGTGGGTGCCGCGCAGCACATGGTGGAAGGTCGAGCCAGAGTCGAACCAGACCTCCAGGATGTCGGTGCTCTTGGTGTAGTGCGGTGCATCCTCGGCCCCCAGCATCTCCTCGACCGTGACCCGGCTCCAGGCCTCGATGCCGCCGCGTTCGACGATGTCGGCCGCCTGGTCGAGGATCTCCATGGTGCGCGGATGCAGCTCGCCTGTGTCCTTGTGCAGGAAAAACGGGATCGGCACGCCCCAGCTGCGCTGGCGGCTGATGCACCAGTCCGGCCGGTTGGCGATCATGTCGTGCAGCCGGGCCTTGCCGTTCTCGGGGTAGAAGCTGGTCTGCTCGATCGCGTCCAGGGCGAGCTGGCGCAGCGTGCGCGGCGCCTTGTCTTTCGTGAACACGCCTTCGCCTTCGTCCATGCGGACGAACCACTGCGCCGCGGCCCGGTAGATCACCGGCGTCTTGTGGCGCCAGCAATGCGGATAGCTGTGGGTGATGCCGGCGGTGGCCATCAGGCGGCCCGCGTCGCGCAGCGCATCGATGATGACCGGCACGGCCTTCCAGATGTGCTGGCCGCCGAACAGCGGGAAGTCCGCCGCGTAGGCGCCGTTGCCCTGCACCGGGTTGAGGATGTCGTCGTACTTCATGCCGTGCGAGACACACGACTGGAAGTCGTCCAGGCCGTAGGCGGGCGAGGAATGCACGATGCCGGTGCCATCGCTGGCGGTGGCGTAGTCGGCCAGGTAGACCGGCGACAGGCGGCGGTAGCCGGCGTCCACGTCATGCAGCGGGTGCTCGAACTCGAGCCCGCCGAGCTGCTTGCCGGGTACCGTGGCCAGGACCTGGCCGCTCAGGCCATAACGCTGCAGGCAGCTTTCGACCAGGGTCTCGGCCAGGATCAGCAGGCCGCGCTCGGTGTCCACCAGCGCATAGGGCAGCTCGGGGTTGAGATTGAGCGCCTGGTTGGCCGGGATGGTCCAGGCGGTGGTGGTCCAGATGACGATGAAGGCATCCTTGGCCAGCGACGGCAGCCCGAAGGCCGCGGCCAGGGCGGCCGGGTCGTGGGCCTTGAAGGCCACGTCCAGCGTCTGGCTCTTCTTGTCGGCGTATTCGATCTCGAACTCGGCCAGTGAAGAACCGCAGTCGAAGCACCAGTACACCGGCTTCAGCCCGCGGTAGACGAAACCCCGCTCGATCACGCGCTTGAACGCGCGGATCTCGCCGGCTTCGTTGGCGAAGTTCATCGTCTTGTAGGGGTTGTCCCATTCACCCAGCACGCCCAGGCGCTGGAAGTCGACCATCTGCTGGGCGATCTGCTCGGTGGCATAGGCGCGGCTTTTCGCCTGCATCTCGTCGCGCCCGAGGTTGCGGCCGTGCTTCTTCTCGATCGCGTTTTCGATCGGCAGGCCATGGCAGTCCCATCCGGGCACGTACAGCGCATCGTAGCCGGCCAGCTGGCGCGCCTTGGTGATCATGTCCTTCAGGATCTTGTTGACGGCATGACCCATGTGGATCTGGCCGTTGGCGTACGGCGGGCCGTCGTGCAGGATGAACTTGGGGCGGCCGCAGCGTGCGTCACGCAGCTTCTTGTAGATGCCCTGCTCGTTCCACTCGGCCACCCATTGCGGCTCGCGCTTGGGCAGGTCGCCGCGCATCGGGAAGGGGGTGTCGGGCAGGTTCAGGGTCGAACGGTAGTCGGGCGTGTCGCTCATGGTGGGCTGGCGCGTCAGGGCGCGCGCGTGAAGTTCGGTCGGGGGCCACGGGGGTCGTGGCCGGGCTCGCAGTCGGGCGGGCGAGCGTTAAATTCGGTCGCGCGTGGTCTGGCGGCGGGTCTGGCCGTGCAGCGAGGCAAAAAACGCGCGCGCGTTCTCGACGTCGCGGTCGATCGCGGCCTTCAGGGCGTCGAGCCCGTCGTACCGGGCCTCGTCACGGAGTTTGTGCAGGAGTTCCACGCGGGCAATTTTACCGTAGCCCCCGTCCAGCCCCAGATCGGCCGGCCAGTCCAGGCAATGGACCTCCAGCAGCACACGACCGCTGTTGTCCACCGTCGGGCGCATGCCCAGGCTGGCCACGCCGTCCAGTGGCTGCTCGGACAGGCCATGGGTGCGCACCGCGAAGATGCCGTGGGCGGCCGGCTTGGGGTGAGGGAATCGCAGGTTCAGCGTACGAAACCCCAGGTCGCGGCCGAGTTTCTGCCCGTGGATGATGTGACCGCTGATGCTGTAGGGCCGTCCCAGCAGGCCGGCCACACGCTCCATGTCCCCGGCCTGCAGTGCCTCGCGCACGGCCGAGCTGGACACCCGCAAGCCATGCACCTCGTAGCTGTTCATGCGGGCCACGTCGAAGCCCAGCCGGTCGCCGGCTTCGTCGAGCATGGCGTAGTCGCCGGCGCGGCGTGCGCCGTAGCGGAAGTCGTCGCCCACCAGCACATAGCGCGCCCCCAGGCCGTGGGCCAGCACGTCGGTGGCAAAGGCCTCGGGCGACAGGCTGGCCAGGCGCTGGTCGAAGGGCAGCACCACCACCTGGTCGATGCCGCAGCGTTCCAGCTCGCCGAGTTTGTCGCGCAGCGGCGCGATGCGGGCCGGGGCCAGCTCGGGCTTGCCCGCCAGGGCCGAGAAGTAGTCGCGCGGGTGCGGCTCGAAGGTGAGCACGCAACTGGCCAGGCCGCGGTGCTGCGCTTCGTTGCGCAGCAGGGCCAGCATGGCCTGATGGCCACGGTGCACCCCGTCGAAATTGCCGATGGTCAAGGCACAGGCCTCGGCCAGTGCGGCGTGATGGAACCCCCGGAAGACTCGCATGGGGCGATTATGTCGGTGAGCCGCCGAGGATGTCCTGCGGCCCGTTCAGCCAGCGCCACTGGCCGGGCGCCAGGTCGTCGGGCAGCACCAGCTGGCCGAAGCGGCTGCGGTGCAGCGCCGTGACCTGCGTGCCGGCGGCCGCCACCATGCGCTTGACCTGGTGGTACTTGCCTTCGGTCAGGGTGAGCCGAAGGCTGCGCTCGCCGGTGATCTCGCACTCGGCCGCCTTCACCGGCTTGGGGTCGTCATGCAGGATCACGCCGCCCAGCAGGGTCTGGATGTGTTTTGGCGTCACCGGGTCGGCCGTGGTCACCTCGTAGACCTTGGGCACGTGCTTTTTCGGTGAGGTCAGGCGGTGGATCAGCGCCCCGTCGTCGGTCAGGATGAGCAGGCCGGTGGTGTCCTGGTCGAGCCGGCCCACGGCCTGGACATTGCGCAGCCGCAGCGGGGAGGGCAGCAACGTGAACACGCTGGGCCAGGCCGAGGGCTTCTGCGAGCATTCGTGGCCCATCGGCTTGTGCAGCATCAGGTAGGCTTGGCTGCAGTACGGCCACTCGCGTCCCGAGACACGAAACACCAGACCAGCCGGATCGACCTCATGATCGGGATCGTCGATCACCACACCACCGACCGAGACCTCACCGGCCAGAATCAGCCCATCGCACTCGCGACGGGTACCGAAACCCTGTGAAAACAGCACCTGAGCCAGCCGCATCGGACCTCCGGGTCACCCACAAACGGACACTGCCGCCCGGAGGCGGCAGTGCTTCATCAATGGCGCAAGTGTAGCGCCGGGGCGCGTGCCACGGGCCTCAGGCGAACACGCCCGCGGTCTCCTGCATCCGGGCCGACACCTCGCCCAGGTGGTGCAGGGTGTCACCGAAGCTGAGCTCCAGGCAGGTCAGGCGCTTGAAATAGTGGCCGGCGATGTACTCGTCGGTCACGCCGATGCCGCCATGCAGCTGGATCGCCTGCTGTCCGACAAAGCGCATCGATTGTCCGAGCTGCACCTTGGCCTGTGAGATGGCACGGCGGCGGTTGCTGTCGCCTTCACCCAGCTTGAGTGTGGCGTAGTAGCTCATCGACCGTGCAAGCTCCAGCTGCATCTTCATGTCCGCCACGCGGTGGCGCAGCGCCTGGAAGGTGCCGATCGCCACACCGAACTGCTTGCGCGTGTTCAGGTAGTCGACCGTGACGGCAAAGAGCTTGTCCATCGTGCCGACGGCTTCGGCGCACTGCGCGGCGATGCCGATGTCGACGACGGTCTCCAGCGCGGCATGGCCGTCGGTACCCGGCACCAGCAAGGTGGCGGCGGCGCCGGCCAGCGTCAACTCGGCCGCGCGGCTGCCGTCCTGGGTGGGGTAGCCCCGGGTCGAGACACCCTCAGCCTCGCGTTCCACCAGGAACAGCGCGATGCCCTGGGTGTCACCGACCTGGCCCGACACCCGGGCCGGCACGATGAAGGCGGCCGCCTGGTCGCCCACCGGCACCACACTCTTGGCCCCGTCGAGGCGCCAGCCGGTGCCCTCGGCGCGTGCGGTGGTGCTCACATGGTTCAGGTGATAGCGGGCGTCGCGCTCCTGGTGCGCCAGCACCACGAGGGCCTCGCCGCTCGCGATGCGCGGCAGCCACTGCGCCTGCACCGCCTCGGGCGCATAGGCCGACAGCGCGTTGGCGGCCACGAGCGACACCGCGGCAAACGGCTCCAGCACAATGCCGCGGCCCAGTTCCTCGGCCACCACCATCGCCTCGACCGGGCCGAAGCCCATGCCGCCGTGCGCTTCCGGCACGGCCAGGCCGGTCAGGCCCAGGTCGGCCATCTCGCGCCAGACCTCGGGCGAAAAGCCGCCGGCCTTGACGATCGCGCGGCGGCGTTCGAAGTCGTAGCCCTTGTCCACCCAGCGCCGCACGGCATCGCGCAGCTGTTCCTGGTCGTCGCTGAAATCGAAGTCCATGGTCACACTCCCAGGGTCATCTGCGCCACGATGTTGCGCTGAACTTCGTTCGAGCCGCCGTAGATCGTGGTCTTGCGCACGTTGAAGTAGGTCGACGCGAGCGGGGCGCAATGCATCGCACCCACGTAGTCGCCCTGCCAGCCGGCCTCCATGGCCTCGAAGATGAAGGGCAGCGAATACGGTCCGCTGGCCAGCATCATCAGCTCGGTGTAGCGCTGCTGGATCTCCGAGCCGCGAATCTTCAGCAGGGCCGCCACGTCCAGCGCTTTCTTGCCGCCGCGCTCGGCGCTCAGCACCCGCAGCACCATCATCTCGAGTGCGACGATGTCGACCTCGAGCAACGCGATCTGGTCGCGGAACCGCACGTCGTCGATCAGCGGGCGGGCGCCGCTGCGTTCGGTCCTGGCAATGCGCTTGAGGCGCTCGAGCTCGCGCTTGGCGCGGTTCACGTCGGCGATGTTGGTGCGCTCGTGGGCCAGCAGGTACTTGGCATAGGTCCAGCCCTGGTTCTCCTGGCCGACGAGGTTTTCCGCCGGTACCTCGACGTTGTCGAACCACACCTCGTTGACTTCGTGCTCACCGTCGAGCGTGATGATCGGCCGCACGGTGATGCCGGGCGACTTCATGTCGATCAGCAGGAAGCTGATGCCGGTCTGGGGCTTGCCTTCGGTGGAGGTGCGCACGAGGCAGAAGATCCAGTCGCCGTACTGGCCGAGCGTGGTCCA